>DATJTL010000001.1:0-5740 GCA_035503415.1 Xanthobacteraceae bacterium
CGTGTTCAATACACGGCGCAGCATATTCGCCGACGTCCGCGTACGGGAAGCGATCGCGCTGTTATTCGATTTCCAGTGGATCAACCGCAATTTTTTCTACGGGCTTTACAAAAGAAGCGCGAGCTACTTCGACGATTCCGAACTCTCCGCCTATCATCGGCCAGCCGACCCCGATGAGCGCGCCCTGCTCGCGCCCTTCCCCAACGCCGTTGTGCCCGACGTGCTCGAAGGCACATGGTCGCCGCCAGTCACCGATGGAACCGGCCACGACCGCGCGCCGTTGCGCCAGGCGCTCACTCTGCTGCAATCGGCCGGTTATGAGCTCAAGGGCACCGAGTTGCGCAACCGCGTGAGCGGGCGCCAATTGCGCTTCGAGATCATGGTGACGAACCGGGACGACGAGCGGCTGGCGCTTGCGTTCTCCAGCAGTCTAGCCCGCGCCGGCATCGACGCGGAGGTCCGACTGGTCGACGACGTGCAATACGAGCAGCGGCTCATTTCGTTCGATTTCGACATGATCGAATATCGCTGGGAGCAGTCGTTGTCGCCCGGCAACGAGCAGCTGTTTTATTTCGGCTCGGCTGCCGCCGGCGAGCAGGGATCGCGCAACTATATGGGGGTGCGCAGTCCCGCCGTTGACGCTATGATTGACGCACTCTTGCAAGCGCGCGACCGCCCCGAGTTCGTCGATGCCGTGCGCGCGCTCGACCGCGTCCTGATTTCCGGCTGTTACGTCGTGCCGCTATTTTATCTCCCAGACCAATGGGTCGCGCATTGGGCGAGGATCGCCCATCCGGCGCGTACCTCGCTATTCGGCAACCTGCCGGAAACCTGGTGGCAGCAACCGACCGGAGCGGTGCAATGATCCTCGGCGATCCGACGGTTGTGCTCGCAGCCCAGCAAGGCCAGCGCCGCGCCAGCATCGACGAGGTGTTCCGCCGCATCGCGCAGAAGAATCCGGAAAAGGTTGCGCTTGCCGACGCGCCGAACCGGAGTGCATTCACCGACGGCGCGCCGCGGCGTCTTACCTACGCGCAGGCCGACCGCATGGTCGCAGCGATTGCCGGGCGCCTGCGCCGCATGGGCATGGCGACCGACACGATCGTCGGCATTCAGTTGCCCAATACGGTCGAAAATATCTTGACCATTCTGGGCGTGCTGCGCGCGGGAATGATTGCGGCGCCTTTGCCGCTGCTTTGGCGCCGCGCCGAGGCCATCGCCGCGCTGGCCCGCATCGGCGGCAAGGCGCTGATCACCTGCGGCCGTGCCGGTAGTTTCAATCATAGCCAGTTCGCCATGCGGATCGCCTCGGAGGTATTTTCGATCCGCTACGTGTGCGGCTTCGGCGACAGACTGCCAGACGGCGTGGTGCCGTTCGACGATCTGTACAAGGCCGAACGGCTGGATCCGATCCCGCCGCTTGAGCGCGACCGTCTCGCTAACGCGGCGGCTCATATCGGGCTGATCACTTTCGATGTCGGCGACAGCGGCATCGTGCCGGTCGCGCGCAATCATATGGAAATGCTCGCCGGTGGCCTCGGCGTGACGCTGGAGAGCAAGCTTGCCCAGGACTCGCGCATTCTCTCTACCGTGCCGCCGTCTTCGTTTGCCGGCTTCTGCGTCACGCTGATGCCCTGGCTCCTCAGCGCCGGCACGCTTTGCCTGCACCATCCGTTCGATGCCGAGGTGTTGGCGCAGCAGCGTCGCGACGATGCCTGCGGCACGCTGATCCTGCCAGGCGCCGTGGCGATCCGCCTCGCCGAGTCAGGCCTATTCGCGCGCGAGCGCGGCGGCACCGTCGTCGCAACCTGGCGCGCGCCTGAGCGGCTGGCGACGAGCCCGGTCTGGCGCGAACGCGACACTGGCCTGGTGGATGTCTCGATCTTCGGCGAAGCCGGTCTGATCGCGGCACGGCGTGGCGCCGGCGGCCGGTCTGCGCCGATCCCGTTCGGCCCGGTGGTGGCGCCGCGTGGTTCTTCCGGCGCCGTCATCGTCGCCGAATTGGTGCGCACGCAGGCCAGCACCGTGGCTTTGCGCGGACCGATGGTGCCGCGCTACTCCTTTCCGCCGGGCATCGAACGCTCCGGCCTGCCGCACTTTCCCATCGACCGTTTCGGCCTGGTCGATACCGGCTACACCTGCCGTGTTGATGCTGCCACCAGATCGATGGTGGTCACCGGGCCGCCGTCGGGCATCGTCAGCGTCGGCGGCTATCGCTTCCCCTTACGGGAATTGCAGGACGCAGTCGGCCGCATCGACAGCGCAGCCACGGTCGCCGCCGTGCCCGATCCCGTGATCGGCCAGCGGCTGATCGGCAATGCAACCAAGCCCGATGTGGTGCAGGCGGCCTTGACTGCGGTCGGGGTCAACCCGCTGGTCGCGGCGGCCTTCCGCGACCGCGGCGATCGGGGCGAGCCGGCGCGCGGCTGACGTGCCATCAAGCCGTTGACGCCCCATTAACAGCGTTTTGGCATCTTGCGCGGCGGGCTCGCGTTCTGTTCATCCCGTCGGCAATCCGTCATGGCGTTACAAGGTCCATTCGTCGTCGTCGCCGACAACCCGGCTTCCGATCTCGTTGCCGCTTTGCGCCGCGATGGCGCCTTTCCGATCGTCGAAACCAGTTGGGCGGAGGCTGCAGCCGCGCTGACCTCGGTCGAGCCGGAAGGATTGGTGCTGGCCGACGCGTGCACCGACCGTGCGGCCGCAGCGGCTTTGGCTCGCGTCTTTGCTGATCGGCGCAAGGCGCGCGAGGCCGCGTTGCTGCCGATACTCGCGCGCACACGCGATGACAGCGCGATTTTGTTTCCCGACGCGCTGACCATTTCGGCAAGCGCTCCGGCTGAGCGCGTCGCCGCCCGGCTGTCGTCGGTGCTGCGCGTACGCACGCTCCACTCGACGGTGCTGCGCCGCACCCGCACTTTGGCGGCGGCGGGCGAGCTTCCTCCCGAGTTGGCCTCGAGCGATCCGGTTGAAGAGGCGAGCGTGCTTCTCGCCGGCCGCGGCCGGTCCTATCCGGCGCTCTCGGTTGCCGTCGGCGAGCGCGTCGGCCTGATCGGCGCACTCAGCGTCGAGAACGCGGCACGCGCGCTGCATGCACGCCACGTCGATGGCGTGGTAATCGGCGACGGGTTTGGCCCGCGCATCGTCGAGGCCCTGCTGACTGTGCTCGCTGAAGACGTGCGTTTTCGCGACCTGCCGGTCGCGGTGCTCGGCGGTCATCCCGGCGCCGTCGAAAAGTTCGCCGCGCACCTGCCCAATCTCGAACGCGTCGCCGAGGGGCCGGAACTTCTGGTTGATCGCTTTCTGCCGTTCGTGCGTCTGCATGCGTTCGGCGAGCGGCTGCGCCGCATGCTCAGATCGCTCGACGCCAAGGGCCTGATCGACCCCGATACCGGGCTACTTGCCCACGACGCGTTCTGGCGCGACCTCAACCGCGCGGTCGACGAGGCGGAGAAGCGCGGCGTTGGGCTTTCGATCGCGCGCTTTTCGTTCAACGGCAGCGACCGGCGCAGCGGCATCGACGCCGCGCGGCTCTTGAGCCGGCTCATGCGTCAGGTCGATTTCGCCTGCCGTGAGGCCGACAATTCGATCTTCGCGGTATTCACCGACACTGATTTGCGCGCCGCCCACGTCGTGGCGCGCCGGCTCGCCAGTGTGCTCAAGCACACTACGATGGCGCCTGACCGCAAGCGCGTCGGTATCGAGGCGGCGGTGACGCTCGCCACGCTGCGGCCCACCGACAGCGTCGATTCGCTCATCGCCCGCGTGGTAGGCAAGACGGCGGCCAGATAGGCTTGTCGATCTTGCCGCAGCCCTGCGAAGCGGAGACATTCCCGCTGCGCCCCATATATGGTTAGGCTGACCGCGACAGATTCGTAAGGTGTGCTCATGGCTTCTTCACCCGACGCGCCAGTCACCGTGCTGATCGAGGTCGTGTCCGACGTCGTTTGCCCGTGGTGTTACATCGGTAAACGCCGGCTGGAGGCGGCGATGGCGATCACACCCGATGTGGACGTCGCCATCAACTGGCGGCCCTATTTTCTCAACGACTGGATTCCGCGCGAAGGCATCGACCGGCAGACCTATCTGGAAACCAAGTTCGGTTCCGCCGAGCGCTATGGCGTCATTGCCGAGCGGATCGCCGCCGCGGCCGCCATGGAGGGCCTGCCCTACGCGCCGGAGAAGATCTCGCGCCAGCCCAACACGCTCGACTGCCATCGCCTCATCCTGTGGTCGCGCAGCGCCACAGATCCGGCTCGCGTCAAGCAGCGGCTGATGGAGCTTTACTTCGCCGAAGGCGCCGACCTGACCGATCCCAAGGTTCTGATCAAAGCCGCCGCAGATTGCGGCATGGACGCCGACCTGGTCCGGCGGCTCCTTGCCAGCGACGCCGACGTCGACCGCATCGAGACCGAAGCCACCAGCGCCAAGGAAGCCGGGATCGACGGCGTGCCCTGCTTCATCTTCGGCGGCCACGTCATCGTCACCGGCGCGCAATCACCCGAATACCTCGCCAGCGCCATCGAACGCACCGCCGGACGGCACACGCGGCTGCAGGCGTAGGCACACTCACGCTTCGTCGAGAGCTTTGCGTTCTTCAACCTTCTGGAGAAGGGAGCGCGAAGCAACGTGAATCATAACTCCGTTGAACCGCCGCATCGATGCCAACGTCAAAGGGTCGGCAGGGAGTCCCCTGACGAGTTCGATTCGGGAGGTTTTCATGACGCAGGCGGAAATAGAGCTTGAATTGAGCGGCCTTCGACAGGAGTTTGCGCTTGCAAATGCCGACGACGAGGCGCGCCGGAGGAAAGCTCGGCTGCTTGCGCGCGGCAACCTGTTCGTGGCCGCCATGTTCCTGGCGTTCAGTTTCGTGCTCTATCTCAACGACGACCGCATGTACCTGGCGGCATTCCTGAGCGCGCTTACGCTGTTCTTCCTGGGCTCGAACGTGCTGGCTTTGGCAGCGCCTCGCACGGCGGGGCAGTGACGCCGCACGGCGCCTGGTACTGACGAAGGACTGTACGGTGTGATCCGCCAACGGGTCCGCTCCGAAGTAGCCGGTCCGATGACAGGCTCCGCGAAACGCGCGCGGTTTGCAGAACGGGCGAGAAAACCCCATCTGTTCGTTGCATCCTGCGCATTCACGATGATGAAACACGAACAGCTCGCGCTCTTTGAGCCGCCTGCCCCGCAACCGATGCCGGCCGGCTTCCGCTATGCGCCGGACCTGATCGATGCTGCCCAAGAGGCGCGCCTTGTCGCTGCGTTCGCCGATCTGCCGTTGAGGGAATTCGAATTTCACGGCTTTCTCGGCAAGCGCCGCGTCGTCTCGTTCGGCTTCCGCTACGATTTCAACGGCGGCGGTCTGAACGAGGCCGAACCGATGCCGCCATATCTCCTGCCGCTGCGTGAGCGCGCCGCCGCGTTCGCGGGGCTTGCGCCGGATCGTTTGCAGCACGCGCTTGTCACCGAATATCGGCCGGGGACGACGATCGGCTGGCATCGCGACCGGCCGCACTACGATGATGTCATCGGCGTCTCGCTCTCCTCGCCGTGCACCTTCCGGATGCGGAGAAAGCGCGATGCGGGCTGGGAGCGCGCCGCGATCCGCCTCGACCGCCGCTCGATTTATCTGATGCGCGGCCCTTCGCGTTGGGAATGGGAACACAGCATTCCGCCGGTCGAAGAGCTTCGATTCTCGGTCACCTTTCGCTCGATGCGCGAGTCCGCCTCGCGGTAG
>DATJTL010000002.1:0-7137 GCA_035503415.1 Xanthobacteraceae bacterium
AACTACCGGCAGTCTCGCGCCGCCATTTGCCGGGAGTTTCTGCCATGCCGCACTGGACCGCGCTCGTCAGCGTAGTCGCCATCCTGTTTTACTTTTACACCAGCCTGCGCGTGCCGCGGGCGCGGCGCAAATATGGAATTCTGGCGCCGGCGATTTCGGGCAATCCCGATTTCGAGCGTGTCTTCCGCGTGCAGATGAATACGCTCGAATGGATGCCGATCTTCCTGCCGCTGCTCTGGCTATTTGCTTTTTACGTTAGCGACGTTTGGGCGGCGGCGCTGGGCGCGATCTGGATCGCCGGCCGTGTCGTCTACATGGTGAGCTATACGCAGGCAGCGGCGAAGCGCGGCCCCGGTTTCGGCATCCAGGCCGCGGTCTGCGGTGTGCTGGCGATCGGCGCGCTGATCGGCATCATCGGCAGCCTCGCGCACGGCGGATAGCGCCGCGTTGGTCGGCGCAAACATCGGTCGAAATCATGCCGCGTTCGCTTGAGGAGTTCGCCGTCTTTGCGGCACCCGCAGTGTTCGTCGTGCTGTGGGCATCCGGCTTTATCGGCGCGAAGTACGGGCTCGCTTACACCGAGCCGCTGACGTTCCTCTCACTGCGCATGATCGTGCTGGTCGTGCTGCTTGGCGTGGTCGTTGTCTTCACCCGGCCGAAATGGCCGGATCGCGCCGGCATGGCGCACAGTGCATTGACCGGGCTCATGGTGCATGGCCTTTATCTCGGCGGCGTCTTCGTCGCCATCGAAAACGGCCTGTCCGCCGGCCTCGTCGCGCTGGTCGTCAGCCTGCAGCCGGTGCTGACCTCGACTATCGCCAACCGATGGCTTGGCGAGCGCGTCCTGCCGCGGCAATGGCTCGGCCTCGCGCTCGGATTAGTCGGCGTTTATCTGATCGTGCGCGAGAACGTCGCGGCCGGGGAGACCAGACCGCTCGCCTGGGTCGCTGCGACCTTGGCGCTGCTCGGCATCAGCGTCGGCACGCTCTATCAGAAACGCTTCGGCGGCGGCATCGATATGCGCACCGGCATGCTGGTACAATACGCGGCAGCCGGGCTTCTCTTCGTGCTCGGCGCGGTCTTGTTCGAACACCGCGTGGTGGAGTGGACGCCGCAATTCATCTTTGCGCTGTCGTGGCTGGTGTTCGTGCTGTCGTTCGGCGCCATCTGGCTTCTTTATTTTCTTATTCGCCGATCGGCGGCAACGCGCGTGGTGAGCTTGTTCTACCTTACTCCGCCGCTGACCGCGTTGATGGCCTGGTTGCTGTTCGGCGAGCGGCTGCCGCCACTGTCGCTTCTCGGCATGGCGATCTGCGTTGCCGGCGTGTTCCTGGTCAATTGGCGGCCGCGCGGTGCGGCTGCATGACACGTTCTGACATGCCAAGCAGAGGTCTCTTTTTTCTCTTGCAGGAGTTCAGCTCATGAGCGCTCACCGACCGATCGAATATCGCGACGCCAGTGCGCAGGTGCGCGCGGTGTTTGACGACATCAAGCGCACGCGGGGCGTCGATGACGTGAATAATTTCTGGAAATATCTCGCCCACGACCCGCAGACGCTCAAGCGCACCTGGGAAAGCGTCAAGGACGTCATGGCGGTGGGCGCGCTCGATGCGCTCACCAAAGAGATGATCTATCTCGCGGTCAGCGTCACCAACGGCTGCGCCTATTGCATCGCGAGCCACGGCGCCGCGGCGCGCAAGGCCGGCATGAGCGAACAAATGTTCGGCGAGCTGATGGCCGTGGTCGGCATGGCGAACGAAACCAACCGTCTCGCCAACGGCTATCGGGTGCCGATCGATCCGGCCTTCGAGGGCTGACTTCGCACCTTGACGGTGCGCTCAGTTATGACCGGTATTACCGGTTGATTGCCCGCTCGGCGCGGCGGGGCCAAGCTTACCACCAGCATCCGGCGCTGCCGGCGCGCTCTTCGTCCCGGCCACATCCTGTGGATTGGGGGCGGGACTGTTGAGACCGTAGAGCACGACGCCGAGAATGATTGCGCCGAACGCGGCGGCGAGCGTGACCGAGCCGGCGCCAAGACGCCCGACACTCAGTTGCAGCATCGGATCCGGCTGATCCGTCTCCGGCAGCGGCAATTTGGACGCGAGCCGCTCCTCTTCGCTGGGCTTGCGCCGCGCTTGCCCAGCTTCTGGCACGGATGCGGTGTGTGGGTCAGGTCTGTCGGCCATGTTGCATTCGCCATCTTCTCGTTTGTCGCTACAGGAGAATTCCCGACCGTGAGCGCAGGTTCCGGCAGCTTTGGCGATCACTCGTGCGCCGGCCGGATCGGGCAAAATTCGCGCAAAAACCGGAAAAATGCCCACACTGCCCTTAGTTCGCCGGCAATAGGCGCCGCCTAAGTGGTTTCACCGATGGGCCGCCAGCAGAGCAGGCGGCCTGCATCGAGGGGCGCGAAGCACATGCGTGCGCAAGACAAACCTGCGGAGCGGCGCCGTACGCGGCGCCATCTTCTCAATCGCGTGGCGAAGATTCAGGTCGGCACCGGCACGCTGCCGCGCGATTGCCTGATAACCGATATTTCCGACGGAGGTATCAGGCTGCATGTCGAAGGTTTTGACGTTCCCGACGAGTTCGTGCTGCTCCTCTCCGGCGAGGGACTTGCCGGCAAGGAGCGCGCCTATCGGGTGATCTGGCGGCTCGGCTACGAAATCGGCGCCGAATTCATCAGCGTCATCAGTCGCGGCTCCTATGCCGCGCGAGTCTGAACGGCGGCGCGCTCGCCGCCGACCTCATACTCGCCGTCTTTGCGGTTAATGAAAGCCTAACCGGTACGTTGGGCGGTGCGGATCGGACGCCGGCCGCGCGTCTCTTAAATTTTCATTCTTTTCGTGCCGCTAAACTAGAGCCCATTCGTAAGCCCTTCGAACGCGGCAAATGCACGCCTGCGGCGACGGCGTTGACGGCAGTTGCGAGCAAGCCGCATGAGCGACGACAATCCGGCCGACGAAACCGCGCATCTGCGTCAGCGGCTCGAAGCGGCAGAGCAGGGCGCGATCGACGCGCGGCGCGCGGTCGGCCTTCTCAGCGCGATCATCGATTCTCTGCCCGTCGGCGTCACCGTGCAGTCGGAGGATGGCGCGGTCGTACTCGAAAACGGCATTTCGACAGATTTTTCGATCGCAACTGATCCGTCCGACGAAACTGCGGCGCCCGTGCCGCAGATCGACCCGGCAACCGAGCCGATGGACACAAATGGCGCCATCACCACCGAAGAGCGGGTCTTGGCTCCGCAGGGTGATGCCGGCGAACGCACGCTTCTGATCCGCAGGCGTGCGGCCCGCATCCTCGACCGCTCTCTGCTGCTCTCGACTTCGTTCGATTTCACCGACCGCAAGCGGGCCGAAGTCGAATTGTCCAGGCGCGCTTATTTTGACGATTTGACCGGACTGCCGAATGGGACGCTGATCCACGAAGAGGTTCACCGCGTGTTGACGGTGAGCGAAGGGAAGGCGCGCTTCGCGCTCGCCCTTCTCGACGTCGACAATTTCAAGCACGTCAATGATTATTATACGCACGCCGTCGGGGACAAGCTTTTGCTCAAGGTCGCCCAGCGCATCGGGGCAAAGCTTCGCGCGAGCGACGTGGTCGCGCGGCTGAGCGGCGACGAGTTTTTGCTGGTTCTCAATCCGCTCGACAGCGATGAATATCTGGAAGATTTGATCAACAGCCTGCTCAAGGAACTCAAGGAGCCGTTCCTGATCGAGGGCTACGAGATTCTCACCTCAGCATCGATCGGGGTCAGCATCTGTCCGGACCACGGCATGAACTATGAAACGCTGCGCCGGGCCGCCGACACCGCCATCAATCGGGTCAAGGATGGTGCCAAGGGTGCAGCGGCTCTGTTCGATTCCGACATGGGACGGGCAATGTCGGCACGCATGGCGCAGGAACAGCGGCTGCGCCTTGCCGTGCGCGACGCACGCTTCTGCTGCGCATTTCAGCCAAAGGTGGACATTCGCACCCAGGAGATCGTAGGCGTCGAGGCGCTCATCCGGCTGCGCGATGAGGATGGCGTGATACAGGCGCCGGGCGAATTCATCGGGCTCGCGATCGAACTCGGATTGATCGACGACATCACCTACCTGGCGCTTGCCGAAATCATGCGGTCGATCGATCTGCTCGACGACGCGTTCGGTCCGCAGGCAACCATCAGCATCAACATTGCGGCCAAGCGGGCCGCAGATGCGAGTTTCATGGACGGCTTCTGCGCGGAATTGAAAGCGACCAACTGCGCCAACCGTTTTATGGTCGAGGTCACCGAGGACGCGTTCTTTTCAAAGAGCTGTTTTCAGACACATTTTTTGCCTATTCTGCGCGAGATCGGAACACGCGTCTCCGTCGACGATTTCGGCACAGGATATTCGTCGCTCGCCACGCTCGCCGACGTGACCGCCGACGAAATCAAGATTGACCGCTCCTTCATCACCGACATTCACCAGCGTCCGCGTAGCCAAAGCGTGCTCAAGGCGATCGAGGCGCTCAGCGATGCCCTGGGCATGACGGTGATCGCCGAAGGCGTGGAGACGTTCGAGGAAGTCGCGTACCTGCAGGCGGCAACACGGATCAGGTTTGCGCAGGGGTACTATTTCGCCAAGCCGATTTTTCTCGAGGAATTGGCGCCTTCCCGCCGCACGGCCGACGCCGCGCGAAGCGGCGCGAGCCCGCGCCTGCGAACGCCGTTGCGCGGATAACCGCTAACGATTCGCTAAGCATCGGTATAAGACCCGCCATCGGTGCCGTCCCAAAAAAGAATGCGGAAACCACTGCTTGCTTGGGATCCGCCCCAAGCGCGCGGCGGACACCCGGCAGATGGCAGAACACAATTGCTGCCGTTACATTAACTGAATCTCCAGTCGAAACGGTTACGGAGTAGGGTCCCACGTCGTCGTCAAGACGACGCTCGTTCGGAGAATGTGATGGCCTTGCTGAATAACGAGTCACACCCCCAGGGTGTGCCGCCGAGGGTCGAGTTTATCGGCCGCATCATCTCCGTTCACGGCTCGCAGGCCAGCGTTGGAATTCCGGCAGTGTCGCCGCAGGCGCCCGACGAAAAGCGCGTCACGGTGGGCAAATTTCTCGGCGTCGCCGTCGGCAAAACGCTGCTTGTCGGCCTGATCACCGACGTTTCGATGGGTACGGAAGCCGGTGCGCGCGACAACGATGCTGCGGTCGCCCAATTGGACCTAATAGGCGAAATCCGCTCCGGCGATGGCGGCACCGCTTATTTCCAGCGGGGGGTCACCTCTTATCCGGCGATGGGCGATCCGGTGGTGTTCGTCGGCGCGCGCGAACTGCGGCTTATCTTCCAGAATTCCAGTTCGCGCATGATCGAAGTGGGCCGCCTGCACCAGGACGGCGCCATTCCCGCCGGCATCGACGTCGACGAGATGCTGAGCAAGCATTTCGCCGTGCTCGGCACCACCGGCGTCGGCAAGTCGAGCGCGATCGCACTTCTGCTCCAACAAATCCTGCAGGTGCGGCCTGACCTGCGCGTTCTTCTGCTCGACGTACACAATGAATACGGCCGCTGCTTCGGCGAGCGCGCACAGGTGCTCAATCCGAACAATATCAAGCTGCCATTCTGGCTGTTCAATTTCGACGAGATCGTCGACGTGTTTTTCGGCGGACGGCCCGGCCTGGAAGAGGAAGTCGATTTTCTCTCCGAGGTGATCCCGCTGGCCAAATCCTCCTATGCCCAGCAGAACGGATTGACCAGCCGGCTCGCGGCCAAGCCGGGCGAGGCCAGTGTGCGCTACACGCTCGATGTGCCCGTGCCGTACCGCATCGCCGATCTGTTGTCGCTCCTCGACGCGCGCATGGGCAAACTGGAAAATCGCGCCTCGCGCATGGTCTATCACAAGCTGATGACGCGCATCGAAACGGTGTGCAACGATCCCCGCTACGCCTTCATGTTCGAAAACGCCAACGTCGGCGGCGACACCATGGCGGAAATTCTCGCGACGCTGTTCCGGCTGCCGCCAAACGGCAAGCCGATGACGATCATGCAGCTCGCCGGCTTCCCGTCTGAGGTGGTGGACGCGCTGGTTTCGGTCACCTGCCGCATGGCTTTCGATCTCGGGCTTTGGAGCGATGGCAGTGCGCCGTTGCTGGTGCTTTGCGAGGAGGCCCACCGTTACATGGCAGCCGACCATTCGGTCGGCTTTGCCCCGACCCGGCGCTCCATTTCGCGCATCGCCAAGGAGGGGCGCAAATACGGCGTCTTCCTCGGGCTGGTCACACAGCGGCCGGCCGAACTCGATCCGACCATCCTGTCCCAGTGCAGCACGCTGTTCGCCATGCGCATGACCAACGATCGCGACCAAGGATTGCTGCGCTCTGCCGTAGCCGACACGGCCGCCAACCTGCTCGCGTTCCTGCCCTCGCTCGGCACCGGCGAGGCGTTTGCCTTCGGTGAAGGCGTGGCGTTGCCGACGCGGCTTAAGTTCACGCAATTGCCCGCGCAGATGCTGCCGCGAAGCGATACCATGAGCGACGACCACGGTAGCGCGACGGCGCCTCTCGACGCCCGTTCGCTCACCGCCGTCATCGAGCGTTGGCGCGGGCGCATAAGCAAGCCGCGCGCCAATCCGGCCGATGACTTGCGCGCGTCGGCCGCCCCGTCGCCGAGCATCCAGCCGGCCGCCGCGCCGCAACCGGCGCCGGCTCTCGATCCGAACCGTTTTCGCCTGCTCAAGCGGCCGTTAGAAGACCAAGCCGCAAGCGGCGGGCTCGACCGGCCGCTGAGCGAACCGCCACGCCGATAGCGTAAGCGGCACAAGCCGAAAAACGTCGCGCACGGCGCCGGACGGTTCTCGCTCCGCAAGTACGGCTGTCGATGATGGCATCGCGGCGCAGGCTGCGCTAAGGGTACGGAATAACCGCGCCTGATTGTGCCTCCCGCATGCCGCCGCCCGCTCGCGACATTGTCGTTGTTCATTCCTCGGATCTGCACGTCGACCACGACTACACGGCGCGACTGCATGACGGCGACGGCACCGCGGGACTTGCCTGTGTGCTCGACGCCGCGCACGGCGCGGCGGCCGACGTCGTCATCCTTGCCGGCGATACATTCGACAGCCATCGCGTGCCGCGGGACCTGATCGAGCGCGCCGCTGC
>DATJTL010000003.1:0-8157 GCA_035503415.1 Xanthobacteraceae bacterium
TCTGAACGGATCGGCTTCTGAACACTACAGTTCGCAACCGGTCGCGTCGCCGCGCCGCGTTGAAGCCCTTACCCTCCAACCTTCCTGACCTTCGCGGTCTAACGTGTGGGCGAGGGGGCTATCGTCAGCGGTAATGGGGCCATCGCGGGAGCAGTCGGCGCCGGTGCGCCCGGAGCGGGCGCAACAGGCACCCCGGCCGGCGCAGCGCCCGGCGCGAGTGGCGGCAGCGGCTCGGCGCTGACTGCCGGCGGCTCCGGTAATCCGAGCGTCACGCGCACGGCAGGCAGTGCCGCATCGGCCATCGCGGCGTAGCCCTCAGCGGTCGGATGCACGGCGCCACCGTAGACGGCGCTGACCACGCCCCAGAGCGCGTCGTGAATATCGCTCGGCCGCAACGTCGCCGGGATGCCCTGCGGATAGGTCATGGCGGTGAAATAGCTGTCATTGGCGGTGCGGATCCAGCGCCCGCGTGGCGCGTAGGGCTGATAGGCGCTTTCCGGCAGCGAGCAGGCCATCGGGTCCTCGGCGGCGGCAACAAGATTGCTCACAAAGCTCTTGCCGGTCGTCGAGAAGCACTCGCGATCGAACACCGGATCGTCCGGTGCACGCACGCACATGCCGTGGCTTTCGAACGCGGCCTGATGGGCATCAACAAACGTCATGCGATCGGTCAGCGGATCGCGGCATATGTTGGCCCCGTCGCAAGTCGCCAATGCCTTGAGCACGGGCAAAAATCTCTTGTCGACGAATTCGGCGGCAGCGCGCAACCGGCTGGGGTCGGCCGAAAAGGCCGGGTGAACATCGAATCCGTCGCGGCCGCCAGGGCAAGGCTTCCCCGGCGCCTGCATGGCCGGATTGGCGTAGGAAACAAACACGACGCGCGAAAGATTGCCGCCGACATATTGTTTGAGCGCCGCGCGCAGCCGTGCGAATTGCTGGGGCAATTTCTGATCGAGCGCATTTTCAGCATCCTGCACGCTGACGATGCCGCCGCCGCGGCCGAGGATCAGCCGCTCGGTGGGAGCGTCGACGATCACGTTGGCGACCAGCGAAGCGAAATTAATGTCGTTGGCGCCGATCGTCAGAAGAATCAGATCAAGGCCGCGCTCCGGCTCCTGCTTGTGCACCTCGGCCATGATCTCTTTCAATTCGCTGAGCTGGGCGGGCGCCGTCCCCGAGCAATCGTCGATGCCGACAGAGGCGGGACAGTCATCGAAGCTTTGCCCGGAGAACATGCCGGTCTGGATAGAGGCCCCGGTGCAGGCGAGCGGCAGGAACGTCACCGCGACGTGCGGCTGCTCGATTGCCAGCGCCAGCGCGGTGCGCAGTTGATAGCTGTAGAGCGAGCGGTGGCACGCCGGACTCATCCAACGCGCGCCATGCCGTGCCCAGTTGTTGGCGGCGGCATCGCTCGGCGGCGTGTTCTCGCAAGAGTGGTCGCCGATAAAGCCCGCGCGGGCCGGCCGATAATACTGCTCACCGGTACCGAAGCGCCGAAAGCAGAAGCCGCCGTCGAGCTGTACCGCCCGGTCCGGATCGCCTTCGCCGGCCGCTATTGAATCGCCGAGGCCGGCGATGAGCAGGTCGCGTACGGCAATTTCGGTGGCCACGCGTTGCGCCGTGCCGTCGCCGAGCGGAATGTCGACGGTGGCAACCGTTGTGCGCCCGTAGCGCACACGCACATTGACTACGCTGTTGCACGGCGCCGTCATCTGCTGGAGCTGTCCTTGGCCGTCATCGAAGCTCCAGGAGCACGTCGCGTCAGGGATCGCGGTGCCAGTGATGGCGACACTGACCGGGTAGTCGCGCGGGGTCAGGTAGCTCTCGTTCTCGCCGTCGCGGTCGCAGGTCTGCAGCAGGTTGCCGTACTGGTCGAGGCACAGGTTGTCGACGACGTCCTTGGCCCAGCCCAAGCCGCCGCTGTCGCGCTCCAGACGCCGTTCGGCGGCCAGAATGCCGTCGCCGCGGCTCGCGGCCTCCTGCTGCCGGAAATCGGCCTCCTTGCGGAACAGACGAAACCGGTTCTTCACCTCCCAGACGATGTGAAAATTGCCGGTGTCCGCTAGTTGCGCAGGGGCCGCAGATTGACCAGGGGCCGCAGATTGCGCAGGGGTCGCTGGTTGCGCGGAGGCCGCATCGAGCGGCGCAAGCATGATAAAGGCGGCCAGGATGACGGAAAAACGCATGGCGGGGAGCGGTGATGGCAGGTTGAAAAGCTCGCTCTCTACTAGCACGGCTCTTGCGGCGGAAATGTGAGGAGCGGACTGGCGCGAACGGCTGGTCTGGCTCCGGTGTCAACCATGACCGGAGAGCCTGAAGTGGTATTCATCCTGCGTTCACGTTGATTCTGACAGACCTAGCCGGGGGGATACTTATCCCAGGACTGGCCGCTTTCCCCGGTCCCTCCTACCGGGAGGGACGCGGCTCAGGTTGTGTTCGCGAGTTGCCATGCCTGATCTGACGCCGTCCCCGGACGCTGCTACGCTATCTCTGGATACCGCTTGCGAACTCGCGCCTGCGAGCTCGGCGGCGCCTGCGCCGCGCAACGGTGATTTCAGCAAGGCCAAGATCGCGATCCTGTTCGTGGTGCTGCTGGCGATCGTGTCGATCCCAATTCTGCTCAATCCGCTGCCGCCGATCTCCGACTACATCAATCACCTCGCGCGCATGCACGTCATCGCGACGATCAATAGCGATCCCGATCTGCATCGCTACTACGAGATCGACTGGCAGGTGATCCCGAATTTGATGATGGATCTGATCGTGCCGCTCTTCGTGCGGGTGGTGAACGTCTACGTGGCAGGTCAAATCTACACGCTCTTGAGCTTCACGCTGATCGTGTCGGGCACACTGGCGCTGCACCGTCAGCTTTTCGGCCGCTGGTCGGCGTTGCCGCTGATCGTGGTTCCGTTGCTCTATAACGACGTCTTCCTCGTCGGCACGATGAATTACGTGTTCGGCATCGGGCTAATGCTGTGGGCGCTCACGGCCTGGCTGGCGCTGCGCGAACGCGGCCTCCTGTTGCGCCTGTCGATTTCGACCCTGTTCGTGCTCGGCCTGTTCTTTTGTCATCTGTTCGTGCTCGGGGTCTACGGCGTCGGCCTTCTGGCGTTCGAATCCCACCGGCTTTTGACAGCCTATACACGCTGTCGCCGCGCCGAGGGCTCTGCCGCCGCGCGGCGGGTGCTGGCGCCGTTGATCCTCGACTTCGTGCTCACCGGCGTGCCGTTTCTCGTCGTTCCAGCGTTGCTGATGCTCAGCCCGACGCGGGGATTGTGGGACTATTATTGGCGGCTGTCCGGCAAGGGGGACGGCCTGCTATTCGTGATCCGGGCCTATTCGTCCATCGTGGCGGTCGTGCTCGTGGCCGCTTTCGCCGGCGGTGCGATTTGGGCGCTGCGCCGGCGCGCTCTTTGGTTCCACGGCGGCGGCGTGGCGCTGCTTGTGGTCGGGGCGATCGTTTACCTGGCGCTGCCGCGGGTGATGTTTGAAACCTACATGGTGGATATGCGGCTGCCGATATCGCTCGCCTTTATCCTGCTGGCCTGCATCGACGTCGATTTCCGCAATCGCGCCGTGCAGTGGGGTTTTGCGGCTGCACTGGTTCTGCTCGTCGGTGTGCGGGTGACGGAAGTCGAGGCTACGTGGTCGCCGCTTTCGGCCGGTATCGAATCGTTCCGCCACTCGGTGGAATTGATCAATCGCGGCGCCAAGGTCGCGGTCGCCTATGACGATCCGAACGGCGGAGATCATCTGCGCGATTATGGTCTCATGCACGCCGATTGCATCGCCGTTATCGAGCGTTCGGCGCTGGTGACCACGGAGTTCACGGTCGTCGGCAAGCAGATACTGCATGCCCGGCCGGAATATCGCGACCGCGTCGATACCGAAGACGGCACGCCGCCGATGATCGGCACCCTGGTGCAGGTCGCTGATCGGCCGGGAGTCAGCACCTACGGTTATTGGCGGCGCTGGACGCAGGATTACGACTACCTCTACGTGCTCTTCACCCCGCCCGACTATGCCAATCCCGATCCGGAGCATCTGACCGAATTGTACGCCGGCGATCGCTTCATCCTCTATCGCGTCGAGCGCTCGCAGGTCACTGCCACCAGCAGGGATGTGCGCTAGGGCGGCGGATTTGACATTCGCTAATATTTGCGGGGCAGGAATTCACCGCTCATCCCGATCTTGACGCGAGCGCCCCTGATGGCCCTTGATAACCCTTGATGGTCTTTGGGGTCGCTCTTACGCGGCACCTGCATGTCGAAGTCGATCGCCGAGATGATCTCGTCGCCGAACTCCTCTTCGATCGGTGCCTTCAGCGCCGGACCATTGACCATCACCAGGTCGTAGAAGCGCCAGATCAGCGGGTCGGTCGGCGGCATCGGCGTGCCGGTGCCACGCTGCGGCACCCCATTTAGAAGTCTTTCTTCGCCCGTCGAAATGTCAAATCCGCTCCACTAGATTAAAAGCTTCAGGCGAGTAGGTCGAAGCAGTCAGTCCAGGAGTGAATTCCGATGGCCGATTTATCAATCTCTACGCGCTGCTGTATCGCCGGCGGCGGCCCCGCCGGGATGATGCTGGGTTTCCTGTTGGCGCGCGCCGGCGTCGAGGTCGTGGTGCTGGAGAAGCATGCCGACTTCTTTCGCGATTTTCGCGGCGACACCGTGCATCCTTCGACGCTCGAACTCATGTACGAACTCGGCCTGCTCGACGATTTCCTCAAAGTCCCGCACCAGAAGGTCGTGACGCTGACCGGCCAGGTCGGCGCCGAGCACCTGACGATGGTGGATTTCAGCCATCTGCCGACCCACTGCAAATTCATCGCGCTGATGCCGCAGTGGGATTTCCTCAATTTCCTCGCCCGGCAGGGCAGGCGCTACAAGACGTTTGATCTGCGCATGAACGCGGATGCGACCGATCTGATCGAGGAGGGCGGCCGTATCGTCGGTGTGCGCGCCACGACCGCGGATGGCACGCTCACGATCCGCGCCGATCTGACCGTCGGCTGCGACGGGCGGCATTCCGCGGTTCGTGAGAGGGCCGGCTTCAAGAGCGAGGATTACGGCTCGCCGATGGACGTGCTGTGGTTCCGCATGTTGCGCAAGAGCGGCGATACGAGCGACACGTTCGGCCATATCGAAGCGGGCAAGATGATGATCATGCTCGACCGCGGCGATTATTGGCAGTGCGCCTATGTCATCTCCAAGGGTGGCATCGAAAAAGTAAAGGCGGAGGGCATAGAAGCCTTTCGCAAACGAGTGGTCGACATGTCGCCGTTCCTCGCCGATCGGATCGGCGAATTGAAAAGCTGGGACGATGTGAAGCTGCTCAGCGTGAGCGTCGATCGCCTGCAGCAATGGTGGCGGCCGGGGCTGATCTGCATCGGCGACGCCGCCCACGCGATGTCGCCGATCGGCGGTGTTGGCATCAATATGGCGGTGCAGGATGCGGTAGCCGCCGCCAATCGCCTTGCCGGGCCGCTGGCGAGCGGCAGGGTAGGGGATGAAGACCTGCAGGCCATCCAGGAGCGGCGCACGCTGCCGGTGCGCTTCACGCAATGGCTGCAGCTCACCATTCAGAAGCGCATTATCAGCCGCGTGCTCGAGATGGGGAGCGAGCGACGGCCGACCCCGCCGCTCGTCTTCAAGCTGTTCAACGTCGTTCCGGCGCTGCGCCGCATTCCGGCGCGTCTATTAGGTCTGGGGATTCGGCCCGAGCACGTGCACACGCCGGATGTGCTGGCGTCGTCGTAGCTCGTCGCGCCGCTCGCCGTGAAGCCGCTTACGACCGCTGCAGCTCCGCATCGGTGCGGACCAGGATTTCGACCAGCCGCGCCTCGGCTTCGGCGTCGCTTTCAAGCCGCTTGCCGAGCGTTGCGCGCAGGTGATCGAGCGCCGCCTCGACCAGCGGCGGCAGCGACTGCCGGTCCTCGCGTTCGCCGCGCGCCGTGCGGCGCCAGCGATTGACGCGTTCGCCGAGCGCGGTCAGACGGTCGAGCACCACGTCGACCAGATCGCGGTTTTGCTCCAAATAACCGCGGCCTTCCTCGGTGATAGTGTAGAGTTTCTTTGCGCCTTCGGTCGAAGCGGTGACGTAGCCGGCTTCCTCCAGATAGGTCAGCGTCGGATAGACGATGCCTGGGCTCGGTGAGTACCAGTCCGAGGTTTTCTCCTCGAGCAGCTTGATGATCTCGTAGCCGTGACGCGGCGCCTGCGCGATTAGCGCCAAAGCGACGAGCCGCAGGTCGCCCTGCGCCAGCATGCGCCGTGCGCGCATCAAGTCCTCGCCGCCTTCGCCGAAGCGGCCACCATGGCGACCGCCAAAACCGCCGCCAAACCGCCAGTGGCGACGCCGACCGGCGGCCCACTTTCCTTCATGGGAATGACAATGTCCGTGCATGGATACTCCTTTAAGCTGGACAAAGATATATCTTCAGATACATCTATAACAGCTATAGTGCAAGATATATCTTTGGAAAAATTTGACACCCATACACGGCGGCATATATTCGTATCCGAATAAACGGCTGAGAATAAGATGGCGCGGCAGTCTCACCCATCCAATCCTTTGGCTTTGGCTGTATTAGCGCTGCTCTTTGAGCGCCCAATGCATCCGTACGAAATGGGCTTGCTGCTCAAGCAGCGGCACAAGGAAGACAGCATCAAGCTGCGTTACGGCTCGCTCTACACCGTGATCGAGCTGCTGCTGGCGCGCGGCTTCATCGTTGCCAGGGAAACCTCGCGCGACGGCAAGCGACCGGAGCGCACCATCTACGAGCTCACGCCCTCAGGCCGTGACGAATTGCACGACTGGATGGCCGATCTCGTTGGCCAGCCGGTGAAGGAGTATCCGCAATTCGAAGCGGCCTTGTGCCTGCTGCCGATCTTGCCGCCGGATGAAGCGCTGGCGCTGCTGCGTCAGCGTCTGCGTTTGCTCGAGCAAAGCGCTGCTGCTCTGGCCGGCCAGATCGCCGGCGTCGCCGCAGAGAACTTTCCCCCGCTGTTTCTCGTCGAAACCGAATACCGCTTGGCGCTGCAGAAGGCGGAGCAAGCGTTCGTGTCCGATCTCATCCAGCGGATCGAGAACGGCTGGGGGCCGCTCGATTTGTGGCGGGGCCTGCATCAGGACCGCGAAGGAACGATCGCGAAATTGTACCAGCAGTACGGAGGCGGCCCGATGAGCTGAAACGCGCGCACGAATGGGCAGCCCCGGCGATGCGCCAACATCACCGGGGCCCCGGACCCAAGACCGAACGCGCGGAGCGCGCTGGCTTTAGGCACGCAAATCCAAAGTACCAGCCGAATCTCCGCGAGAACAGCCGCGCTTTCGCATGAAGGCGCCACCATTGCGCTTCTTCGAACGGAGAGAACCATGATGTCAGCAACGACGAACACGACGGTGCCGCCCAAGGGCCACAAGGGCGCCGGCATGGAAGGCTTCATTGCCACCTGGTATGCGCGGCAGACTGCGACGGACATAGACCGATTCAAGGAGACTGCGCGGCGCGTGGCCGCGCATATCGGACCTCGCTCGTGCGTACTCGAAATCGCGCCCGGGCCTGGCTACCTCGCGATCGAACTTGCCAAGCTCACCGGCTGCCGCATGGTCGGGGTCGACATCAGCCGCACCTTCATTCGCATCGCCAACGAAAACGCCCGCAAGGCCGGCGTCGACATTGCGTTCGATCACGGTGACGCCGCCGACCTGCCGCTGCCGGCGAACGGATTTGATTTTGTCGTCTGCACCGCGGCGTTCAAGAATTTCACCCGCCCGCTCGCCGCACTTGACGAGATGCATCGGGTACTCAAGCCCGGCGGCACTGCGCTGATCATCGATCTGCGCAAGGACTTTTCGCCGCAAGCCATCCGCGACTACGTCAAAGACAAGGGTTTGATCAGCGGGGCGATCATCAAATGGACGTTCAACTCCATGCTCAAGAAGCGCGCCTATACCGTGGATGCGATCAAACAACTAGCCGCTCAGTCGCAGTTCGGGCAGGGCGAGGTGCGGCTCGATGCCATCGCCTTCGAGCTCTGGCTGCGCAAGCCCGAGCAGAACGCGCGGTAAGACGACGGAACGCATGGAGAGTATGATGACGGCACATCCAAATCTTTCGTCTATCCGTCGCGCCACGCTTGCCCCGCTTCATGT
>DATJTL010000004.1:0-2713 GCA_035503415.1 Xanthobacteraceae bacterium
TTCTTGAGCGCATCGGCGTCGGCCGGCGGAATGATGCCGCCGACCACCACTGGCACGTCGTCGACGCCGGCCTCCTTCATCCGTGCAATGACGTCGGCGACGAGCGGCAGGTGCGAGCCGGAGAGGATCGACAGGCCGACGACGTGCACGCGCTTTTGCGCGGCGTCGGCGGCGATTGCTTCCGGCGTCAGCCGGATGCCGTCGTAAATTACCTCCATGCCGGCGTCGCGGGCGCGGGCGGCGATCTGCTCGGCGCCGTTCGAATGACCGTCGAGGCCGGGCTTGCCGACCAGAAATTTCATCCGGCGGCCGAGCTTCTTCGACACACGGTCGACCTCGGCGCGCACATCGTCGAGACCCTCGGCGTCGTTGCGCATGGCGGTGCCGACGCCTGTCGGTGCGCGGTATTCGCCGAAGGCCGAACGCAGCGCGAAGCCCCATTCGCCGGTGGTGACTCCCGCCTTCGCGCAGGCGATCGAGGCCGGCATGATGTTGGCGCCGCCCCGCGCCGCCTTGCGCAAATCAGCGAGCGCAGCGGCGACCGCGCCGGCGTCGCGGCTGGCACGCCAAGCGTTAAGCCGGCCGAGCTGATCGGCCTCGGCCTCTTCGGACACCGTCAGCACCGCATCCGCAGCGTCGGCGAGCGGCGACGGTTCGGTCTCGCCGAAGCGATTGACGCCGACCACGGTCTGGTCGCCGCGCTCGATCGCTTCCACGCGGCGCGAATTCGATTCGACCAGCCGCTGTTTCAGATAGCCGGACTCGACGGCGGCGACGGTGCCGCCCATCTTTTCGATTTGCGCAAGCTCCTCCTTGGCCGCCGCTTTCAGCTCGGCGACCTTGGCGGCGATCACGGGCGAGCCGTCGAACACGTCGCCGTATTCCAGAAGGTCGGTTTCGTAGGCCAGGATCTGCTGCATGCGCAGCGACCATTGCTGGTCCCACGGCCGCGGCAGCCCGAGCGCTTCGTTCCACGCTGGCAGCTGGACCGCGCGCGCGCGTGCGCTCTTCGACAAGGTCACCGCGAGCATTTCCAACAGAATCCGAGCGACGTTGTTTTCCGGCTGCTGCTCGGTCAGGCCCAGCGAGTTGACCTGGACACCATAACGAAACCGCCGCTCCTTGGCGTCGGTGACGCCATAGCGCTCGCGCGTGATCTCGTCCCACAATTCGGTGAAGGCGCGTAGCTTGCAGACTTCGGTGATGAATCGCAGGCCGGCATTGACGAAGAACGAGATGCGTCCGACCACCTCGCCGAATTCCTCCGCCGCGCATTGGCCGGATGCCTTCACGCCGTCGAGCACGCCGATGGCGGTGGCGAGCGCAAAGGCCAGTTCCTGTACCGGCGTCGCGCCCGCTTCCTGCAGGTGATACGAACAGACGTTCATCGGATTCCACTTCGGCATTTCCTTGGTCGTGAACAAGATCACGTCCTTGGTCAGCCGCATCGACGGCGCCGGCGGAAACACGTAGGTGCCGCGCGAGAGATATTCCTTGATGATGTCGTTCTGCGTCGTGCCCTGGAGCGTCGTGCGCTTCACGCCCTGCTCGTCGGCGAGCGCGACATAGAGCGCGAGCAGCCAGGCCGCGGTGGCGTTGATCGTCATCGACGTGTTCATGGCGCCGAGCGGGATGCCGTCGAACAGCGCCCGCATGTCGCCGAGGTGCGAAATCGGCACGCCGACCTTGCCGACCTCGCCCTTGGCGAGCGGATGATCGCTGTCGTAGCCGGTCTGCGTCGGCAGATCGAAAGCGACCGAAAGGCCGGTCTGCCCCTTGCTCAGATTTTTCCGATAAAGCGCGTTCGATGCCGCGGCGGTCGAGTGCCCCGCATAGGTGCGGAAGATCCACGGCTTGTCGCGGGCAGGCGTGTCGGGAAGTGGCTTCTCGCGCATGGCTCTTGCACACATTCCGGCAGAGCCAGTGTGACGCGATTGTTGCTGCAATGCAATATCGCGCTACGCGGCCGCGGGGCCGGCGCCGTGCGCAGCTGGCAGGGGACGCTGGACGACGTGCTGTACGATCAGGGCCAACACGATCAGCACCGCGGCCAGGCCGACCTGGGTCTTCACGTACGGGAAAGCCAGAATAAGTGCGCCGGCCGCGGCGAGCCCGACGATTTCGGTGGAAGTGATGCCACGGTCGAGCGCGTAGCGGAGCAGGAACGCCACTGCGACTCCAAGCACCACCACGTCGTACATATAGACGTAGGGCGTGGCGACCAGCACGGCGGCGGCGAGCGCGCCGGCCTTCAGTTCGTACGCCGCGCGGCTGCGCCAGAGCCAAACAATCCCGGCCGCTACCGCAAGGCTTCCCACCGCCTGCACGCTCCAGGCCAGCGTCTCATCTCCGCCGTGAGCGCGAACCAGGCCATACAGGCTTTGCAGCCGGCCGAAGTCGGCGCGGCCCTCGCCGAGGATGATGTGGCTCGAAATCGGCAGCCAGTGAAAGAAAGCCTGCCAGCTCGCAATGCCGAAGGCGAGCCATGAAGCCACCGCCATGCCGATGGCGACGCAAGCCGCGACCGCGATCGTCAGCCAGCGCCGGTCCGCGATCAGGACGAGCGGAAACAACAGACCGAATTGCGGCTTGTAGGTGAGCAGCCCGAGAAAAACGCCGGCGAGCGCCGGGCGCCGTTCCATCGATGAGAGCGTTCCGCCGATCAATGCGGCGGTGAGAAATCCGTTTTGTCCGGCGGTGATGTTCCAGATCG
>DATJTL010000005.1:0-7688 GCA_035503415.1 Xanthobacteraceae bacterium
GCGCTGCGCCAGAGTGAGCGCGGATTCGTGCACCAGACCGCCGAACATCACGTGCGGAAGAACCGCGAGTTGGCGCTCCACCGCTGCTCGAATGTGTGGATGATTGTAGCCGTGGCAGGCCGTCCACCAGGACGCAATGCCGTCGATAAGTTCCTTGCCGTCAGCAAGGACGATGCGACTGCCGCGGGTTGCGACCACCGCCAGCGGCGGACTAGCGGTTTTCATCTGCGTGTAAGGCAGCCAGACATGGTCGAGGCCGCAGTACCAGCGCGGCGGTAAGGCACTCCGGCATCGATCGTTTTCGCTAGTATTGTCAGACATTCAGCGCTTTCATGCTGCGCAGCCGCCATAGGCACTATTGTGCCCATCAGGCGCGGCAAGGTCACGATGGTTTCGGCGGCTTGCAGTTGCAATCCGCAGGGAGAAGCGATGCGCTCGCTCGATCAATTCGCGTGCGAAAAGCTGGCTGCGCTGGAGCGCAGACACTTGCGCCGCAAACTGGTCACGACCGAGCGCCAGGGGCTCTATGCGGAGCGCGCGGGCCGCCGCTTGCTCTCGTTCTCTTGCAACGATTATCTCAACCTCAGTCAACACCCCGCAATCATAGCCGCGGCGGTGGCAGCGGCCGAGCGCTACGGTGTTGGCGCCGGCGCCTCGCGCCTGGTCACCGGCAACCATCCGCTCCATGCCGAACTGGAACAACGGCTGGCGAGGCTCAAAGGCAGCGAAGCCGCATGCGTCTTTGGCTCCGGCTACCTCGCCAATACTGGTATCATCCCGGCACTGGCCGGCCCAGACGACCTCATTCTCATCGACGAATTGTCACATGCCTGTATCCACGCCGGCGGCAAGCTGAGCGGAGCATCGATGCACCGCTACCGCCATTGCGACGTTGGGCATGCGCGTGCGCTCCTGGCGGACCATCGCGCTGCCCACCCGCACGCGCTCATCGTCACCGACGGCGTATTTTCCATGGATGGCGATTTGGCGCCGCTGCACGATTTGGCAGCGCTGGCGCAACATTTCGATTCCTGGCTGCTGGCCGACGACGCGCATGGATTGGGCGTCATAGGCGGCGGCCGCGGCTCGAGCTTCGCCAGTGGCAATCCCGCCGACGTGCCCCTGCAAATGGGCACATTGTCGAAGGCAGTCGGCTCTTACGGGGGCTATCTTTGCGCGTCGCAGCCGGTGATTGATCTCATGCGCACGCGTGCGCGCACCTTCATATACTCGACCGGGCTGCCGCCGCCCGTGATCGCCGCCGCAATCGCCGCCATCGATCTGATCGAGCGTGAGCCGGCCTACGCCGCCGAACCGCTGCGCAAGGCAAGATTGTTTGCCCGGGCCTTGAACCTGCCGGAGCCGCAAAGCGCCATCGTTCCGCTCGTTCTCGGCGACGCCGAGGCGGCGATCGAGGCGGCACAGGCGCTTGAGGACGATGGTTTTCTGGTCGTCGCGATCCGGCCGCCCACGGTGCCGCAGGGCACTGCGCGGCTACGTTTTGCCTTCACCGCCCAACACTGCGACAACGACGTCGAGCGGCTCGCGGAAAGCGTGCGCCGCCGCGCGCCGGATGCGCTCTCGTGACTGCGATCTTTATCACCGCTACCGGGACCGATGTCGGCAAGACTTACGTCGCCGCCTCGCTGATCGGGCATTTTCGCCAGATGGGCCGCACTGTCGAGGCGATCAAGCCGGTGGTCAGCGGCTTCGATCCGGGGCATGTCGGCGGCAGCGATCCGGCGCTGTTGTTACATGCACTCGGAGTCCCACTGACCGTCGAGGCGATCGAACGCATCTCGCCGTGGCGATTTCGCGCCCCGGTGTCGCCCGATCTCGCGGCGCAACGCGAGGGCCGCAAGATCGATGTCGACGATGTCATAGCCTTCTGCCAAAGCGCCATCGAGCAACGGCAGGATCTGCTGCTGATCGAGGGCGTCGGCGGAATCATGGTGCCGCTCGACGGCGAGCGAACCGTCCTCGACGTGATGATGGTGCTGCGGCTGCCGCTCATCCTGGTGACCGGCAGTTACCTCGGCACGATCAGCCACACGCTGACCGCACTCGACTCGCTCTACCGGCGCGACATGAACGTCATAGCGGTTATCGTCAGCGAGACGCCGGGCTCGACCGTGCCGCTCGACGACACGGTGGAGGCCATCGGCCGTTTCGCTGCCCCGGTGATCGCTCTGCCGCGGCGCCGGCGCCAAGACGGCGATCCCAGCGGGATGGCGCCGTTCGGCCACATCATCGATCCAAAGGGCCGGCGCGCGCGCTAACGCTCTACTCAGACTATCAGAACAGATGTTTCACCTGCGCCACGGTCTCCAGCATGCCCTCGAGATTGAACAGGGCGTGGAGCAGGAACGTCAGCAGCGTGGAGCCTGAGCGCCAGCGCACCCAGCCGAGAAATAGACCGGCGACGCCTATTTCGGTCATGCCCGTCCAGTCGTATTGCAGGTGCAAGCTGGCCCACAGCAGCGATATGACGATGATCGCCGGCCACGCCGAGCGCTCCGAA
Source organism: Xanthobacteraceae bacterium (assembly GCA_035503415.1). Taxonomy (GTDB): domain Bacteria; phylum Pseudomonadota; class Alphaproteobacteria; order Rhizobiales; family Xanthobacteraceae; genus BOG-931. The sequence continues at coordinate 2,522 of DATJTL010000005.1, forward strand.
CGCACGAAGCCGCGGAACAGGTAGCCGCGAAACAGGATCTCTTCGCCGGCGGGTGCCACCAGCACGGTCGCGATCCACATCAACGGCAGCCAACCTTCGGCGGCGGCGGTCGTGTACGACACCGTCTGGAAATCGGACACGATCGCGCGGCCGCTGACAAACAGCAGCGCATCGGTCAGCGCGATGATGACGACGATGCCGATGATCCCGGCCATCACCGTACGCATGGGCGGCCAAACCAGCGCCAAATACTCGGCCGGTTTCGCTCCGCTCAGACGCACCGCAAACATCAGCACGCCGACAATGACCGGGTTGAGCACCAGCACCGACAAGGTAACGACCGCGCCGTCATATTGGGCGGCGTAAAGCGCCTCCACATCGCCGTGATACCAGCGCAGCAGCACAGCCAGCGCAGCGGCCTGCCCAGCCAAAAAAGCGACGACGGCCCAGGCCATCGTCGCCAGATACGGAAGTATTTTCGCCAGCGAGCCCCTGATCGTCATGGGGCCCAAACGCTTTTCCGACCGCGCATGGACCCTACGGCACCAGGATCGACGAGCCGGTGGTGGCGCGGCCTTCGAGATCGCGGTGCGCTTTGACGGCGTCGCGCAACGCGTATTTCTGGTTCACGGGAATCTTGACCGCGCCCTTGCCGACCACATCGAACAGGCTGTTGGCGATGGAGATGAGATCCTCGCGCTTGGCGGCATACGTGTTGAGCGTCGGCCGGGTGGCAAACAGCGAGCCCTTGGTCTGCAGGATATTGATATTGAATGCGTCGATCTGGCCCGATGCGCTGCCGTAGCTGACAAACATGCCGAGCGGCTTGAGGCAATCGAGCGAGGCCGGGAACGTAGTCTTGCCGATGCCGTCGTAGACCACCTCGCACAGCTTGCCGCCGGTGATTTCCTTGGTGCGCGCGGCGAAGTCCTCGTCGCGGTAGAGGATGGTGTGATGGCAGCCGTTCGCCTTGGCGAGCTCGGCCTTGTCCTTCGAGCCGACCGTGCCGATGACGTTGGCGCCGAGATGGTTGGCCCACTGGCACAAAATAAGACCGACGCCGCCGGCCGCGGCATGGACGAAGACGTTCATGCCCTTCTCGACCTTGAAGGTACGGCGCAAGAGATATTCGGCCGTCATGCCCTTGAGCATCATGGCGGCGGCCTGGTCGTAGCTGATGTTGGCCGGCAATTTGACGGCACGATCGGCCTGGACGATCCGCTCGGACGCGTAACAGCCGAGCGCCACCACGTAGGCAACACGGTCGCCGACCTTGAAGTCGCTCACGCCGGGGCCGACGGCGATGATCTCGCCGGCGCCCTCATTGCCGGCAGTAAACGGCAGGCCGACCGGCGAGGGATACATCCCCATGCGGAAATAGGTGTCGATGAAATTGACGCCGGCAGCATGTTGTTTGACCCTGATCTGGCCCTGTCCGGGCGCCGGCAGTTCGACCTCTTCGTAGGTCAAAACCTCCGGCCCGCCGACTTTATGCACGCGCACCGCAGCAACCATTTTCGTCTCCTGTCGTGTGTCGATGGCTGTATCAAGGACTTGCGGCCGATCCGCCGCTTTCGCGCGCGATCATAGGTGGTCGCGGCAAGTGCGCAAGGTAGCGTACGACTGCATTGCGACGGCTATTGCCCATCGGCGGCCCCTCGGCCATCCCCTCTGGCCGTCCCTGATCGTCCGGCCGGAAATAAATCATTGATGGAAAGGGTTCGCGGTCAGCGCGCACCCGAAACGTTGAGCACCGCGCCGCTGATATAGGAAGCGGCGTCCGAAAGCAGAAACATGATCGCTTCCGCGATCTCCGGCGGTTCGCCGGGCCGTCCCATTGGCAGGAGCGGCGTGATCCGGGCGAGCCGTCCGGGCTCGTGGATCTCGGTATCGGTCGGACCGGGCCGGATGGCGTTCACGCGAATTCCTTCCTTGGCCACTTCGCGCGCCAAACCGTTGGTGAGCGCGTCCACCCCGCCCTTGGCGGCGGCATAGAACACGTATTCGGTGGCGCCGCCGGTGACCGATGCAATCGACGACAACAGCACGATCGATCCGCCCTTGCCGCCGTGCGCCGTCGACATGCGGCGCACTGCTTCACGCGAACAGACGATGGCGCCGAACAGGTTGATATCGATCACCTCGCGGATGGTCGCGGCGCTGGCGGCGTCGAGCCGCGAATTCTTGCCGCCAATGCCTGCGGAATGGACGAAGTGGGTGATCGGTCCGAGCGCGCGCGTCGTCTCGTCGAACACGCGCACAATCTCGTCCTCCTTCGCCATGTCGCCCTGCAGCGTGACGGCTTTGCCGCCGGATTTTCTCACCGCCTCGGCGACGCTGTCGGCCGCCTTCGTGTTGGTGACGTAATTGATAGCCACGTCATAGCCGCGCTCGCCGGCGAAGCGGGCCGTCGCCGCGCCGATACCGCGGCTGCCGCCGGCGATCAGAAGAACGGGTCGGGGCATGTTTCACTCCCAGAAGTTTGCAAGGTTTTGGCCATCATGGTCGATGCCGGCGTAGGAAGCCGACGCCGACGAAGTAGACCGCGAGGACGCTCAATGCGAACTCCGTCCAAAATCCCGGCGCGAGGCCTTCTATCACAGCGAAGAGCGCAAGCAGCCCCCACAGCACGAGCGCAGCAGTGGTGAGCACGCGCAGATGCGCGATGCGGACCGGATGGATGAAATGCACCGGCACGAAGGTCAGGATCGCGAGCGCCACGATCGCGAATGCGCTCAGCCACGGCGGCGGCTTGAGCACGAACAGATAGAAAGCGGCGACGTTCCACACCGCCGGGAAGCCGCGGAAATAATAATCGGAAGTCTTCATCCAACGGTCGGCGAAATAGAGCGCGCCGGTGACGACGATGAGGATGCCGAGCGGCGTGGCGAGCGGTGGCGGCAACAGCCCGCTCGCGGCCAGCGCGTAGGCTGGTACGAAGACGTAATTCATGACGTCAACGACGAGGTCGAGCACCTCGCCCGACCAGCGCGGCAGCACCTCGGCGACACGCAGCCGCCGTGCGAACGTGCCGTCGACGCCGTCGATGAAGAGCGCGACGCCGAGCCAGAGAAACATCCGCGGCCATTGGCCGCCGACCGCGGCGAGCAGCGCTAAAAGCGCGCAGGCGCCGCCGCAGGCGGTGAAAACGTGGACGGCGAACGCGGCAAGCGTGAGCGGCGTCGTAATCCGACGCGGTGCGCGTATCGGGTCCATCGGCTGTACTGCCTCATCCCTGCCCATCGCCGAGGGTAAGGAGCGTTACTGCCATGCGCAATCGCTTCGCTGTTGCTAATGTTGCCCCTCATCGGCGAGGAACGCGGTGACAGAGACGATCAAGGCAGACGTTGCGGTGATTGGCGGCGGGCCGGCAGGCCTCGTGTGCGCCATCGCGCTTGCCGCGGCGGGGGTCGAGACGGCATTGATTGCCCCGCAGGCAGAGCCCGATCACCGCACCACGGCGCTGCTTGCCGGTTCGGTCACAGCGCTGCAAACTCTCGACGTTTGGCCGGCCTGTCTGCCGCATGCGGCGCCGCTTCGCCAAATCCGCATCGTTGACGATACCGCGCGGCTTCTGCGCGCCCCCGAAATTTGCTTTGCCGCAGCCGAGATCGGGCTCGACGCGTTCGGCTCCAACATCGAAAATCGGCATCTCTTGGCCGCACTCGAAGCACGCGCCGGCGAACTCAAGCTTGTGCGTATCGCGGCTGCGGCGCTCGCGGTCAAAAGCGACGACGAGGGCGTTACGGTCACATTCCCTGACGGGCAAGCGCGCGTGCGGCTTGCCATCGGGGCAGACGGCGCTCGCTCGCTCTGCCGCGCCGCCGCCGGGATCGGCGTTACGCGGCGAACTTATCCGCAGGCGGCGCTGACGCTCAACCTTGCGCATGCGCGGCCGCACGGCGACGTTTCGACCGAGTTTCACACACAGAGTGGACCGTTCACGCTCGTTCCCCTGCCCGGCTGCCGTTCGAGCCTGGTCTGCGTGCTCACGCCGCAGGACGGCCAACGACTTGCGGCGATGAGCGATGCCATGTTGGCCGAAGACATCGAGCGCAGCGCCCATTCGCTGCTCGGGCGCATGGACGTCGAGCAAGGCCGCGGCTTTTTTCCCTTGGCGGTGCAGAGCGCACAATCGTTGGCGCGCGGGCGCATTGCGCTCGTCGGCGAGGCCGCGCACGTGGTGCCGCCGATCGGCGCCCAAGGCCTCAATCTTGGCCTGCGCGACGGCGCCGCTATCGCCGAAACCGTCGCCGACGCCCAACGGGCGAACCGCGACGTCGGCGCACCCGACGTGCTCGCCCGCTACGCGGCGGCCCGCCGTGCCGACGTCTTGAGCCGTACCCTTGCCGTCGATCTGCTCAACCGGAGCCTGCTCGCCGATTTCATCCCGGTACAGGGACTGCGCGGGTTTTCGCTCTACCTTTTCGACCGCATCGGCCCGTTGCGCCGCGCGCTCATGCGCGAGGGCGTCGCTCCGGCCGCCTCGCAGCCGCGGCTCATGCGCGGCGAGATGGTATGAAACTACCATTTCGCGGGTAGGCCTGCCGCTAAAAGCGGCTTGGCGCGGTCTATCCCACCATTCTACTTTCAGGCGACCGCGTCTTGAGGCTATCGCATGAAGCTGCCACGCAATTTTTTTAAAGCCCTCGCGATCGGCGCACCGGCGCCGCTGCGCGAATTACCGCTCAAGCTCGAGCGCATGATTCATTTCGTGCCGCCGCATGTCGAGAAAGTACGCGCGCGGGTGCCGCAGCTTGTGCGCGAGGTGGACGTGGTGCTCGGCAACCTCGAAGACGCGGTGCCGGCTGACGCCAAGGAGGCGGCACGCGCGGGCTTCATCGCCATGGCCAAAGCTTGCGAGTTCGGCGACACCGGTCTGTGGACGCGCATCAATGCCCTCAACTCGCCCTGGGCGCTCGACGACATTTGTCAGATCGTCGCTGCCATCGGCGGCAAACTTGATGTGATTATGCTGCCCAAGGTCGAGGGCGCCTGGGACATCCATTACCTCGATCAACTGCTGGCCCAACTCGAAGCAAAGCACGCAGTCGCCAAGCCGATCCTCATTCACGCCATTCTGGAAACCGCCGAAGGCGTCAACAATGTCGAGGCGATAGCCTCCGCCTCGCCGCGCATGCACGGCATGAGCCTCGGCCCGGCCGAC
>DATJTL010000006.1:0-11621 GCA_035503415.1 Xanthobacteraceae bacterium
CCTCGGCAACATCTTTCGCCTCGTCCATACCATCAAGGGCACCTGCGGCTTTCTCGGCCTGCCCCGCCTCGAGGCGCTGGCGCATGCGGCCGAGACGCTGATGGGCAAATTCCGCGACGGTATGCCGGTCACCGCCGACGCCGTGACGCTCATCCTCTCCACGATCGACCGCATCAAGCTCATCCTCGACGAGATCGAAAACGCGCAGAAGGAGCCGGACGGCTCCGACGGCGACCTGATCGGCAAGCTCGGCCGGATGAGCCAGCAAGAGCGGGCATCCGCGCCGATCGCTGCGGGCGAGACGATCGAAAAGCCGCACATGCCCGAACCGCGCAAACCGCGCGAGACGCGCGCGGCAGCCGCCCAGTTCGCCGCCGGCGGGATGATCGAGACACCGCAAACGCCCGAACCGGCCGAGACGGCGGAGGCAGCCGCCCCGCCGCGGGCGGATGACGAACGCGGCGAGCGGATCGCCAGCCATTCGATCCGGGTCAACGTCGACACGCTCGACCATCTGATGACCACGGTCTCCGAGCTTGTGCTGACCCGAAACCAGCTTCTCGAGATTGTGCGCCGGCACGAGGATTCCGATTTCAAGGTGCCGTTGCAGCGGCTCTCCAACGTGACCGCCGAGCTGCAAGAAGGCGTCATGAAAACGCGCATGCAGCCGATCGGCAATGCCTGGCAGAAGCTGCCGCGCATCGTGCGCGATCTGTGCGCCGATCTCGGCAAGGATATCGAGCTGCGAATGCATGGCGCGGAGACCGAGCTCGACCGCCAGGTGCTCGAACTGGTCAAGGATCCGCTCACCCATCTGGTGCGCAACTGCGCCGATCACGGCATCGAGAACGCGGCCGAGCGCGCCGCCGCCGGCAAGCCGGCGAAGGGCACGATCGGTCTTTCCGCCTGCCATCAGGGCGGTCACATCATCATCGAGATCGCCGACGATGGACGCGGACTTGACGTGTCGCGCATTCGCGCCAAGGCGATCGAGAGCGGGCTTGCCGGCGAAGACGAGATCGCCGCCAAGTCCGACGCCGAAATCTGCAACTTTATTTTCGCCCCGGGCTTTTCCACCGCCGCGCGGGTGACCAGCATTTCCGGCCGCGGCGTCGGCATGGATGTGGTGCGCAGCAACATCGAGCAGATCGGCGGTACCGTCGATCTGCAGTCCGTCGCCGGCGTCGGTACCAAATTCACCATCAAAATTCCGCTGACGCTGGCGATCGTCTCAGCGCTGATCGTCGAGGCCGGTGGCGAGCGCTTCGCGCTGCCGCAGCTCGCCGTGCTTGAACTGGTGCGCGCGGGCGGCGGCGAGCACCGCATCGAGCGGATCAAAGACACGCCGGTCCTGCGGCTGCGCAACAGGCTGTTGCCGTTGATCCATCTCAAGGACGCGCTGCGGCTCGGCGAAAGCGACGGCGAAAACGGCTTCATCGTCGTCACTCAGGCGGGAAGCCAAACTTTCGGCGTCGTCGTCGACGGCGTGTTCCACACCGAGGAAATCGTCATCAAGCCGATGTCGTCGAAGCTTCGCCACATCACGGCGTTCTCCGGCACCACAATCCTCGGCGACGGCTCGGTGATCATGATCGTCGATCCCAACGGCATCGCGCAGATGCTCGGCCGGGCCGCGCAGGTGGCGCGCGACGAAAAACTGGAACTGGCGGCGTGCGAGGAGACGGCCGCCGAGGACAAGGTGTCGCTGCTCGTGTTCCGCGCCGGTTCGCACCAACCCAAGGCGGTGCCGTTGTCGCTGGTGACGCGGCTTGAGGAAATCGATTGCCGCAAGATCGAGATCACCGACGGCCGTCACCTGGTCCAATACCGCGGTCAGCTCATGCCACTTTTACGCATCGACATGCAGGCCGACCTTAAGCGCGATGGCGCCCAGCCGATCCTCGTATTTTCCGACCATGGCCGCGCCATGGGTCTGGTGGTCGATGAAATCGTCGATATCGTCGAGGACCGGCTGAACATTGAAGTGGCGAGCGAACGTCCCGGCGTCCTCGGTTATGCGGTGATCAAGGGCAACGCCACCGAGATCGTCGATGTCGGCCATTTTCTCCCGCAGGCCTTTGCCGATTGGTTCCGCCGCCGCGATTCGTCAGCCCAGGAGTCCCGGCGTTCGGTGCTTCTGGTCGATGACTCAGCGTTCTTTCGCGACATGCTCACGCCGCTGATCAAGGCGGCCGGCTGCCGGGTGGTCGCTGTCGGCTCGGCGGCGGAAGCGCTGCGGGCGCTTAGCGCGGATGATCGCTTCGACCTCGTCATTACCGACATCGAGATGCCTGAGATGGACGGCTTTGCGCTCACGCAGGCGCTTCGCGCTAGAGCCGACACGGCCGACGTGCCGGTCATCGGCATCACCGCCATGGTGTCGACCGAGGCCATCGAACGCGGGCGCGCGGTTGGCTTCTGCGACTTTGTCGCAAAATTCGACCGTACCGGCCTGATCGCGGCCATTAAGGAACAGGACGCCGGCCTCGAGCGGGCGGCGTGAACGCGATGAACGACAACGCGGAACTGACCGAGTACGTCACCTTCACGCTGGGCGGCCAGATGTTCGGCCTGCCGATTGCGCACGTGCAGGAAGTGTTCCGGCCGGCGCGTATCACGCGCGTGCCGCTCGCCGGCGCGCAGATAGCCGGCGTGCTCAACCTGCGCGGCCGCATCGTCACCGCCATCGACATGCGCAGCCGCCTCGAACTACCGGCGCGCGGCGAGAAGGAGACGCCGATGGCGATCGGGATCGAGTCGGACGGTGAATCGTTCGGGCTTCTGGTCGATGTGCTCGGCGAGGTGCTCAAGCTGCCCGACCGCGAGCGCGAATCCAATCCGGTCAATCTCGACCGTAAGCTCGCGCGGGTTTCCGCCGGCGTCTACCGGCTCGACGGTCAGCTCTTGGTCGTGCTCGACGTCGACCGGGTACTCGACCTCTTCGCCGAGGCGATGGCTGCATGACGGTGGGAAATAGGGCGGCGACAACTGCGATGAAGACCAAGTCAAAGCGGGCTCGCCCGCACAGCGTAGAGTGAGGACGCCATGAAGACCTGTTTGGTGGTTGATGACTCCAGCGTCATCCGCAAGGTGGCGCGGCGCATTCTCGAAGGGCTCGAGTTCCAGATCGTGGAAGCCGAGAACGGCGAGGAAGCGATCGAATCGTGCCGCAAGATCTTGCCGGACGCCATTTTGCTCGACTGGAACATGCCGAAAATGGACGGCTATGACTTCCTGCGCGCGCTGCGGCGTCTGCCCGGCGGCGACCGTCCGAAAGTGGTGTTCTGCACCACCGAGAACGACGTCGCCCATATTGCTCGCGCGCTGCATGCCGGCGCCAACGAGTACATCATGAAGCCGTTCGACAAGGACATTGTCGAAGCCAAGTTTGCCGAAGTCGGCCTGATCTAAGGCCGTCAAGGCAAGTGAGCCAGCGCAACGGCCACTTGCGGAAGTTTGCGTGCGAGAAGTTCGCGTAACATGAGCTCCGTCCTTGCAGCTGCGCCTGTGACGCCTGCCCTCGAGCGGCGGATACGCGTCATGGTCGTCGACGATGCCGTCGTCGCGCGCAGCATGATGACGCGCTGGATCGAGGCCGAGCCCGACATGGCGGTCGCGGCCGCGGTGCGCAGCGGACGCGAGGCGCTGGAGCGGATCGAAGCGGCCGACCCCGATGTCGTGCTGCTCGACGTCGACATGCCGGAGCTTGATGGCATTACGGCGCTGCCGCTTCTGCTCGGCAAGAAGCGCGACGTCGTCGTGATCATGGTGTCGACGCTGACGCGTCGGAGCGCCGAATTGAGCTTCCGGGCACTGGCGCTCGGGGCGACCGACTACATTCCAAAGCCCGAGACCACCTACGAGGCGATGACCTCGGCGGCGTTCCACCGCGAACTGATCGACAAGATCCGCGGCCTTGCCCGCAGGCGCGCTCCGCTGCGGGAGCATCCGGCGCCGCCTTTGGCGCCCGAAGAAGCGCCGCGGCCGCGAATCCAGCCGCCGGCCGCTTCGCGTGTACCCGAGATCAAGCTGCCGCGTCCACCACGGGCGGAAATCACTTTGCGCCCGTTCGGCGTGATTGTGCCGCGCGCGATCGTCATCGGCTCTTCGACCGGCGGCCCACAGGCGCTCACCGCGTTGTTGGAAAAGCTGGCGGCAGCGATTGATCGCGCACCCGTCCTGATCACGCAACACATGCCGCCGACTTTTACCACCGTGCTGGCCGAGCATTTGCGGCGCATCAGCGGCCGCGGCGCGCACGAAGCCGAGCATGGCGAGACGGTGCTGGCCGGCAGCGTTTATCTGGCACCCGGCGGCCGCCATATGCGCGTCGTGCGCGACGGCGACATCGTCAAGATCGCAATTGGCGACGATCCGCCGGTCAACTTCTGCCGGCCGTCAGTGGACCCGCTGTTCTCTTCTGCTGCCGCGGTATGGGGCGCCGGCGTGCTGGCGATGGTGCTGACCGGCATGGGCACCGACGGCACTCGCGGCGCAGCCGACGTCGTCGCTGCCGGCGGCAGCGTTATCGCGCAGGATGAAGCGACCAGCGTGGTGTGGGGTATGCCGCGCTCGGTGGCGCAGGCGGGGCTATGCTCGGCCGTGCTGCCGCTCGACCAGATGGCTGCAAGATTACTTCGTTTATTGCCGGGGACACGATTGTGACACCGCTCGATTATGATTTCCTTCGCAAATGCCTCAAGCAGCGTTCCGGCTTGGTGCTTTCTGCGGATAAACAATATCTGGTCGAGAGCAGGCTCTTGCCGGTCGCGCGCAAGGCTGGCCTCGGCAATCTCACGGCTCTCGTCAACCTGCTAAAGCGCGGCGACGATGCCTTGTTGACGGCGGTTGCCGAGGCGATGGCGACCAACGAATCGTTCTTCTTTCGCGACAAGGTGCCATTCGACCATTTTCGCACGATCGTCATGCCGGCGCTGCTCGCTGCGCGCCGTCATACGCGCTGCATTCGCATCTGGTGTGCCGCCGCCTCGACCGGGCAGGAGCCTTACTCGCTGGCGATGACGCTCATGAGTATGGAGCGGGAGATCGGCAGCTGCCGCGTCGAACTCCTGGCCACCGACCTGTCCGGCGAAGTTCTGGAAAAGACGCGGAGCGGTTTGTACAGCCAGTTCGAAGTGCAACGCGGATTGCCCATTCACCTTTTGATCAAGCATTTCACCCAGGTGGGCGAAATGTGGCAGATCACGCCGGAAATCCGCGCCATGGTCAAATGCCGTCAGATCAATCTGCTGTCTGATTTTTCGAACTTGGGGATTTTCGATCTGATCTTCTGCCGCAATGTGCTCATCTATTTCGACCAGCCCACCAAAATCGACGTGCTCGATCGCTTGGCTCGGGTGACCGCGGACGACGGATATCTGGTGCTGGGCGCGGCTGAGACCGTGGTGGGGCTTACCGACAGCTTCAAGATCGTGGGCGACAAGCACGGCCTTTATGCGCCCAACCACGCGCCGCCGAGGGTGGTCGCGTCCGCAAGCGGCAGGCCCGCGCCCCGCCTGGTTGCAATCAACGGCGGGCGTTAGCCTCTTTTCCTGTCGAAAAGCGGTGGGGAACGGACCAAGCAAACAAAAACCCCGGCGTCTGCGCCGGGGTTTTTCTCGGTCAGGCTCTCACTGCAAAGCTTAAGCCGAAATTTTCGCCTCGTCCTCTGACGGCTCGCGCAGTACATAGCCGCGGCCCCAGACGGTTTCGATGTAGTTCTTGCCGGCTGAAGCATTGGCAAGCTTTTTGCGCAGCTTGCAGATGAAGACGTCGATGATCTTGAGCTCCGGCTCGTCCATGCCGCCGTAGAGATGATTGAGGAACATCTCCTTGGTGAGCGTCGTGCCCTTGCGCAGTGAAAGCAGCTCCAGCATCTGATATTCCTTGCCGGTCAGATGCACGCGGGCCTGGTTCACTTCCACCGTCTTGGTGTCGAGATTGACCACGAGATCGCCGGTCTGGATCACCGACTGGGCGTGGCCCTTGGAGCGCCGTACGATAGCGTGGATGCGCGCCACCAATTCGTCCTTGTGGAACGGCTTGGTCATGTAGTCGTCGGCGCCGAAGCCCAAGCCGCGCACCTTGTCCTCGATACCGGCCAAGCCGGACAGAATGAGGATCGGTGTCTTTACCTTCGAGACGCGCAATGAGCGCAGTACCTCGAAGCCCGACATATCCGGCAGGTTTAGGTCGAGCAGGATGATGTCGTAGTCGTAGATCTTACCAAGATCGATCCCTTCTTCACCGAGATCGGTGGTGTAGACGTTGAAACTCTCCGACTTGAGCATAAGCTCGATCGATTGCGCGGTGGCGCTATCGTCTTCAATCAGCAAAACGCGCATGCCAGTCCCCTTCCTCGCCGAATGGGCTCAAGGTCGGCACGCCGCAACGGCGGCCCCAAGAATGCGCCCCTGAAGCAAACGCCTTCGAAGAAACTGATTCGAAACACTAACGGTGCTATGGTTAACAAAACCTGATTCTTCCGCGCAAGATGTCAGTTGGCAAATTCCGAAGAATCGCCTTAAGAGATTGCAAGGAAGTGGTTTTTTAGCCACGCAGGCGTTCATGCTCGAGTTTAAGTTTCGGCGCTAACCGATTCATTCGACTCGCCCTCCGTTCGCCGGCGGGCGAGGCGGCCTTGGCCCCAAGGACGACAGCGTGATGATTAACGGCCCGGGTAAACAAGCGATTAACAAGAGGGCGCTGCGAGTAACCATTTATGCGGGGGTGCGGCGGCGGCAGGGCGCCTAGAAGGGCGAAACATGAAAGCGCTTGCCGAACAGATTAACGAACTCGACGGCATCGAAATCTACGGCCGCGTGGTTGGTGTCCGCGGGCTGATGGTCGAGGCGGCGGGGCCGCTGCATGTCATGTCGGTCGGCGCCCGGGTCATCATCGAGACGGCGGCCAAAAATATTCCCTGCGAGGTCGTGGGATTCACGGGCAACAACGCGCTTTTGATGCCGTTTGCGCCGCTCGAAGGCGTGCGGCGGGGGTGCCGCGCGATCGTGACGTCGGTGGCAGGCGCGGTACGGCCGTCGGCCGGCTGGCTTGGCCGCGTGGTCAACGCCTTGGGCGAGCCGATCGACGGCAAGGGGCCGCTGCTGCAGGGCCCTTCGCCCTACTCGTTTCGCAGCCCGCCGCCGCTCGCCCATGCCCGCCGGCGGGTCGGCGCGCCGCTCGATCTCGGGGTGCGGGTGCTCAATACCTTCACGACCTGCTGCCGCGGCCAGCGGCTCGGCATTTTTTCCGGGTCGGGCGTGGGTAAATCGGTGCTGCTGGCGATGCTGGCGCGCAACGTCAAAGCCGATGTCACGGTCATCGGCCTGGTCGGCGAACGGGGCCGCGAGGTGCAGGAATTCCTGCAGGACGATCTCGGCGAGGCCGGGCTTGCGCGCTCGGTGGTGGTGGTTTCCACCTCCGACGAGCCGGCTTTGATGCGCCGCCAAGCCGCCCACGTCACGCTCGCGATCGCTGAATATTTCCGCGACGACGGCAAGGACGTGCTGGTGTTGATGGATTCGGTCACCCGCTTTGCCATGGCGCAGCGCGAGATCGGCCTCTCGGCGGGCGAGCCGCCGACCGCCAAAGGTTATACGCCGACCGTCTTCACCGAATTGCCGCGGCTTTTGGAGCGCGCGGGGCCAGGCACCGAGCAGCAGGGCACCATCACCGGCATCTTCACGGTGCTGGTCGACGGCGACGATCACAACGAACCGATCGCCGACGCTGTGCGCGGCATTCTCGACGGTCACATCGTGATGGAGCGCGCCATCGCCGAGCGCGGCCGCTATCCGGCCATCAACGTGCTCAAATCGATCTCGCGCACCATGCCGCGCGCGGCCGATCCGGCCTACCTGCCGGAGATCACCCGTGCCCGCCAAATCATGGCGACATACGCCGATATGGAAGAACTGATCCGGCTTGGCGCCTACCGGGCGGGCACCAGCCCCGAGGTCGACGAAGCCATCCGGCTGCACAAGCCACTCGAGGCTTTTCTTGCCCAAGGTAAGGAAGAAGCAACCAGTCTGGCGGAAGGATACCGTCGATTAGCCGAAATCGTGGCGATTTCGGAAACCGAACGCTAACGTTATCCGTGGCACAATTGGCTCCTCAGGCGCCGCGCATCCCTTGTTTTGTTTCCCGCGCATGCCGGGAAAAGGGGTCAGCTGCGGGGCTCGACCGGCGCCATGGTCCCGCGGCTTCGGGGAGTAGCAGTCGATGAAGTCTCGTGACACGCTCATTCGCCTGAAAAAGTTTCAGGTTGACGAAAAGCGACGCAAGGTCGCCCAGATCGAGGCCATGATCGCCGAGTTCGATCGGATGTCGGCCGATCTCGAGCGCGAGATCAAGGTGGAGCAGGAGCGCGCCGGCATCCACGATCCTGGACATTTCGCCTATCCGACCTATGCCAAGGCGGCGATCACCCGCCGGGAAAACCTCAAGCGTTCGGCCGACGAACTGCGCATCCAGCTCGAAGATGCCAAGCTCGCGCTCGGCGAGGCTTTCGACGAACTCAAGAAGGTCGAACTGCTCGACGAGCGCGACCAGGCCCGCGAACGCGAGGCCGAACAAGCCGCCGAGCAGGCCGAACTCGACGGCATCGCGCTGATGCGCGCCCGCAGCGCCGCTCCGGCCTAAGGAATTCACGGCCCATTATTATTATTTTACCTCCCCTGACAGGGGAGGTCGGCGGCCCGATGGGGCTGCCAGCGTCGATTCGCTTCAGTTTCGCTCTCGACGAACGGGCGTTTCCGTGGCGATAATCGGGCAGGGGAGTGTCCCCGGGGCCAGGGACCGCGATGTTGTCGCAGGCAGAACTCGTTTGGCTGCTCGCAGCCATCGCCAAGGGCGATCAGGCGGCCTTTGAACGCCTCTACGCCGCCACCCGCGCGAAACTCTACGGCGTGCTGCTTCGTATCTTGGGCAAGCCGGAGCTCGCGGACGACGTCATGCAGGAAACCTACCTCAAAGTTTGGAAACTCGCCGACAAGTTCGACCCGACGATCGCGAGCCCCATCACCTGGATGGTGGCGATGGCACGCAACCGGGCGATCGACATCGTGCGCAAAAAGGGCGACCTCTCGATCGAGGAGAGCCCCGAGTCCAACGCGGTCGCGGGCGAGGCGCCATCGCCGCTCGCGCGCCGCGAGATGACTGAGGAACTGCGCCGGCTGCTCGCCTGCCTCGGTAAACTCGATCCGGAAAAACAACGCATTGTGCTGCTCGCCTATTACAGCGGCTGGAGCCGCGAGCAACTGGCGCAGAAGCTCGATATTCCGGTGAACACGATCAAGACTTGGCTGCGCCGTTCACTGATCGAAATCCGCGAGTGCATGGGGCGCTGAGCATGATCGCGAAAAAGCCAAATCCGCGCCTCATTGAATGGCTGCCGATCCGCGGCCCGCTCGTGGCTGCGGCCGTGTTTGCGTGAGGGTGTGATGACCGACGAGGAGCTCGATGCGCTCGCTGCCGAATATGTCCTGGGGACGCTTGCCTCCGACGAGCGCGCCCATGCCGAGGCGCTGATCGGGATCGACCGGGAATTTGCCGAGATCGTGCACCAGTGGGAACGCCGGCTCGGCGAGCTCAACGTCATGGTCGAGGCGGTCGAGCCGCCGGCGGAGGTTTGGGAAAAGATAAAAGCGGGAGCGAACAAGCCCGCGCCGGGCAACGACGTCGGCATGGCACCGCCGATCGCCCCGACTCCGTCCGAATCCACGACGCCCACCGAGGAGGCGGAAGTTCAAGCCGAGCCCGAGGCGGAAGCCACGGCCGAGTCCGGCACCGACGCCGAAGCCCATACCGAGCCGGAAACCGAGCCCGAGGCCGATGCCGAGGCGTCGCCGCTCCTCACTGCGCTGGAATCGGATCTTCTGACGCCAGAGCACGAGGCCGAGGCCAACGAGGAAGAGCAGGACCGGTCTGCAAGCCAATTTACGCTAAGGTCCCCGTCGCCGCGATCGCCGCTGGTGTCGCCGAGCTTGGAGCACGGTTCCGAGATTTTCTATCTTACGCACCGCGTGCGGCGCTGGCGCCGTCTCGCTTTTGTCGGCAGCGCGCTCGCTGCCGTGCTCGCCGCCTTCATCGTGGTGACGCAAGTCGCGCCCGGCCTCATTCCCGCGGGGGTCATTCACGTCCCGCAATTGATTGCGCAATCGCCGTCGCCGGCTTCGCCGCCGGTGGCTGCGGCGCCAGGCAGCCGCCTGGTCGCCGTGCTTGAGCAACAGCCATCATCGCCGGCCTTCCTGTTGATCATCGATCCGGCGGGCCGGTCGCTGACCGTGCGCAGGATTTCGGCAAAGGAACAAGCGGGCCACAGTTACGAATTGTGGCTGGTCGCTTCGCCCGCAGCCAAACCGCTAGCGCTCGGCGTCATTGGCGCCGGTGAATACACGCAGGCTTCCTTACCGGACGGCATCAGCGCTCAAGCGCTGCAGGCGGCGACCTACGCGGTCTCATTCGAGCCGGTCGGCGGTTCGACAACCGGCGCTCCGATGGGACCTATCGTGTTCTCTGGCAAGCTGCACGAATCCGTGGCCCCGCCGCCCCCGGTGACCCCGAAGACCTAATACGACACTGTTCAGCGGATGGTCGGCAGTTGGCCGGTCAATTCGATCGGCTGCCCGGCCTTAACCCAGCCGATGGTGCCAAGGTCGACCGCGCTGACGCGGGCAAAAATACCAACGGCGGCGACCAGGGTCGCAAAAGCAAGTCCAATCGCCACGATCTTCAAATGCGTGCCGCGGTCGGCACTGTACATGGAATGGTTCATGACACCCTCCCGGGCCTTGCCAATTGGTCGCGGCGTCCAGGCCACAGGTTCATCCGGAACAGCCAAATGGGTACGCGGTGGGCGGAAAAAACGCGCCTTCACCCAGCGGTGATGGCCCGTGATAACGATTGATTGCCGGCTGCGTTCCGTTAAGCAGGGGGCCGGGCAGGGCGGCCCGCAGGTGGGTTGCCCTCGGGAGGGTGAAATGGACCGTCAAATCGTAGCCGAACTTGCGCCGACCGGCGTACTGCGCGCCGGGATCAATATGAGCAACTTCCTGCTTGTGACCGGCAAGACCGCCGCCGGCGATCCAGACGGGGTTGCGCCCGACATGGCGGCGGAGATCGCGCGGCGGCTGGGCGTGGCCGTGCGCTATGTTCAGTTCGAGCGGCCTTCGAGGCTCGCCGACGCGGCCGGTACCAACGCCTGGGATATCGGGCTCATCGGCGCCGAGCCGGCGCGGGCGGAAAAGATCACCTTCACGCCGGCCTATTGCGAGATCGAGGCGACCTATCTGGTGCAGCCGAATTCGCCCTACCAGAATGTCGCCGACGTCGATCGTGCGGGTGCGCGCATTACGGTGCGGCGCGGCGCGGCTTACGATCTGTGGCTAACGGCCAACCTCAAGCATGCCACGCTGTTGCGCTCGGACTCCGCCGACGGCCCGTTCAACCAGTTTGTCGCCGAGGAGCTCGAAGCCTACGCGGCGCTGCGGCCGCAATTGCTGGACGACGTGAAGAAGCTTCCTGGTTCGCGCATTCTCGCCGGCAATTTTACGACGATCCAGCAGGCGATCGGCACGGAAAAGAAGAACACCGCCGGCGCCGCGTTCCTGCGCGAGTTC
>DATJTL010000007.1:0-8869 GCA_035503415.1 Xanthobacteraceae bacterium
GGCCTGGGCTGAGCCTTGGGGATGAGCAGTCCCCTTGGCGAGAACCGCGGTGGAACGCCGGTAGACGTGCGCGTCCCGCTGGACGCGCGCCGCAGCGACGGTTGCGGCACTTAGATTTGCGTCTGCCGGCGTTCCGCTTCCTTTCTTTGCTTCTGTAGCCCGGGTTGAGTGAAACGAAACCCGGGGAGCGGCGGAGAAGGGAAGCAAACAGGGCCGAGCGTGGAAAAACTCGGGCGCGAATCAAAAAATCGCGCCGCGGGAATGAGAGCGTTTGTCTTCACCTCTCCCCACCGGGGAGAGGTGAGGAGATGCGCGCCACGGGAACGAGAATCTAATTTTCCCTCCCGCCCGCGCGTATCGCGCGCGGTGGGGAGGGGCATAGGCGACCTTCGGTCGCCGTCCTTTGCGTGAAGAACGCCGATGCGGAGCATCGGCTATAGGTGGGGGCACTTCCAGGTCGCTCCCTCCGCCCCAGCGCCGCGAGGACGATTTTCCATATTCAACTCCTGCCCCTGTCGTGACACCATCGCGGCACTGATTTGTTCCAGGTCTCAAAGGCACCATGCCACGTAACAAATTTGCCTGGGCCTCGCTGCCCGACGAAGAACTGCTTGAGGTCCGGCTCAAGGATCTCAAGGTCACCATCGAGGGGACCTGGCTCCAGGACTGCCTGCTGACGCTGCATGACGAGCTGGCGCAGGCCGGCATCGGCGTGCGCCCTCACGCCTGGATTTCGAGCGAATGGTTCAGCCCCGACAACACCGCCGGGATCGCAATGCCGTTCTATCTGGCGCATCCGCGGCTGATGCGGCTGGAAAGAAAGATGATCATCGACGTGGAAGGCGGCACTTGGTCGGAATGCATGGCCATCCTTCGCCACGAAGCCGGCCACGTGGTGCAGCACGCCTATGGGCTTGCGCGCCGCCGCCAATGGCAGCGGTTGTTTGGTCCGAGTTCAAGACGCTATCCGCGCAATTACCGCCCCAATCCGGCGAGCCGCAATTACGTCCAGCATCTTCGTCTGTGGTACGCGCAGAGCCATCCGGACGAGGATTTTGCCGAGACCTTCGCTGTTTGGCTGCGCCCGCGCGCGAACTGGCGCGCGCGTTATGCCGGATGGCCGGCGCTCAAAAAACTCGAATATGTCGATGCGCTGATGGGGCAGATCGCAAAGGAGCGGTCGCTTCTGAAAAACCGCGAGCGAGTCGAGCCGCTCGGCGAGCTTGGCGACACGCTCGGCGAACATTACAGGAAGAAGCAGGCGCTTTACGCTTTCGAAACGCCGAAGACCTACGATCGCGATCTGCACCGGTTGTTCACCGCCGATCCGCCAAAAAATCGCCGGTCCGAAGCGGCGTCATCGTTCTTGCGGCGCAATCGCGCCAAGGTGCGCAAGCTGGTGGCGAAATGGACCGGCGAATATCAGCTCACGCTCGACGCCGTGCTCGACGACATGATCGCCCGCTGCCGCGAGCTGAATTTGCGGGCCGTCGGGCCTGAGCAAAAACTGGTGATGGACTTCACCGTGCTGTTGACCGCGAAAACGATGCATGCATTGTTCGGTCCGTCACGGCGAAGGTGGATCGCGCTATGAAGAAGCTGCGCGTCCTCGTGCTTGTTCACCCGGATTTGTTGCCTCCTGAATCCAGTAAAGGTTTCAGCGAGCAGCAAGTCAACGAATGGAAGACCGAATACGACGTCGTCTCGACGCTGCGGCGCGCCGGGCACGACGTCCGCCCGCTCGGTGTCCATGACGAACTAAAGCCGATCCGCGACGAGGTCGAAAACTGGAAGCCGGACGTGGTGCTGACGCTGCTCGAGCAGTTTCACGGCGAAGCCATCTACGACCAGAACGTCGTCAGTTATCTCGAGCTGATGCATGTGCCTTACACCGGCTGCAATCCGCGCGGCCTCATGCTGGCCCGCGGCAAGGACCTGTCAAAAACTCTGGTGCACTACCACCGCATTCCGGTGCCGGCTTTTGCCGTGTTTCCGATGCGGCGGAAAGTCCGGCGCCCGGCGCGGCTGGCTTTGCCGCTCATCGTCAAGAGCCTGAACGAGGACGGCTCCTACGGCATTTCGCAAGCCTCGGTGGTCGATAGCGACGCCAAGCTTGCCGAGAGAGTGAGCTTCATCCACGAGCGCATCGGCACGCCGGCAATTGCCGAGCAATATATCGAAGGCCGCGAAATCTACGTTGGCGTGATGGGCAACGAGCGCTTGCGCGTGCTGCCGGTGTGGGAGCTCCAATTCGGCAATTTGGCGCAGGGCGATTACCCGATCGCCACCGAGAAAGCCAAGCACGATCCGGATTACCAGGAGCGGCGCGGTATCTTACATGGACCGGCGAAGAATCTGGCTCCGGACGTCGTCGCCCGCATCCAGCGCATCGCCAAGCGGATCTACCGCACACTCGAACTCGACGGCTACGCACGCATCGACTTCCGGCTTGCCTCTGACGGCACGCCCTATTTCCTCGAAGCCAATCCGAATCCGGAAATCGCGGAAAGCCAGGAATTCGCCGCTGCGGCGCGCCACGACGGCATCAAATATCCCGACCTGTTACACCGCATTCTCTCGCTCGGCATAAAGCGCGCGTCCCCGCTGGGAGTGGCGAGCTAGCGTTTATCGCGTTGCGCCACTGCGTTCGGCGGCGGCTTTTTGTGGGATTGAAAGTCCTTTGCGACGAATTGCGGCGTGTTTCTGCGATCGGAACGAGCGCGCCGGCCTTGCGCCGCTGCGGAACAGGGTCAATAGTTGCGTTCGCGACCAATTCCGCTGTCGCGTTGCACAGTTCCGCAGGATTGCACCAAGGCGCTTTTGCGAGGTCCAATGACGCACGCCACCAAAAGCGAAACCAGGGTCGGCAAGGAACAGGCCGAGGAGGCGGCATCGCCGCCGCGCGCAACGCAATCAGGATCGCTGCAATATCAGTCCGGTTTCGGCAATCATTTTGCTTCCGAGGCGGTACCCGGTGCGCTGCCGATCGGCCGTAATTCGCCGCAGCGGCCGCCGCAGGGTCTCTACGCCGAGCTTATCTCCGGCACCTCGTTCACCACCTCGCGCGCCGAGAACCGGCGTACGTGGACGTATCGTATCCAGCCCTCGGTCGTTCATCGGCCCTATGCGCGCATCGAGAACGGGCTCATTCGCAGCGCGCCGTTCAACGAGGTCGATGCGACGCCGACGCAATTGCGCTGGAGCCCAATGCCGATTCCTCGTCACCCCACCGACTTCGTCGAGGGATTGACCACACTCGGCGGTAACGGCGACGTTGCAACTCAGATCGGCATGGCAGTGCACGTCTACGCTGCCAACCGCTCGATGACCGATCGTTATTTCTACAACGCCGACGGCGAGATGCTGATCGTGCCGCAGCAGGGCCGCGCGCGCTTTTGTACCGAACTAGGCGTCATCGAGGCCGCGCCGGGCGAGATCGTCGTCATGCCGCGCGGCTTGCGCTTTCGCGCCGAGCTGCCTGACGGTCCGTCGCGCGGCTATATTTGTGAAAACTACGGCGCGATGCTGCGACTGCCGGAACTGGGTCCGCTCGGCTCCAACGGCCTTGCCAATCCGCGCGATTTCCTGTCTCCCGTTGCCGCCTACCAGGACGACAACGCTCCGTGCGTGATGGTGGCCAAATTCCAGGGCAATCTGTGGGCTGCGGAAATGGACCATTCGCCGCTCAACGTCGTTGCCTGGCACGGCAATTTCGCTCCCTACAAGTACGATCTCGCGCGCTTCATGGTGATCGGCACCATCAGCTTCGATCACCCGGATCCGTCGATCTACAGCGTGCTCACCGCGCCGTCCGATCTTCCCGGCGCGGCCAACATCGATTTCGTGATCTTCCCGCCGCGCTGGCTTGTCGGCGAGGATACGTTCCGCCCGCCCTGGTATCACCGCAACGTCATGACCGAGTTCATGGGCTTGCTGCATGGCGTCTACGACGCCAAGGCCGAAGGCTTTCTGCCCGGCGGCTGCAGCCTGCATAATTGCATGAGCGCCCACGGCCCCGACGCCGAGACCTGGCAGCGCGCCACGCGCGCCGAGCTCAAGCCGCACAAGATCGAAGATACGATGGCTTTCATGTTCGAAAGCCGCTTCGCCATGCGGCTGACGCGATACGCGGTGGAATCCTCCGAACTGCAGCACGATTATTTCGAAGGCTGGCAGGGGCTGGCGAAGCATTTCTCGCCGAAGTGACAGCCGACTCTCTTCGGCCAGAGCGTTGACGCATCTCCAGCGCGCCTTCCTCGCAATCAGTGCGAAGGCCGCAGCGGGACGAGCGAATAGGTCTTGCCGATGAAGGGGAGACCAGGAAGCACGCTATAATGAACCATTGCAATGTTGCCGGCGACGTCGCCTGGGACAACCATGAAGGTCTTCTCGTCGTTCCGATACTGGAAGAAGAGGTCGCCGACGTTGCCTTCGATGGCTCCCGGCACTGTCTTGCTCGTCAGGCCGAGCGCGGCGATGCGCTGAGCCATTCTCTCCGAGGCAATCCCGAATGCCGTCTGATTGAGGAGAATGTAGACGTCCAGCACGATGCTCAACGCGATTGTGAAGGCTAAAAGCAGGTGACTGTGCTTTCGCACGGGGAAAATAAAGAAATAAAACAATGGGACGATGAATAGGAGATATCGCTGTGCCGGTCTTGTCAGCGACAACGCCAGCATGAAGACGATGATCCCCGTTGCCAGACCACACGCGCGGGCCAAGTCGTTGCCGCTGGAAATCGATCGCTCCACGCCGATGGCGAGGCGGATCGCGAAAATGCAGGCGAGTGCAGCAAGTGCACCGTTCAAGAGGTGTTTATCGATGTACGGATCGAGCGGACCGAGGTTCATCTCTCCATTGTCCGATAAGAAAAAGTAACCGGCCACGAATGCCGCGGAGACGAGCAGCAAAGCCGCCCCGCTTCTCAGGTGGAATTCAATGGGACGCGCCCGGAGAATAGCGAGCGAAAGCGGTACGGTGATCAAGATTAGAAAACCGGCGTAACTGATGAAATTGTCCGGTGCTGCGGCTAGGTTGAGGCCGTGCATCTGCTGAAAGCGGGGCGGCGTAAGCCAGAATCCGAAGGTGAATTTAACGATCAAAAGATAGGCAGCGACGACAAGGGCTGCTGGCAGAGCCGATACGGCACACTCCAAAAGTATCCTGCCATATTGCGTTCGACGCCGGATGACGACCTCCGCCACGACGCCTGCAAGGAGAATGATCGCGTGATATTTGATGACGGCGGAAATTCCAAGAACCACGCTTGCGAGTGCGCGTCGGCCCAATCCCTGCTCGGCCTCCTCGGCGTTATCTCCGAATAAGGAAAACGCAAATACGGCCAGAGCGGCCGGAAGGAAGTCCGCGGTGCCGCGACCGGCGAACGCCCACACCAGCGGATTAAGGAGCACAACGGAGACCAGGATATACGGGTTTATTCTTTGCGCGAACTGGCGGTTGATGCGCAACAGTCCGTAGGCCAGAAAGGGAATGCCAAAAATGGAGAGTAGCCGCGGAATGTGGTCGATATCGAGACCGGGAAACAGCCAGTGGATTGCGTACGCGAGCCAAGGAACTGCCAGCGTATTGGCCTCATAATGGAAGTATTGCTCGAGATATTGAGGGTCGCCATTAGAAAAATATTTTGCGGCGTCGCTGAACGCGAATTCTAGATTGACCGACGGCGCACCGAACAAAAGTATGTGCGCGGCAACGAAGAAAGCCACCAAGCAGGTCAATCGAAAGACCGATTGCTCGTGTCCGGCGGAAGTCCTCGCGGCAACAGTCGATTGCATGCTATTTAACTGGATTGCCGGGCGGTGACATTCGCGAGCGGTTCATTCTCTGGCAAGTGGTTCTCTGGCAAGGCGGTTTATAGGCGTGATGCGAGGAAGTCGAGAAAGACCCAGGTTCGCGCAATAAGTATCTGGGTTCGCGTAATAAGTATATGTTACATGGACGGAATTGGGCCGGACATGGCGCGGCAGCTGCCACCGTAAGGGCGGAGTAAAGTCGGCAGCGAGCATTCCGGGTACCCAGCATGCTAGAGCAGGCAATGCGGAATCGTCGTTGTGACTTAGGCCTCTGAACCTCCCGATCACTCAAGGAACTCTGCAATGCGGGTACTAGTCACCGGCTCCTCCGGCTTTTTGGGGGGCTACATCGTCAACGAGTTGCTCAGCCGCGGCCACGACGTCGTCGGCGTCGATAATTTCTCGAAGTACGGCGAGGTCGCAAAGCAGCACGACGGCCATCCGCGATACCGGCTCGTGCGCGGCGACTGCAAAGACGTCGAGCTAATGCGCGCGCTGGCCGCGGACTGCGATCAGTTGGTCGCCGGTGCCGCCATGATCGGCGGGATCAGCTACTTTCACGCCTATGCGTACGATCTGTTGGCCGAAAACGAGCGCATCCTTGCTGCGACCTTCGATGCCGCAATCCGGTCGTTCAAGGCCGGACGGATGAAAAAGATCACCGTCATCAGCTCCAGCATGGTGTTCGAGAGCTCAACTGTATTTCCCACACCCGAAGGAGAGCAGCTGCGCAGCCCGCCGCCGCTGAGCACTTATGGGTTTCAAAAATTGGCGACGGAGTATTTCGCCCGAGGTGCCTTCGAACAGTACGAGCTGCCCTACACCATTGTCCGCCCGTTCAACTGCGTCGGCGTGGGCGAAGGGCGGGCGCTCGGCGACCAGGAAGTGATGAGCGGCAACGTCAAGCTGGCGATGAGCCATGTCTTGCCGGATCTGGTTCAAAAGGCACTCAAAGGGCAAAATCCGCTGCACATTCTGGGTGAGGGCAACCAGGTGCGCTGCTATACGCACGGGCGCGATCTGGGCCGTGGCATCGCGATCTGCACCGAGCATCCGGCCGCACTGAACCAAGACTTCAACCTGTCTACGGCAAGGCGAACGAGCGTCCTGGAGTTGGCCGAACTGGTGTGGCGGAGCGTCAACGGTCCCGACCTGCCGTTTCGGGTCGTCAGCGATCCGCCATTCGAATACGATGTCCAGTACCGCGTGCCCGATGTCGCAAAGGCGAAGGATCGGCTAGGCTTTGTCACGGAAGTGACCTTGGAAGAGGCGGTTGATGAAGTCGTGGCGTGGTGCCGGGGCGAGATCGAGGCGGGCCGCCTATAGTTGGCCGGCAGTCAATCAATGCGCGTAGAGGTTCAAGGATGACGATTCGCCCCGATAACGCGGCGCTGCTGGCGAGCCAGGCGGCCATTGACGCATGCGACGTCACCGTCGTCGGCGGCGCCGGTCATGTCGGCATTCCACTGGTTTTGGCGCTGGCCGAAGCCGGACTTCGGGTCAACGTCAACGATCTTAACCGGACAAGCCTCGGAATGCTGCAGGCGGGGCGGTTGCCGTTTATCGAAAACGGCGCGCAAGAGGCATTGAACAGAGCGCTGCTCGACGGGCGTCTTGTCTTTACCGATTCGCCGGATCGCATCTCTGGGCGCCGGCCGGTCATCATCACAATCGGCACTCCGATCGACGAATTTTTCAATCCGGTCCGCAAGGTGGTTCAGGACTGCGTCGACGCTATTTTGCCGTCGCTTGCCGACCGGCAACTCGTCGTGCTGCGCTCGACGACATTCCCGGGAACTACCGAATGGCTCGCCTCCTATCTACGAGCAAAAGGCCGCGATCTGCTGGTGGCGTTCTGCCCGGAACGGATCGTTCAGGGCGACGGGCTGAAGGAATTGCGCGAGCTGCCGCAGATCGTCAGTGGCGCCACGCCGGAGGCGGAACGCGAGGCGGTGAGGCTGTTCGAGCGCATCGCGCCGGAAGTGGTCGTGATTCCGCCGACGGAGGCCGAGTTCGCCAAGCTTTTCACCAACGCCTATCGCTATATCGAATTCGCCGTGACCAACGAGTTCTATCTGGTCGCCAAATCGGCGGGCGTCGATTATCAGCGCGTGCTCAAGGCAATGAAGCACAATTATCCGCGCTTGAAAGGCGTGCCGCGGCCGGGCTTCGCTGCCGGACCTTGCCTGGTGAAGGACACGATGCAACTCAGCGCCTTCGCCCGCAACCAGTTTGCGTTGGGTCACGCCGCGCTTTTGGTCAACGAAGGACTGGTTCTCCACGTCGTCGACGATCTCAAGCGCCGTTACGATCTCGCCGGCATGACCGTCGGGTTGCTCGGCATGGCGTTCAAGGCCGAAAGCGACGATATCCGCGCTTCGCTGAGCTACAAATTCAAGAAAGTGCTGAGCGCGCAAGCGCGCGCGGTGTTGACCACGGACCCCTTTGTGAAAACGGATCCGGAATTACGCGCGCTCGACGAGGTCATCGCAATGAGCGACCTTTTAATCATGTGCGCGCCGCATGCTGCCTACCGGAAGGCCGATTTCCGGGGCAAGCCCGTGTTCGATCTTTGGGGCCATCTCGAAGGCGGCAACGTCATCCGATGAATTCGGGAGCCTCGCCACGCCTCGATGTCATCATCCCGGTGTACAACGAGGGCGCCAATATTCTGCCGACATTGGAATCGCTGCAGCGCGCGGTGACGACGCCGTTCCGCGTTCTCATCTGCTACGACCGCGACGACGACGACACGCTCACCGCGATCCGCGATCATCGCCAATCGCTCGGCACAATGCCGATCGCGTTCGTGCGCAATAACGGGCGCGGTGCGCTTGGCGCCGTGCTGACGGGATTCGCCGCGAGCGACGCGCCGTTCGCGCTCGTGGTGATGGCGGACGACCACTATAATGCCGGCATCATCGACGCCATGGCGGCGAAGGCCGAAGCCGGCTGCGACATCGTCTGCGCCAGCCGCTTCATGCCGGGCGGCAGCATGGTCGGCTGCCCGTGGCTCAAGGCGGTGCTTGTGCGCGCCGGTAATTTCACGCTCTATC
>DATJTL010000008.1:0-3209 GCA_035503415.1 Xanthobacteraceae bacterium
GCCGGCGGCGAGCAGTTCGGCGCCGGGCGGCAGATCGAATCCCTCGCGGTGCCATTGATAGACGCATTCCGGCCACGCGTTGACCACGGCGAGACCGGCGTTGGTCGGCCGGATCGGGTAATAGCCGATCTCGGCGCGACCTTCGGGATGGCGAAACACGCGGCCGCCGAGATGTCTCGCGCACATCTGCGCGCCGAGGCAGATGCCGAGGAATGGCTTGTGTTCCTTGAGAGGTACGCCAATCCACTCGATCTCGCGGTGAATGAATTCGTCTTCGTCGTTGGCGCTCATTGGGCCGCCGAAGATGATGCCCGCGGCATGCTCGCTCATTGTATCCGGCAGCGGATCGCCGAAGCGCGGGCGGCGCACGTCGAGCGGGTAGCCAAGCTGCTCTAGCGCGTGGCCGACGCGGCCGGGCGTGGAATTCTCCTGGTGCAGGATCGTCAGAATCGGTTTCAGCATGAGCAAACGAATCGAACGCGGCTTTGTCTAAAATTGGTATCGCGCCGCGCGGCCATTTCAAAGTTTCGCGACGTCCGCCCCGGCTTGCGCCGCGCGCATGCGGTTGGCGACGATCGGCAGCAACAGCGCGTGCGGCAGATAGCGCAGGAAGAAGATCGCAATCTTGTTGCCAATGCCGGCAACGATGACCCGCTCGCCGCGCATGAAACCCGCATAGCCGATTTCAGCGACACGCCGCGCCGGCAGCGCCAAGATCGCCTGGTCGCCGACGCCGGTCGGCTGCAGGCCGGCGCGCGCCTGAAATTCGGTCGCAACCGGACCTGGGCAGAGCGCGGTGACGCGCACGCCGCGCGGGGCAAGTTCGCCGTACAGGGCCTCGCTGAACGACAGCACGTAAGCCTTGCTGGCGTAATAGACCGCCATTCCGGGTCCCGGAAAAAATGCCGCAACCGAGGCGACGTTGAGAATGCCGCCGCGATGGCGGACAAGGCTGTCGGTGAAGGCAAGCGACAGCTCGGTGAGCGCGCGCACGTTCAGATCGATCATCGCCAGCTGTCGATCGCGGTCGAGCGTTGCCGACGGACCGGCCAGTCCGAAGCCGGCATTGTTGACGATATTGGCGGGCTCGACTTCGCCGGCGGCAAGTTCCGAAGCGATGCGCGCGACCGCATCGCGCTGGGCGAGATCGATCGCGAGCACCTTCGGCCGCGTGCGGCCGGCCGCTTCGATCTCATCGGCAAGCGCAGAAAGTTCCGCTTCGCGCCGCGCGACAAGCACCAGCTCGTTACCGTGCGCGGCGAAGACGCGGGCAAGTTCGGCGCCGATCCCGGACGAAGCGCCGGTGATCAGCGTCACCGGCCTCACGCGCCGCCCCCGGTCCCTTTGCTCCGCGCCGGCGAGGATAGCTCGGCGACCTTGCCGGCGATGCGCTGGCGCAGTTCGATGCGCTCGCGCTGTGGCACGCCGAGAAGATCGGCGGCGCGCCACAAGAGATTGTCCTCGAGCTCGTCGCGGCTGCCGTCGGCGTAGACGATCTCCCACATCATCTCGATCACCTTGGCGCGTCCCGCATCGTCGAGCGCGCGGTTGAGCAGGTGAGTGAAATGATAAAGGTCGACCGCTTCGTGCTCGGCCTCCGTCGCCTTCTCGATCAATTCGTCGGTCGAGGCGTCGTCGAGACTGAAGCGCTGCTTGATCACAGCGTAGAGCTTGTCGCGCTCGGCCGGCGTCACATCGCCGTCGATCGCGGCGCAATGAACGAGAAGCGCCGCCGCGGCAAGACGGTAATCGTCTTCGCCGAACTGGCTCGGATGCTTGTCGTCGTCGATGATTTGACCGACGAAGTTCCTGAAGGCTTCGAACATGCTTGGCTCCGCCTCCCGCGCAGTCAGTTGGCATGCCGGACCAGCGAAGTCCAGGCGCGGGATGGCTCGCGTGCGGCGAAATTTCGCAGCGCGTTGTTTGTATTACACGGTCGTAATGTAGGCCTACTGATACACAGCCTTGATGTAGGCGTTACTGAACGGCTTTGCCGTCGCGATAGGCCTGTTGGAGCAGCTGCAGATTGGCGCGCACATAGGGATTGCGTGGATCCTTGGCCTGCGCCTGCTGGAGCTTCTGCTTGGCGTGCGCGTAGTCGCCGCGCAGCATGTAGGAGAATCCCTGGTCGTTGAGAATCTCCGGCGTCGGGCCGATCAGGCGGATCGCTTCGCCGTACGCGCGGTCGGCAAGATCGAAGCGACCCAGCCGGTCGTAGGCGGCGGCGAGATCGACCCACGACTCGGCGTCGCGCGGGTGCTTTTCCACCGCCGTGCGGAAACTCTTCTCCGCGAGCCCGAACTGGCCGGCACGGAAATACCGCTTGCCTTCCTGCAGATCGTCGTGGGGATCGTCGCCGACAAGGCCGGGCGCCGCCAGCGGGGCCACCGGCTCGCCGCTCGGTCCCGGCTCGGCCGGCTGCGTGGACACCGACCCGGTCGAGTCGCCGAGGATGGCGGACGGCGTGTCCGGCTTGTTCTGTGCGTCGTCGGTCTTGGGTGACCACAGGCCGCTGAGGATGCCCGACGGATCGCTTTTGTTCGCCGGCGACTGATCGGCGAGATTGGTCGACGAGCAGCCGGCAAGCCCAGTCAGGCACGCCGCCGCGACGACCAGGACAAGCGCACCTCGGGTACTCATCAACACACTCCGGACCACACGCTCCGGCCGGTTCTCCCGCGCTGCGCGGGATCGAACCGTTCGCCTCTCCCTGGGCCGAACAGCACCGGTCGCACAAAGTTAGGCGACGATGGTTAAGGAATACTTCGATACCGCCCGCAGCGCCCGCAGGGGACCTGTTCTCGCGGCGCTCAGGTCTCTTTCCCTCCCGCCGCTCGCTGCGCGCGGGCGGGAGCGGAATAGATTCTCGTTCTCGCGGCGCTTTTTGATTCGCGCGCGAGGTTGTCAAACAGCAGAATGTAGCCCGGATGAGCGGAGCGATATCCGGGGACGGCGGTACGGTCTCAAACGCAGCCCCCGGATATCGCTCCGCTCAATCCGGGCTACCAACTACCAACAACAAAAGAAAAGAAGGGAGGCGGAACGCCGGCAGACGCAGTATTGAATGACCGCACCAGCGGGTGCGGCACGCGCCACGGAAAGGGCGGCTTACGCCGCCCGTCCGCTGTCGGGCGCGTTCGCCTGCCGGCGTTCCACCGCGGCACTTGCGGCAGCGAACTAACGCCGCCGCTCAGCTCCAGCGCACTTCC
>DATJTL010000009.1:0-4216 GCA_035503415.1 Xanthobacteraceae bacterium
GCGCGGTGCTGTTTGTCGATCTTGGCGTTGGGGTAAGCCGCACGCTGCCGCTCGATCGCGTTTCCGCCATCAAGGAGCGGCTCACCCGCGCCGTCCGCGCAGAAATTCCGCAGGCCGAAGTCACCATCACCACCGAGCCGCACGCGCTCGACGACGAGACCGTGCGCGAGCGCGTGATGACGATCGCCCATAACCGCGGTGTCGCCATTCATCACGTCGCCGTGCAGGCGATTTCCGGCCGGCTATCTGTATCGGTCGATCTGGAGGTCGACGGCACCCTGCAGCTCGCTGCCGCCCATGACGTGGCGAGCGGGCTCGAAGAGGCGGTGCGCGAGGAGCTTGGACCCGACGTCGAAGTGGAAACCCATATCGAGCCACTGCCGGCCGATGTACTCGCCGGCCGGGACGCTTCGGCGGAGCGCATCGCCGAGGTAGCAGCGGCGCTCTCCACGCTCGCCACCGACATCGCCGGGCTCGGCGAAGTACACGACGTGCGCGTGCGCGAAACCTCTGACGGCGAGATCGTCAATTTCCACTGCCGCGTCGATCCGGCATTGTCTGTGCATGCGGTCCACGATCTAGTCGATGCCGCTGAGCGGCGGCTGCGGCGCCGTTTCCCAACCATCCAGCGCGTCATAAGCCACGCCGAGCCGCGTCGGTAGCTTTCACGAAACAAGCACCGCAGCCCCTTCGAAGCGGCCGGCGCGCAGATCGTCGAGCGCGGTGTTCGCCTGCGCCAGCGGATAGCGAGTCACTTGCATCTTGATGCCGGCTTGAGCCGCCACCGGCAAAAACTCGCGCGCATCGGCGCGCGTGAGATTGGCGACCGAGACGAGCTGCCGCTCCTCCCAGAGGATCGCATAGGGAAAACTCGGGATATCCGACATATGAATGCCGCCGCAGACTACGCGGCCGCCTTTCTTCACCGCGCGCAGGGCCGCGGGCACCAGCGCACCGACCGGAGCGAAGATGATTGCCGCATCGAGAAGCTCGGGCGGCGCCTCGTCGGAGCCGCCAGCCCATACCGCGCCGAGCGAGCGCGCAAAATTCTGCGAGGCTGCGTCTCCCTCGCGGGTAAACGCATAGACGCGGCGGCCCTGCCACGTGGCGACTTGCGCCAGAATATGGGCGGCAGCGCCGAAACCGTAGAGGCCGAGCGCGTCGCCTTCGCCTGCCATGCGGTAGCTGCGCCAGCCGATCAGGCCAGCGCACAAGAGTGGCGCGGCTTGTGCGACATCAAGTGTTTCATCGAGCGGAAAACAGTAGCGCGCATCCACAAGCGTGTGCGTCGCGTAACCGCCGTCGCGCGTGTAGCCGGTAAAGAGCGGGCGATCGCACAGATTCTCCCGTCCGGAACGGCAAAACGGACACACCCCGCAGGTCGCACCCAGCCAGGGCACGCCGATACGCTCCCCAAGCGTCAAATCGCCGACCCCCTCCCCAATCGCAGCCACCCGCCCGACGATTTCATGGCCCGGCACTATCGGAAGCTTTGGCCGCGGCAGCTCGCCATCGACCACATGCAGATCGGTGCGGCACACGCCACAGGCCGCGATTTCGACCAGAATTTCGCCCGACGCCGGCTGGGGAAGCGGCCGCTCGCGCATGACGAGCGGCGTTTTAGGGCGATCGAGCACCATCGCACGCATCGTCGGCATGAACACATCGTAGCCTGGATTGAGCGGTAGTGAAATCGGCCGCGACTACCCCGCGCCTGTACAGGGTGCCGGATTGCGCCGGGTGTAATCCGGGCTACAACAGCATCATGCGCACCGAAGAACCCCGCCCCGTCCGTCTACAGGATTACCGCTCGCCCGATTGGCTGATCGACACCGTCGAGCTTGACGTGTCGCTCGACCCAAACGCGACCAGAGTGCGCGCCAAGCTCAGGCTGCGGCCCAACGCGGCGGGCGCGCCAGCTCCGCTGGTGCTCGACGGCGAGGACCTCAAGCTCGTATCCCTCGCCATCGACGGCAAGAAGCTCCCGGCGGAGAATTTTGTCGTCACCCCGGAACGGCTGACCATTGCGCAGCCGCCGAACCGGCCGTTCGAACTCGACATCGAAACCACCATCGACCCTGTGGGCAACACGCAGCTCATGGGGCTTTACCGCGCCGGCGAGACTTATTGCACGCAGTGCGAGGCCGAAGGCTTCCGCCGCATCACCTACTTTCTCGACCGGCCGGACGTGATGGCGGTCTACACCACGCGCATCGAAGCAGACAAAGATGAAGCGCCGGTCTTGCTCGCCAACGGAAATCTGATCGCTCAAGGCGAGGTAGCGGGCAGCAACCGGCATTTCGCGGTGTGGCACGACCCGTTCAAGAAGCCCTGCTATCTGTTCGCACTAGTCGGTGGCAGGCTCGCCCGCGTGGCCGACAGTTTCACGACGATGTCAGGCCGCCAAGTCACGCTGCACATTTACGTCGAGCCGGGCAAGGAGGATCGCTGCGCCTACGCCATGGACAGCCTCAAGCGCGCCATGCGCTGGGACGAAGAGGTGTTCGGCCGCGAATACGATCTCGATATTTTCATGATCGTGGCCGTCTCCGCCTTCAACATGGGCGCGATGGAGAACAAGGGCCTTAACGTCTTCAACGACAAATATGTTCTAGCCTCGCCGGCGACCGCGACCGACAGCGATTTTGCCGGCATCGAGGCGGTGATCGCGCACGAATATTTTCACAATTGGACCGGCGACCGCATCACCTGCCGCGACTGGTTTCAGCTCTGCCTGAAAGAGGGATTGACGGTCTTTCGCGACGAGGAATTCAGCGCCGATCAGCGGTCGCGGCCGGTCGAGCGCATCGGCGATGTGCGCTCCCTGCGCGCGCACCAGTTTGTCGAGGACGCCGGCCCCCTCGCCCATCCGGTGCGCCCGGAGCTCTATCACGAGATCAACAACTTCTACACCTCGACTGTCTACGACAAGGGCGCCGAGGTGGTGCGCATGATCAAGACGCTGCTCGGTCCCGAATTGTTTCGCAAGGGTATGGATCTTTATTTCGCGCGCCACGATGGCGAGGCCGCGACCGTCGAGCAGTTCGTGCAGTGCTTTGCCGATGCGAGCGGGCGCGACTTCAAACAATTCATGCGCTGGTATTCGCAGGCCGGCACGCCGGAGGTCGTGGTCACGCCCCGCTACGATGCGCCGACCAAGACCTACCGGCTCGACATCGCCCAGACGGTGCCGCCGACACCGGGCCAGCCGCGCAAGGAACCGATGGTCATCCCGCTCGTGCTCGGACTCGTCGGCAAGAACGGCGCCGACCTGCCGCTCACGCTCGACGGCACGCCGCTTGAACGCGGCGTGCTGGAGCTGACGCAACCGAGCCGGACGTTCGTGTTCACCGGGCTCGCCGAACGGCCAATCCCTTCGCTCAATCGCGGCTTTTCCGCCCCGATCAAGCTGTCGCTGCCGATCGAGCCCAGCGATCTTCGATTTCTTGCCGCGCATGATCTCGATCCATTCAATCGCTGGCAGGCGGTACAGACGCTCGCGATCTCGGTGCTCAAGCAAAACGCCGCGGCGATCCGCGCCGGCGGAGCGGCGCGCGAAGACGAGGGTTTGATGGCGGCGCTCGGCGCGATCCTTGCCGACGACAAACTCGAGCCGGCCTTCATCGCGCTGACGCTGATGCCTCCGGTCGAGGCCGACATCGCGCGCGAGATCGGCCGCGACGTTGATCCCGACGCGATCTTCGCCGCGCGGCGCAAGCTGCGCGCGGCGATCGGTGAACGCCACGGCAGCGTGCTGGCAAAAGCCTACGAGCAGATGATCACGCCCGGCCCCTACCGGCCGGACTCGGAAAGCGCCGGCCGGCGCGCGCTCAGGAATGTCTGTCTCGATCTTCTGGCGATCACCGAACGGAGCGAGGCGATCGCACGTGCATTCGCGCAGTATGAAAATGCCGACAATATGACCGACCGGATGGCGGCGCTGGAGACGCTGTCGCTGCACGATCGGCCCGAGCGCGCGAGCGCGCTCGAGGATTTCTACCGCCGCTACGCCGACGATCCGCTGATCATCGACAAGTGGCTTTCGCTGCAGGCGATGATACCCGAACGGGCGACCCTTGAGCGCGTGCGGGCGCTCACTGCTCACCGCGCATTCTCAATGGCCAATCCAAACCGCGTGCGGGCGCTGATCGGCTCGTTCGCCCAAGGAAATCCCACCCAGTTCAACCGGCCCGACGGCGCCGGTTACGACTTCATC
>DATJTL010000010.1:0-28642 GCA_035503415.1 Xanthobacteraceae bacterium
GCCTGCGAACATGCTGCCGCCCAGCCCGGACGATTGCAGAATCTCATAGCTCTTCGCCGTCGGGGCGGAGGCGAACGCCACCTGCACGTTGCCGCCGAGCGAGGCCGATCCCATGACGTTCGTACTGCTGGCATTGGCACCGCTGACGGTGACCAGATAGAGGGCGGAGTTCTGGAATGCGAGATTGCCGGCGATCGTCAGCGTGCCGGCCAGGTTCGCTGCATTGCCGGGCGCCAGCACGCCTTCGTTCATGATCGTCGCCGGAGCGGCCGTGCCGGTGCCGGACAGCGTGCCGCCCGCATTCACCGTCACGCTGCTGCTATCGGCGATCGTGCCGTCCACCTCCAGCGTCCCGCCGTCGATCGTGGTCGCGCCGGTGTAGGTGTTGTCGCCCGATAGCGTCAGCGTGCCGGTGCCGACTTTGACCAGTGACCCGCCAGTATTGGAAGTGACGAACTCGGTCTCCGTCTCCGTGTAGGCCATGCAGGCGGTGCCGCCGGCGCCGCAATCGCTGATTACGCCGCTCACAATCGCGCTCAAGTTGTTGCCGCCGACGGTGAGCGCATTGCCGCCAAGATAAAAATTGCCGGCGCCGGCGATCGAGCCGGCGGAGAGCTGGTTGTTTGAGGCCGGCCCGGTACTTAGGGAGAAATCGACCACGCCGCCCGCATTGTTGGTGATAGCAGCGTTGCCGGCCGTCGAGCCGCCATAGAACGAGATGTTGCCGCCGTTGTTGTTGATGATGGTGGCGTTGCCGGCCGTGGCGGAGTCCTCGAAACTGAGGGTGCTGTTGTTGATGATGGTGGCGCTGCCGGCCGTGCTGTTACCGACGAAATCAGTCTCGCCGTCAAGTCCGGTATTGTTAATGATGGTGGCGCTGCCGGCAGTGCTGTAGTCGTTGAATTCGATGGACCAGCTATTGGCGATGGTGGCGCTGCCGGCCGTGCTGCTGTCGATGAAATTGATAGTGCCACCGCCGGTGTTGTTGATGGTGGCGCCGCCGGCCGTGCTACTGTTGATGAAGTTGATGCTGCCGACCGTGATGTTGTTGATAGTGGCGCTGCCGGCCGTGCTGGTGTCGGTGAAATTGACGGTGCCGAGGCCGTTGGTAAGCGTGGCACTACCGGCTGTGCTGCTGTTGTTGAAGAAGATGTCTCCGCTCGTGTTGCTGATGGCGACGCTGCCGGCCGTGCTGGTGTTGTCGAAATTGATGGTGCCGGTGTTGCCGATGGTGGCGCTACCGCCGTCAATGACGATGCCGGCGCCGTTGAACGTCAAAACATCGGCATTGCTGAACGTGTAATTCGACGCGCCGGCATTGAATGTCCAACCGCCGATTGCCGGATTCGCCGAGAACGTCAGGCTGGTGGTATCGGACGTATCAAAAAAGGCGGTGCCGGTCGGCACCGAGCCGCTGCTCCAGTTAGCGGGAGTGTCGAAATCGTTGCTGCCCGGACTTGTGAGCCACGTCGCATCCTGCGCCCGCGCCGCCGCAGAGGCGAGCACGGTCCCGGCCAGCACCAGCGTAACGACATGCGATGACCGCCGCAGCCTTCGCCGATTCCCTTGCCGCACGCTGTCCAACCCCGCCCGCTCTCGGGTACGCCTCGGCTGGCTCCGGCGACAGCGCTTGAGCGCCACCCGAAGTCAATCCGTCCGTTTTTTGCTCACGCTGAGTCGCGAAATAATTCATAACGCGCGGTACGCCGGCACCCAAGCGACGGCACGTCGCTGCTCCCGTTTTTTTCGCGCTCTGTAGCGCAAGCGCAACACCGGTGTTCGCATTCCGGCTTGTTGGCGCCCCGCGTGGCAGTTCCCCTTGCCAATATTCACCATGTATGGCGCGGCGTGCCAGAGCCGGCGTAGTAGCAGAGAGCGGGAAGCAAAACTCGCCGTTGAATTTGGCGAGGAACGACGTAGCGTGACGCAACAGCGCTTCGTCGCAACCGGGAATCCGGTACCGAATCCGTCCGACGGCCAGGTCCGTGACGAACTATCAGCGAGCCGGCTTCCGCCGATCCGCCTTCGCGAATTTTTTGATGCGGGTTTGTCTCAGGCGATCACGCGCAGCGGCCTGTTGGCCCGTCACTGCCCGGCTGAGATCGTGACCAGGGGAAGCTGCGGAATCGAGCGCGATTGCGACAGCGCGGCGAAGACCATGAGGTAAATGAAATCGAGCTTCGAGAGTAAATCGTGATTGTCGACCCAGAACCAGCAATGCTGATAATAGACCGCTGTATAGACATCGTCCGGCGCCGTGGGGCCCGAATAAACATGAATGAGTGGCAGTGAGTCGGGGCTCGCGGCGAACGGCGGGACGCTCGTCGCGCGGCCTGTAATTACATCCTCCGGCGGCACATCGACGCCGGAGGCGAGCTCTTCCAAAATCTCCTGCAACGATCGCGAGTCGACAGCGATCTCTTCGGGTGTGTGCCGCGGGCTGTCGGTCACCCTGAACTCGTTGCGCCCGGGATCGAGCCCGAGCAGCGACTTCACCAGGCGAATATCGCGGGCTACAGCCGCGCTTGCGTGCCGGCGAAAGTACAGGGTCGTCACCAGAGCCTTGTTTTCGGTTGGCCCTGTCGTATTGGAGGGCCTCGCGAGCGTTGTGGTGGAGGATTCCCCGTCGCCCGACGTCGTCCTCGCGGCGATGGCTCCGGCCCGCTGGAGGCGGCCCATCGCCTCGAGCAATTCGTGGAATCGCGGGTCTTCAGGATGGCCGCCGCGATTTGGAATGAGCGAATAATTGTGGAGGTCGTTAATGCTCTTGACGGAGCGCTCCATGATGAAGACGGCGGGATAGCCGGCATCGATCATGGCAAAGACCGTCGCCGGCGGGGTCGGGCGGAGCAACAGATCGACAAGCGCCTGGCCGGTGATCGGCGTGTAGGTGATCGTCGGACGATCGGTATAACGGCCTTCCGCCCGAAGATTATAGAAATCCTCACCACCGGCGACGGTTGAAAGATCATGGCGAAAGAACCGCGATTCGGCCCGTGCGCGAGCCTCAATTTCCTGCTGACTGACAACCGACGGCACGTCGAGAAAAACCGGCGGATCGAAATAGCGGTACTTGATGATGTTGAGGAGCTGCAACTCCTTCCACGAGCTCGCCATGGCGGTGGAATAGTCGCTACGATCGCGCTTGATCGTTGCCGGCCCGATGCTGGCGCAGCCGGCCAACACCAGCACAAATGCCAACGCGCAAAGCCGTAGCGCTCGCGCGCGCATACTTTGCTCCCGAGCCCGGTGAGTCGCGCTCGCAAGCGTAGCCTCGTCCGACCAAATTGACGCGGTAACGCCCAACCTGTGGATAGCGGACGTGTGAGATTGGCGGCCAAGTGGGCAAGCCGGCCTGATCTAATGAGCGCGGCTCAGCGAGCGGTCCTGGCTTGACGAGCGGCGGAGCGTTTCCTGGCGCCAGAGCGAGCGGTGGAGCGACGCCCTTTTCTTCGCTCAAGGCCGCCGCAGGAAACAACGCGCAACTACACGAAAGAACAATCACCAGGGGAACGATGCGCATCAAACCGCTCGTAGACCGGTCGAGTCCGGACGCCACGCGTCCGAATCTCCAATGAGCATTGCGGTCGAATGTTTCGGCCGATTGCGCGAGCTAAACCATCGGCTCAACAGGTGAAATCAGCGGCACTTCGGCTCCCACCACGGATGGGACTCCCAAAGCCGCCAACACGTCTGAACCCAAACCCCGTCGCAGTTGTTTTTATAGACCATTGAGACGGGTAATGCGACACTCTGTAATGTGGAACTTGCACAAATTTGATCCGGAACGCCGTCCGTCGAAAGAGACACGACATGTCAACGCCCCGCGATGACCGTGTGCTGTTGGTCCCATCGCTTGCGGGTGCGGTCGGGAACCTGTTGGAATGGTATGACTTCGGACTCTACGGCCTGTTCGCGCCGATCTTCGCGGAGTTGTTCTTTCCTGGTCAAGACCGTACCGCCTCGTTGATCGGAGCTTATAGCGGCTTTGCGATCGGCTTCGCGGTGCGGCCCCTGGGCGCGGCCGTGCTCGGCCATTTGGGTGACCGCGTCGGACGCCGTGCCGTTCTGATGTGCTCGATCATACTGATGGGGTTCGCGACGACAGCGACGGCTCTCCTACCCACCTATCAGGCGATCGGCATCGCCGCTCCGATACTTTTGCTCTTTATGCGCTTGCTGCAAGGTTTCTCGATCGGGGGCGAGTTCCCAGGCTCGGTCGCGTACCTGGTCGAGACCGCGCCGGATAAGCGACGCGGACTGGCGGGCAGCATCGCCAACATCGGCGCAACCGCCGGCTTGCTGCTGGCCTCCGGCGCTGTCACGGCGACCATCATGTTCGCAAACACCGCGGAGATCCGGAGCTGGTTGTGGCGTATTCCGTTTCTGTTCGGCGGCATCATCGCAACTGCCGGCTATCTTCTGCGGCATCGTCTGCGTGACGCTGGCTATACGCCGACAGCGTCGGCGCAAACTTCTTTGCCGCTGCGAGCCGCGATCGCCGAGGCGCCAGGCGCGATGCTCTGCGCGCTCGTGTTCACCTCCGGATACGGCATCGTCAATTATCTGACGATGGTGTTTCTTCCGACCTTCGCTGCCACGTTCGGAGGCGTCGCCGAGAAACACGCGCTGCAGGCCAACACGGCGGCGCAGGCTCTGGCCCTGTTCGTCGTGCCACTCGCCGCATGGCTGACGGATCGGGCCGTGCGGCGGCGGACAATACTGATCGTTGCGTTTGCCGCCGAATTTGTCGTCGGTTGGAGCGGGATCGCTCTGGCGTTGCGCGGCGGCATCGCGGGTGTGTGGACCGCGCAGCTCGGATTCGCGTTCTTGTTGGCGTTCATCATGGCCGCCGAGCCGACCACACTGGCCGAGCTATTCCGCAGCGAATTCCGCTTGAGCGCCTATTCCGTGTCTTTCAATCTCGGGATCGGCATTGCCGGCGGTACGGCACCGATCGTTGCAACGGCGCTGATTGCCGCGACAGGAAACGGTATGGCACCCGCATGGTATCTGATGCTCGGTGCTGCAATCGCCGCGGGTGCAGCCTTTTTCATGGCCGACCGCAGTGACAAGCCGCTGCGCTGACGCGGTCCGCGGTGAACGGATCGAGCGCGAACCGCGATACAGGCAACTTCCGCCTGCGCCGTTGCGTTCGGCAACCAGCAGACGTAACTTGCCGAGCTTTGCCCATCACGCCAAATCTCGACAAAATGCTTGAATTCATGCGGCGCTTCGTCCGCAGCGAAGCAGTGATGAAAGACCGGCAGCAGGCCGAGCGCTTCGTATCAAATCTCTATCGCGGCGTGCTGGGCCGGGAGCCCGACCAGCCCGGGTTCGAAGCGCACGTTCGCGCGCTGTTGACCGGCACATCATACGGCGACCTCCTGGAAGAGTTTGTCACCTCCGAGGAGTTCCGTCTCCGGACCAGCGGGGTCAAATTGTTCGTGCCGCCGGGGGACTTTTACTCTCCGATCGGCAATCCGGCGCAAATCGATGGTTACTTGAGCGCGTTGGAAGCTGCTGGAACACCCAGTACCGTGCCGGGCATCGCGCTTGACCGAGCCGAAATGGTCGCGACCTGGCGAGCGTTGTTGCCGTTTCTTGGGAGCATCCCGTTCACAGCCGAGAAGAGTAGCGGTCTCCGCTACGCCTTCGTCAATCCGCATTACTCCTGGGGCGACGGCAGCATCCTGCATGCGATGCTTCGCCACCTGCGGCCAAAGCGATTGATCGAAATCGGCAGCGGCTGGTCGTCGGCATGTACGCTGGATACCGTCGAACGATATCTCGACGGCAATTGCGAGCTGACCTTCATCGATCCTCATCCCGAGCTGCTGCACAGTCTGATCGATGGCATGACCACGCCGGTTCAAATCATCGGCAAGCCGGTTCAGTCGTTACCTTTGTCGATCTTCGACGAGCTGCAAAGCGGCGACGTTTTGTTTATCGACTCGACGCACATTCTGAGTACCGGCAGCGACGTATGCTTCGAACTTTTCGAGATTCTGCCGCGACTTGTTCCCGGCGTTGTCGTGCACTTTCACGACATGTTCTGGCCGTTTGAATACTCCAGGGAGTGGGCCGTCGACGAAAACCGTTCCTGGAACGAGCTATATGCGGTCAGGGCCTTCCTGACCCAGAGCGCTGGCTGGCGCTTCCTCATGTTCAACGATTACATGGCAAAATTTGAAAGAACCTTGATCGAGGCAACCTACCCGGATTTCTTCAAGAACTCAGGCGGCGCGCTGTGGATACAGCGGCTTTGAAGCGTCCGCTGCAATGTCGGCTTTTATCAGAAGCAGACACTTTGCGGGCAGGCTCCAAGCGTTGGGCCATAGCCCTCAATCGCGCTTGGGGATGCCGGCCGCGGCGATGACCGCGCTCCATTTGGCGATGTCGGCCTTCATGCGCGCCGTCATGTCGGCGGGCGTGCTCCAGCGCATTTCCATCCCCATCGCTTTCGCCTTGTTTTGAATGTCAGGATCGGGAATGACGTCCTTCATGGCCTCATTGAGCGTGGCGACCACTGCCGCCGGGGTCTTGGCCGGTACCGCGAGCCCGTTCCAGCTGACGACCTCATAATTCTTGATGCCGCTCTCGATCGCGGTCGGAACGTCCGGCAGATAGGCCGTGCGCTTGGCGCCGGTCGACGCCAACGGGACCAGCTTGTTGCTGGCGAGGAGACCGTTGACGGCCGCATAGAATTCGAACTCGAGATCGATATCGCCCCGCATGAGGGCATTGGCCATGTCGGCGGACGTGCGGAACGTCACGATGGTCGCCTTGATGCCGGCCGTGCTGGTGAACAATTCGGCGGCGAGGTTCTGCGTGCTGCCGGGCACGATGGTGCCGATATTGAGCTTGCCGGGATTGGCCTTGGCCGCCGCGATGACATCCTTGAGCGATTTCAACGGCGAGCCCGGGCGGGTGAGGATCAAGAGATCGAAGAATGCCGCCGTCGACACCGAGGAGAAATCGGTGAGGATGTTGTATGGCAGCTTGGCGAACAGTGCCTCAGCGATGGCGCTATTGTTGCCGGTCATGAGCAGCGTGTAGCCGTCAGGCGCGGCGGAAGCTCCGGCCTCCGCTGCGGCAATGCCGCCGGCGCCGGGGCGATTCTCGATGACGAACTGCTGCTTGAGGCGGGTCGAGAGCTTCTCGCCGAGGATGCGCATCCCGACATCGGCGACCCCGCCGGCGCCGTAGGGTACGATCAGCATCACCGGACGCT
Source organism: Xanthobacteraceae bacterium (assembly GCA_035503415.1). Classification (GTDB taxonomy): domain Bacteria; phylum Pseudomonadota; class Alphaproteobacteria; order Rhizobiales; family Xanthobacteraceae; genus BOG-931. The sequence continues at coordinate 7,235 of DATJTL010000010.1, forward strand.
GCGGGTAGCCGCCGGCGGCCTGCGCCGCGACGGTAATGCCGAGGGCGGCAGCCAGCATGGCCGCCATCACCGCCGCGGCCGAAATTCCGGCCGCGATTTTTCCGCTCGCTCTCATCAACTTCCCCCCGGCTTAGGCCAACAAGCCTACGCTTCCAGGGCTGACCGTCAATCGACGGAGAGGCGCGTCAGTGCCGCGCAAACGGCAATGCGCAAGCGGCAAAGGGTCACGGCAGGTGATCGTAGCCGTCGCCGAAGCCCTTCAAGCTCATCGGGAAGCCGATGCCTTCCTCGGGCGACTGGAAAATGATGAAGGTTGCGGACTGGCCGTTGCGCAGTTGATTGAGCAGGTTGTCGTCCATGTTGATTTCGGCCATGCAGCCGTTCGGCAGACACTTGACGAAGCCGGCGCGGCCGACGTCCTTATTATCGATTTTCAGGCCCAGCCCCGACGGCAGTATGACGCCGAGCGGGGCAACCACGCGCATCAGGCGGCTCTTCAAGTCGGCGACTTTGAGCACGAGCACGGTTAAGCCCACATTGGGCCGGTCCTCCGCCGTCACGCTCTGCATCAGCGCGCATTGCTCGCTCTGTGCGCCTGGCGGTGTTTCGCACCTGATCTGCCAGTCGCCATAGACCGAACGGACCACACCCTGGGCCCGCGCATCGCCGCCCGTTGCCGTGATGACTGCAAGCAGGATGGCGGTACCGGCAAGCGCCGCCGTTATCGGGCGCAGTAAGGCCCGGCGCCCAGGGCGGCCATTGAGCCGTAACCGCCGTCCGAGATCGCAGATCGGCATGATATCAATTCCCTCACCAGCCAAGCCCCCTGCCGCCCGCGAAAGATCGCCTAACCCGAATCAATCCACGGCCGGTTGCCGCGGCGCGAGCCTGCCTACATGCTGAGCCCAACCTGTCAAGAATGTCCAAATGACGGCATCCCGGCTGCGCTAGCGTCGCGCAGGTTCCGATGCCACGCACATGGCTATCGCACCTGGCGATTGAGTGCATTGCAGCAGGGCCGGATTTGTGGTTTGAGGAACCGGGATTCCGGCTAGTGTGGCGGTCCAGAAGTCCGCACGATGACCGCCGGGGGCTGGTTGTGCGGACTTCTGAACCAAAACCCACACTGGATGGATACGTTACTGGTGGCCATCGCTTTCGAAGCTCGCAAACGAGTATGCCGCTTGATCATGCGAACTTCGGAATCGGGACACTAGTCCCGCCGATGCCTGCAACGACTTCTGACCCACCGGTCCGCCCTGCCCTCGCGGACCAGGCGGCCAGGAGGAAGGCAGGCGGGTCACGCTGTCGCGGTCTGCGCCTGATACACCTGTGCGCTCTTCTTCGACGGTCACGGCCGAGCTCAAATCAGGGAGAGAGATGCAGATGAAGGTGTTCTCGCGCTTGACCGCCGCTGCGCTGGCAGCGGGCGTCTTGCTTGGCAGCGTCAGCGCTGCGCTGGCCGGTCTTGGGCAGCCGTCGCCGTGGCAGATCGGCATGCAGGGTTCCGCCACGCCGATCATGGACGACATCGTGGCGTTTCATAACTTTCTTCTGTGGGTTATCGCGATAATCGCCGGATTCGTCCTTATCCTGCTTCTCTACATCATCGTGCGGTTCAATGCGCGCGCCAATCCGGTCCCGACGCGCACCACGCATAACACCCTGCTCGAGGTCGCCTGGACCATCCTTCCGGTGGTCATCCTGGCGACGATCGCGGTCCCCTCGTTCCGGCTCCTGTTCCTGCAGCTCGACGTGCCCAAGCCCGATCTCACGGTGAAGGTCACAGGCAAGCAATGGTTTTGGAGCTATGCCTATCCCGACAACGGCAATTTCGAGTTCGATTCGCTGATGGTCGCCGACAAGGATCTCAAGCCCGGCCAACCGCGTCTGCTCACGGTCGACAACGAGATGGTCGTACCGGTCAACAAGGTCGTGGAAGTGCTGGTGACCGGCGCCGACGTGATCCATTCCTTCAATGTACCGTCGTTCGGCATCAGGATCGACGCCATCCCGGGCCGCATCAACGACACCTGGTTCAAGGCGACCAAGGAGGGTGTTTTCTACGGCGAGTGCTCCGAACTGTGCGGCAGGAATCATTCGTACATGCCGATCGCGGTGCACGTCGTCAGCGACAGCGAATTCACCGCGTGGGTGAGTCAGGCCAAGCAGAAATTCGCCGCGAACGACAACGTTCCGCCGGAGACGTTCGCGGCAGCGGGCGCCCCGGCTCAGCAGTGATGTGACGATCTGATCGATCCGGCGACGGCCGGCCGCTAACGAAGGAAATGCAAATGGACACGATGGTACACGCGGCTCATGGCGACGAGGGCGGACACGACATTCCGCACGGCTGGCGCCGCTTCCTCTATTCTACGAACCACAAGGACATCGGCACGATGTACCTGGTGTTCGCGATTATTGCGGGCACGATCGGCGGCATCTTGTCGATCTTGATACGTGCCAACCTGATGTATCCGGGCTCGCTGCTTATTCACAACACCGAAACCTACAACGTGTTTATCACTGCGCATGGGTTGATCATGATTTTCTTCATGGTCATGCCGGCGATGATTGGCGGCTTCGGCAATTGGATGGTGCCGCTGATGATCGGCGCGCCGGACATGGCCTTCCCGCGCATGAACAATATTTCGTTCTGGCTGCTGCCGGCCTCGTTCGCGCTACTCCTGACGTCAATGTTTGTTCCGGGCATGCCCGGCGAAATCGGCGCCGGGACCGGATGGACGCTGTATGCACCGCTCTCGACAACGGGCAGCCCCGGCCCGGCGATGGATTTCGCCATCCTGTCGATTCATCTCGCCGGCGCCTCGTCGATCCTCGGCGCCATCAACTTCATCACCACGATCTTCAATATGCGCGCGCCCGGCATGACCATGCACAAGATGCCGCTGTTCGTTTGGTCGATCCTGGTGACCGTATTTCTGCTGCTGCTGGCTCTGCCGGTGCTTGCCGGCGCCATCACCATGCTGCTGACCGACAGGAATTTCGGCACCACCTTCTTCAACCCGCAGGGCGGCGGCGATCCGCTGCTGTTCCAGCATCTGTTCTGGTTCTTCGGCCATCCCGAAGTGTACATCCTGATCCTGCCCGGCTTCGGCATGATCAGCCAGATCGTCTCGACGTTCTCGAAGAAGCCGGTGTTCGGCTATCTCGGCATGGCCTACGCCATGGTGGCGATCGGCGGCATCGGCTTCGTGGTCTGGGCGCACCACATGTATAATGTGGGCATGTCGGCCAGCGTGCAGGCCTACTTCATCGCCGCCACGATGGTGATCGCGGTGCCGACCGGCGTGAAGATCTTCTCCTGGATCGCCACCATGTGGGGCGGCTCGATCGAGTTCAAGACGCCGATGCTGTGGGCGATCGGCTTCATCTTCCTGTTCACCGTCGGCGGCGTGACCGGCGTCGTACTGGCCAATGCCGGCGTCGACCGCGAACTGCACGGCACCTATTACGTCGTCGCGCACTTCCACTACGTGCTGTCGCTCGGCGCGGTGTTCGCAATCTTCGGCGGCTGGTACTACTGGTTCCCGAAGATGACCGGCTACATGTACGACGAGACGCTCGGCAAGCTGCACTTCTGGTTCACCTTCATCGGCGTCAATGTGGTGTTCTTCCCGCAGCACTTCCTCGGGCTCGCCGGCATGCCGCGCCGCTATGCCGATTATCCCGATGCGTTCGCCGGGTGGAATTTCGTCTCCTCGATCGGTTCGTACATTTCCGGCTTCGGTTTGCTGATCTTCTTCTACTGCATGTTGCGCGCCTTCATGAAAAAGGAGCACGCGGGGGCAAACCCGTGGGGTCCGGGCGCCACGACGCTGGAATGGACGCTGTCGTCGCCGCCTCCCTTCCACCAATATGAGACGCTGCCGCTGATCCGATGAGCGTAACTGTTGCCCGTGTCGAACCCTCAATCGCGAGTGTCGGCGACTACATCGAACTGATGAAGCCGCGGGTGATGTCGCTCGTGGTGTTCACGGCCCTGGTCGGCCTCGCGGTGGCGCCGGGCCACATCCACCCGGTGATCGCCTTTGCGGCTCTGCTGTGCATCACGGTGGGCGCCGGCGCCGCCGGCGCGCTCAACATGTGGTTCGACGCCGACATCGACGGCCGCATGGCACGTACGGCGGGCCGGCCTATCCCCCGCGGCCGCATCGCGCCCGGCGAAGCGGCCGGCTTCGGCCTGACGCTCGCGGCGTTCTCGGTCGTCACGCTCGGACTGTTGATCAATGTGCTGGCGGCGGCGCTACTCGCCTTCACGATCTTCTTCTATGTCGTGATCTATACAGTCTGGCTGAAGCGCTCGACGCCGCAGAACATCGTCATCGGCGGCGCCGCCGGTGCGCTGCCACCGATGATCGGCTGGGCGGCTGCGACCGGCAGCCTCGCGATCGAGCCGGCGCTGCTGTTTCTCATCATCTTCTTCTGGACGCCGCCGCACTTCTGGGCGCTGTCGCTCTACCGCAGCGAAGATTACGCGCGCGCCGGGATTCCGATGTTGCCCGTTGTTTCCGGCGAGGAAACCACGCGCCGCCAAATCCTCAATTACACGCTGATCCTCACCCCGCTGGGCGTTGCGCCATGGCTCCTCGGCTATGCCGGACCGGTCTATGGCCTCACCGCCTTGGCGATCGGCGCGGCGATGATCGCGCTGGCGGTACGGGTGCGCCGGGAGCGCGGCGGATATCGCGCCAGCAAGCAATTGTTCGGCTTCTCGATCCTCTATCTGTTCCTGCTGTTCGCGATGCTGTTGATCGATCGGGTGTCGGGAGGGCTGTTGGGCCATTTCGCGGCATGATGATAGCGAACCAGACCATGAACGAGCTCCGCCAAAAGCCGCCGAACGAGCTTCCTCCTCATAAATCCCCCCCGCTTGCCGGGCAGGGCGACGAGGAAACCGGGATCAAGCTGACGGCCGAGCAACTGCGCGCACGCCGCGCCCGTTCGATCGCGATCGCGCTGGCGCTCGGCGCATTCGTTCTGATGATCTTCGCGGTCACGATCGTGCGGCTCGGCTCCCGGACGGACACCGGGCCAGACTACATGCGCCCAGTACAGACGAACCAATAGCGGCAATCGACGAAGCAGCGGCCATGCGCGAAGAGACAAAACCACCAGAGCGCCGCAGCGAAAGACGTCGCGATTTTGTCGTCGCCTTCCTGTGCGGCGGCTTCGTCGCGCTGATGGTAGGCGCAGCCTATGCTTCAGTGCCGCTCTATTCCTGGTTCTGCCGCACTACCGGCTTTGGCGGCACGACGCAGGTGGCGAAGTCGGTGCCGACCCACCAATCCGCACGCACCATCACCGTCCGTTTCGATTCCAACGTGGCCGCCGGCCTGCCCTGGTCGTTCGCGCCTGAGCGCAACACGATCGACGTGCATCTCGGACAGGTGGTGACCGTCTATTACAAGGTCACCAACCAGGCCCCCCGCGTGATCGTTGGCCAGGCCGGCTATAACGTCAGCCCGCCGACCGTCGGCATCTACTTTGAAAAGATCAACTGCTTCTGCTTTACGACGCAAACGATGCAGCCGGGCGAGACGCGCGACATGGCTGTGGTGTTCTACGTCGATCCGAAGCTCGCCCAGAATTCCGAACAGGACAATGTCAGCACCATCACGCTCTCCTATACGTTCTACCCGGTGCGCGAGCCTGCGCTCGCGAACCCGTTGAAAGAGAGCGCCGCAGCGCCCCAATCGGGCCGGATCTAGGGCAGGATGGCAATGCGGCAAAAATCGCTTTGGATGGCAGCGTGCTCGTCCGATGAGGCAAATTCACCGAGCCGACCAGGTCGGCTTGGCTTGGTTTCTAACGGCAACGAAATGCGCGGACGGCGACGGCTCGCGCCAAAGTGGAGACGATGACATGGCCGATGTTGCACACGCCAAACCGCACCACGACTATCACCTGGTCAAACCCAGTCCGTGGCCGGTGATCGGCTCTATCTCGGCGTTTATCACCGCCGTCGGGCTGATCCTGTGGATGCATTCGATCGTCACCTTCTCGCCGCTCGTTCTCGGCGTCGGGCTCATCGGCATCGCCTATACGATGATCGGCTGGTGGCGCGACGTCATTCACGAAGCGGAGGTCGAAGGCGACCACACGCGCGTGGTGCAGATCTCGCACCGCTACGGCATGATCCTGTTCATCGCCTCGGAGGTGATGTTCTTCGTCGCTTGGTTCTGGGCCTATTTCAATACCGCGTTGTTCCCGGATGAATTCAGGGATGTCGGCCGGATCGCGTTCACCGGCGGCGTGTGGCCGCCCAAGGGCATCGAGACATTCGATCCCTGGCATTTGCCGCTGCTCAACACGCTGATCCTGCTCACCTCCGGCACGACGGTGACCTGGGCGCACCACGCGCTTCTGGAGAACGACCGCAAGGGCTTGAAGTGGGGATTGCTGTTGACCATCGCGCTCGGTCTGTCCTTCACCGCCTGCCAGGCCTGGGAATACGCGCACGCCATGTTCCACTATTCGGGAAACATGTATGGCGCTGCGTTTTTCATGGCGACCGGCTTCCATGGCGCGCATGTCATCATCGGCACGATCTTCCTGACCGTGTGCCTGTTCCGCGCGCTGGCCGGCCAGTTCAAGCCGACGCAACATCTCGGCTTCGAGTTCGCCGCCTGGTACTGGCACTTCGTCGACGTGGTGTGGCTGTTCCTGTTCGCCTGCATCTACGTGTGGGGCGGCGGCGCCAGCGCAGGCTAGCGGCGACTTATCTCCGCTCATTTCCGCGCAAACGGGGATCCATGCTGCGTACTAGCTTGGTCCCCGCTTTCGCGGGGACGGACGGATCTCTACATGACCGACATGAGCCAGGAACCGGTCACCACATTATCCGGAGCCATTCGTGCCGGATTGTCCTGTCGCTGTCCGCGCTGCGGCAAGGGCAAGCTTTTCCAGGGCTTCCTGACGCTGCGGCCGCGTTGCGAGGTCTGCGGGCTCGATTACGGTTTCGCCGATTCCGGCGACGGCCCGGCGGTTTTCATCATGTTCCTGGCCGGCTTCATCGTCGTCGGCGCCGCCTTGGTGACGGAGGCGGTCTATAGCCCGCCATATTGGGTCCACGCGGCGCTGTGGTTGCCCTTGATCGTCATCCTCACGCTCGGGCCGTTACGGCCGATGAAGGGAATGATGATTTCGCTGCAGTACTACCACAAGGCCGCGGAGCAGCGGTTCGGCGGACCGGGAGCGCCGTGAGCGCCGTGGAAAGAACGCACCGATCATCGCACCGATCTTGGGTCGGTCTATTGATCCCCGCGATGGTCGTCTTTATCGTCCTTATCGGGCTCGGCACGTGGCAGATTCAGCGCAAGGCCTGGAAGGAAGGCCTGATCGCCACGCTTAATGCGCAGCTTGCGGCGCCGCCAATCGCCCTTCCGCCGCCTACCACATGGGCGAAGCTCGACCGCAAAGACGACGAGTACCGTAGCGTCACGTTCCAGGCCACATTCGACAATTCCAAGGAAGCGCTGGTGTTCGCGGCGCCGTCGACGTTTCGGCCCGACGTATCCGGTCCTGGATACTGGGTATTCACGCCGGCGCGGCTTGCTGACGGCAGCATCGTGATGGTCAACCGCGGTTTCGTGCCCGACGGTCGGCAGAACCCGGCATCGCGTCCGCAAGGGCAGACAGCGGGCCCCGTGGAGATCGTGGGCTCGATGCGCTGGCCCGAGACGCACCATTGGTTTACGCCGGCCGATGAGCCGGCAAAGAACCTCTGGTTCACCGCCGACCCGCAGGCGATGGCCGCCGCCAAGGGACTTGGCAAAGAACTTGGCAAGGGACTAAGCAATGGACTCGCCGCAGTGGCGCCATTCTATGTCGAGCAGCAAAGCCCGGTTCCGCCGGGCGGATTGCCGAAGCCAGGCAAGCTCATGGTCACGCTGCCCGACAATCATCTCCAATATGCGCTGACTTGGTACGGACTTGCACTCGTCCTGGTGATCTGGTTCCCGGTCTGGGCGCTCGGTCGTCAACGCGCCGAGTAAGAGGCCGGGACGGTTCCTCCGCCGTAGCGCATATCCAAACATCCGTCGGTTTTGCCGCAGCACGCGCGACTTACATTGGCCGATGAGGCGCCCATATTGGGCCGGTGATATTCGGACAGCTCATACAGTTTGCTCAGTTCGCTGCCGCGCCGCGAACACGCGCCAACCGTGACGCCTACGGCGCACCATAACCGTGCGGTGGCTCGTCGCTGGAACTCTTGCACGGCTCTTGCGCGACTCTTGCACGACTCTTGCGCGAAACACTTTGCAGGCGGCGCCGGCCGTGCTAAGCGCGCCTCCGAGAGAGCAAGCGAGCCAGGCACGCCTAGGATCGCTACCTTCATCGCTGGATCATCGTCACAGCTTCGATCTGCGCTGCGCCTTTCTACCAGGCGCCGCGAGCGTTGCAGTGCCGCGTAACGCGGCCGCACCGCTGGCGTAGCGGGGCCGCGGTTCCTTCGAACTCTCACTCCCACAAGTAAGGACGAAACATGGTGCATGAACTTTTGAGCGTTGCCGCCCTGATCAGCGGCACCTGGGCCATAGGCGGCCTGTTCATTTATGGCTTTCTAAAACTGTGAATTGGCGACCTGACACTCCGAAAGTGGCGCGTTACCGCGCGGCGATGACATTGTTGCTCATGACGGTCACGCCAGATCGATCGCGAAGCGTTTGAGATCGGCGAGCGAGCAATAAACCAGCGCGCCTTCGTGGCAGGCGCGCAGCACCACGCGCGGCGCTTGGCCCGCCTCGAATGCCTCCTGCCAGCGCGGCGCGCACAGGCACCAGCGGTCACCCGGCTTGAGACCGGCAAATCCGAACTCCGGCACCGGCGTCGACAGATCGTTGCCGCACGACTTGGAAAATTCGAGGAAGGCGGCGGTCATGACCGCGCAGATGGTATGGCTGCCCGCATCCTCGCGGCCGGTATTGCAGCAGCCGTCGCGATAAAAGCCGGTCATCGGCGTGAGCGAACAGATTTCCAGCGGTTCGCCCAACACGTTGCGGCCCTCCGAACCACGCCGACCTTCAGCTCTGTCGTCTCTCAGCATCGTCCCTGCCCTTCGAATTGTTCGACACCGGCGCGAGCCGTTACATTCACAGAATAGCGCGTGTCGAATTGCGCCGGGCGCGCTCCGATAGAAACAGGGCGGTTATTGAAATTCAACCCTTCCGGCTGCGCCTGCCAATCAAAGCGTCGAGCTGATGACGGTCTTGCTCAAACCGGGCGAGTGTGCCGCCGTCGAGCACACGACCGCGCGGCAGCTCGACACGCATGGGATCGACGAAGTGGCCGTTCAGCAGAATCTCGAAAAGCACGTGTGGCCCGGTCGAGATCCCGGTCGAGCCGACGAAGCCGATCACCTGGCCCTGGCGCACGCGGCTGCCTACGTCCAGCCCGCTCGCGTATGCGGTCAAGTGGCTGTAAGCGGTCTCATAACCATCGGCGTGACGGATGCGCACGTATTTGCCATAGCCGCTTTTTTCCCCGATCTGCTCGATCGTGCCGTCGCCGGCGGCAAAGATCGGCGTGCCCAATGGCGCTGCCCAATCGACCCCGGTGTGAAACTCCTTGAAGAAGAGCACCGGATGGATGCGCCAGCCGAACGGTGAAGTCTCGACGCCGACCGCGACCGGCTTGCGCACCAGGAACTTCTTCTCGCTCTTGCCGGTGGCATCGTAATAATCGTACTGGCCGTCGTCAGCGGTGCGGAAGTGGTAGAATCGTTTGGTCTCACCACCGACGGTCAGCGACGTGTAGCGTACCTCGTGCGTGCCGTTGCCGCTGGTATCCTCGGCGTAGAGTACGTCGAACGAATCTCCCGGCTCCACTTTGCGGCGGAAGTCGACATCATAGGCGTAGATGCGCACCATTTCGTCGATCACCGCCCGCGGCACGTTGTTGCGGAGCGCGGTCTCGTAGAGGCTTTGATAGAGCGTCACACCGCCCTCGGACTCGCCGGCGCCTGCGCTCACCCCCTGATCGGTGGAGTCGCTGTCAACATTGCGGATGTCGACCGGCACATAGGTGTTCATGTCCGAAAGCGCCGCGGCCGCTTCGATCGTACTGTCGCCTTCGACGATGACGCGCTCCGGCACCACGCGACCGAGGCCGGCCGGCGCCAGCAGCACACGCACCCGCTGGCCCTCTTTTAGTGCGCCGCTCGCCGCCGGCCCGAGCACCACGAGGATTTGTTGGATCTGGTCCGGCGCGGCGCCGAGGTCGCGCAGGATCGAGCCGACCGTGTCGTCCTTCTTGGCCGCGATGATGCGTTCGTTGGAATCGTTGCTGGCGTCCGGCTGCGTCTTCGGCAACAGCGTCACGTTCATCGGAAAGATGCGCGCCGCGAAACCGACGTACGGATCCTCGGACGCATAGCCGAGCGGCAGCGAGCCGGCGTTGCCGGACTTGTCGGGGTTGATCAATTGCGGCGCGCCAATGCCGGCTTCCTTGGCGGCGTCGCGCACCTGCTCCATCACGTCGTCGAGCGGCAATTGCGAGGAGCGCTTGACCATCGGCAGGAGCGAACTGAGCTCGCACACCGCTTGGTCGCCCGTGCCGTGCTGCGGCGGAGGCACGAACTGACAGGTCGACAACGAGACTTCCGGCTCGGGCAGCGGCACCGCCGCGTGGTCGTCGCCGGACACCTCCTCGTCGAGAATTTTCTGCGGATTGAACGGAGGAATATTGGCGGAAAGACCGGAAGCGGTGAGCGACAAGTTGCCGAATACGCGCTCGTAGGGGCGCACCCGCACCGTCTCGCGATCCTGGCTGTGGCTCACATTGGGAACACGCAAGACCTCACGTTCGACGTTCGATGCACCGAACGAAGACAGGCGGTCGGTTTTGTGCAGGCCGCCAGTGAGGTGGTCGCCCAAGCTGGTGAGCGCGCCGCGCAACGCCGTCTCGACCCGCTTCTGGGCAGCAGCGAAATTGGTCTGGCCGTTGAGCGAGGCGAAAACGGCGCCGCCCATCAGCGCGGCACCGCAAAGCCCGGTAAGAATCGTTGCGCTGAACCAGCGGCGGCGGTCGATCAAGCCGCCGCGGCTGCCGTCGACCCAAATCGGGGGCTCGTCGCCCAGCTCGATCGAGCCGGCCACGTTTTTCCGACTGCCCGCGCGCAGCCTAGCCTGGTACAAGACCACGTCCCCCGCACTCGCGTACGCATCCGCCGCAAAACCGCTTGCGGCGGCGCTCCGTTTTCCACCCGATCAGTCCCGACCGTCACGCGACTGGCACAACGACCGAACCATCGAGGGCCCTCGAACTCCCTTGGCGCTGCCGCGCCCCCACGTTGCGACATGCCCGACACGATTGTGTAAGAAACGGCGATGGAATGTGGCTGTAGTACGGCACAAGGACGCCAAGAGCCTTCCAAGAGCCTTCCTTGTGAAGGCATCCGCTTTTCTATTAGTGTATTCCTGGCAGACGGCAGGCGGCAGCGCCGTTTGCAGCGGTAAACATAGGCATATCAATACCTTAAGGCACGCGCCCAAGCCGGATCGGCGTTCAGGACATCATCGTGCGTCACGTCTCTACCAGGGGCGAGCCCTCCTCACTCGGCTTCGCCGAGGTGATGCTCGCGGGCCTTGCCCGCGACGGCGGACTTTACGTTCCGCAATCGTGGCCGCGGATCGACCCGCCGACCATCGCTTCATTCGCCGGCCGCCCATACGCGGAAGTCGCCGTGGAGGTGATTCGGCGATTCGTCGGCGATTCCATTGGCGAAGCCGACCTCGCCCGCATGGCGCGCGAAGCCTACGGCACGTTTCGCCATCCTGCGGTGGTGCCGCTGACCCAGCTTGGCGTGAACACCTACGCGCTTGAGCTGTTTCACGGCCCCACGCTGGCGTTCAAAGACCTGGCGATGCAGCTCCTGGCGCGGCTGATGGATCATGCGCTGTCCGCGCGCGGCGAGCGCCGCACCATCGTGGTGGCGACTTCGGGCGACACGGGCGGCGCCGCCGTCGAGGCGTTCGGCGGCCGCGATCAGGTCGACCTGATCGTTCTTTTCCCGCAGGGCCGCATCTCCGACGTGCAGCGGCGCATGATGACGACGGCCGAGGCCGCCAATGTCAGCGCCGTCGCCATCGAGGGCACCTTCGACGATTGTCAGGCACTGGTGAAGGGTATGTTCGCCCACGCCGACTTTCGCGACCGAGTGCACCTGTCAGGCGTCAACTCGATCAATTGGGCGCGCATCGTGGCCCAGGCGGTCTATTACTTCACCGCCGCAGTATCGCTCGGCGCGCCCTACCGGAAGGTGGCGTTCACCGTCCCGACCGGCAATTTCGGCGATGTCTATGCGGGCTACGTGGCGCTGCGCATGGGCTTGCCGATCGACCGCCTGGTCATTGCCACCAACGTCAACGACATTCTGACGCGGACGCTGGCGACCGGCACGTACGAGGTTCGCCCTGTGGTGCCTACGACCTCGCCGTCGATGGACATCCAAATTTCCTCGAACTTCGAACGGCTCTTGTTCGACGCCTATAACCGCGACGGCAACGCCATCCGGGCGCTGATGGGCTCGCTCGCGCAGTCGCGCCGCTTCACGCTGTCGGCGCACGCGCTGTCGCAGATCCGCGCGTTGTTCGCCGCCGACCGCGCCGACGAGGAGGAAGTCGCCGCGATCATCCGCACGGTCAAACGCGAGACTGGCAATTTCGTCGATCCCCATACCGCGGTCGGCATCGCGGTCGCGGAGAAGGAGCTGCGCGATCCGACCGTGCCGATGGTGGTGCTGTCTACGGCCCACGCTGCCAAATTTCCCGATGCGGTCGAGGCGGCCTGCGGCGTGCGGCCGCCATTGCCGGAATGGTTGTCCGATCTCGATACAAGGCCGGAGCGCGTCACTGCGCTGCCGGCCGACCAGTCAGCGGTCGAGCGTTTCGTCCTGTCGACGAGTCGTGCCGCGCAGCAAGGAGCGGCAGCATGAGTGTTGCAGTGACAAAAACACAGTCCGGCATCAATGTGGTGACCGAAACGATGCCGCATCTGCAGACGGCTTCGCTCGGGGTGTGGGTCAATGCCGGCAGCCGCGACGAACATCGCGAGGAAAACGGCATCTCGCATTTTCTCGAACACATGGCGTTCAAAGGCACCAAGCGGCGCACGGCGCGGCAGATCGCCGAGGAGATCGAGGCGGTGGGTGGCGATCTCAACGCGGCCACGGGCGCCGAATCGACCGCCTATTACGCGCGCGTACTCAAGGCGGACGTGCCGCTCGCGCTCGACGTGCTGTCCGACATCCTCTCCGAACCGGTTTTCGACCGTGACGAACTCGTTCGCGAACAGAATGTCATCGTGCAGGAAATCGGCGCCGTCGCCGATACGCCGGATGACCTCATTTTCGAGCACCTGCAGGTCGTAGCGTTTCCCGACCAGCCACTCGGCCGCTCCATCCTCGGCACCCCTAAGTCGGTCAGGTCTTTCGACGGCGGCAAGCTCCGCGACTATCTCTCCCGCAATTATCGCGCGCCGGACATGGTGGTGGCGGCGGCGGGCGCGGTCGACCATGAGGCGATCGTCGCCGAAGTGGAAAAGCGCTTCTCAAGCTTCAATGGTCCCGCCAATCCGCCGCCGGAGCCGGCTCGTTTCGGCGGCGGCAGCCACGTCGAGAAGCGCGATCTCGAGCAGGTGCATATCGCGTTGGCGCTGCCCGGCGTGCCGCAAACCGATCCGGCGCTGCACTCGTTACAGACCTTCACCAGCGTGCTGGGCGGCGGAATGTCGTCGCGGCTGTTTCAGGAGGCACGCGAAAAGCGCGGGCTTTGCTATTCCATCTACTCGTTTCACATGCCGTATTCCGATGTCGGCATGTTTGGGCTCTACGCCGGTACCGATGCGGCGGACACCTCCGATTTGATGCGCCTGATTGTTGAGGAGATCGCCAATACGGCAGAGACCCTCAGCGAGCCGGAAATCGCCCGCGCCAAGGCGCAGATGAAGGCCGGCCTGTTGATGGCGCTGGAAAGCTCGGGGGATCGCGTCGGACAGCTCGCCCGGCAGATGTTCACTTACGGCCGTCCGATTCCCATCGAGGAGATCGTTGCCAAAGTCGACGCGGTCACGGTCGAGAGCGCCCGCGCGGCCGGTCGCGCCCTGCTGCGGCGCGGCAAGCTTGCCACGGCAATGCTCGGGCTGGGCTCAGGACTTGAAAGCGCCGCTGCGATTGCCGAGAGTCTGACGCACTGCGCCGCATAATCGATCAAATTTTGTCGTTGCATCGCTGCCAAGACCAGCCGACCAGCTCCGATGGCGTTCTTTCGCACCATCAACTTTTCCGAACCGATCGCCTCAATCACCGGCGACGGCGTGACGCTGCGTACGCCGCAGATGACCGACTACGGCGAATGGGCGACGCTGCGCGACGCAAGTCGCGATTTTCTCAAACCATGGGAGCCAACCTGGCCGGCCGACGACCTCACGCGCAGCGCATTCCGCCGCCGGGTGCGGCGCTATGCCGAGGATCTGCGCACCGACCAAGGCTATTCGTTTCTGATCATGCGCAATTCGGACGGCGCTTTGGTGGGCGGATTGACGATCGCCAATATCCGCCGCGGGGTCGCCCAAGCCGCCAGCGTCGGTTATTGGATGGGCCTGCCGTTCATACGCAATGGCTACATGACGGCGGCGGTGCGCGCGGTTATTCCGTTCGCCTTCGCCACGCTGCGGCTGCATCGGGTCGAGGCCGCCTGCATTCCAACCAATGCGGCCTCCATTCGGCTATTGGAAAATACCGGCTTTGCGCGCGAGGGCTATGCGCGCGAGTACCTCTGCATCAATGGCATTTGGCAAGATCACCTGCTTTACGCACGATTGGCAGGTGCCGGAAGTGGTTAACCGGCCTTAACCACGTGGCACGGGTCGCCTTGGGAAGGCCATTGTTCGCCTGCTATGGTGAACGGGGGCGCGCGTTTGCCGTATTTTGTGCCGGCTTCGGCGCAGTTGCTGCGAGTTGGGGGAATGGCCGGACACATTCAACCGAAGCACTGGTCGGTTCGGGCTGCAATCGCGGCTCCGTTTGCGCTCGCGCTGCTGGTTGCAGGCTGCAGCGGCGGCGGCAACTTTTTTGGCGGACCGACGGCCTCGACGCCGGCCCCTGCGGCAACACCGGCACCGGCTCCGGCTTCGTCCAGTGGCAGTTGGCTACCGGACGACGTAGCGAATTTCTTTGCCGGGTCTTCCGACAAGGCGCCGCAGCCGGTGGCCGGCGCGTCGCCGGATGTCGAATGCCCCTATATCCAAATCCGTGAGGGCGCCTCGACGCTCGTCGTCAATGGGCCTGGCGACAACGCGGCGATGTCGCTCAAATACCAGGGCACCTTCGAGCGCGCGGCGCGCCAATGCGCCGTGGTGGCCGGCCAAATGGTCATGAAGGTCGGCGTCGAAGGACGCATCATCCTTGGCCCGCTGGGCGGACCCGGCCAGATCAACGTGCCGTTGCGTATCGCCGTGGTTGACGAAAAGCCGTCATCGTCGAAGACCATCGTGACCAAACTGATCCTCATTCCGGTCACGATCGCGTCCATGGACGATAATCCGAGCTTCACCCACGTCGAGGACAACTTGAGCTTTCCGCTGCCGTCGTCGGAAGAGCTTGAGAATTACATCGTCTATATCGGTTTCGACCCGCTGGCGGTCGAAGCTCCGGCCAAGCACGAGAAGCGGACGCCCAGGCATAGGCCGAAACCAAGACCGGCTCCCACGGGCTAAAGCGGTATCAATCCCAAACTCCGCTCGTGTATCTCTCTGAAAGAGTGCGGACTTGTCATGGATTCCCGCCCGCGCGGGAATAAGCGGCGAAGGCGTCAACGCAGCCGCATCGGGCTCTAGTGTTCTTTCAAATTCGCTTAGCTAGTGGCCGCGCAGCTCGACGATCGTGCTGTGGAGCGCGCGCATATCCGCGATCACCGCACGAGCGCCGGCGCGCCCGAGATCGCCGGCCAACCGGCCGGGAGCGTCACTGCCGCCAACGAAGCCGATCGGCGTCATTCCCGCCGCCAAGGCTGCGGTCACGCCGGCCGCCGAATCCTCGACCACGATGCATTCGGCCGGCTCGACACGCAGGCGCGAAGCCGCATGCAGGAAAATATCAGGCGCCGGCTTGCCCTTGAACACGCTGCTCGCCGAGAACAGCCGATTGGAGAAAAATCCCAACAGCCCGGTAACTTCCAGGCTGGTGCGGATGCGCTCGAACGGCGAGGATGAGGCGACGGCCTTCGGCCCCCGGATCCACGTCAAGGCGCGAGCGGCGTGCGCGACCGGCCGCAATTCCGCGCGGATCCGCCGCAGAGTTGTTTCCGCGACATCGGCAGAAAATCCGGCCGGAAGCTTTTGACCGGTGGCCGCTTCGACCGCGTCGAAAATGTCCGCTGCTCGGCGTCCGTGGAAGCGGCGCGCTACGGTTTCTGGTGTCACGGTCACGCCAACAGCGGCAAGCGCTTCGGCAAGCACCGCACTCGCAAGCGACTCGCTGTCAACGAGCACGCCATTGCAATCGAAGATAACCACAGGGTCCCCCGATGCCCCGGCAATACCCTGGGGCCGTCCCTCCGGCTAACGCGAAAACTTCCCTCCGGCTACGCAAAGACTTGGCGGTACGACCATAGCGAGCGTCGGCGGTATTCAAAGACCGCAGGTTCCGCCAAGCGGAATTATGCACAGGAATCGAAACAGGACTGTGGATTGTGCAGAGCGTTTGACGCGGAGCCGAGGGACCGCCGATGGCCGCGCGTCAGTTGAGTTTCTGCTTTATGTCTTCGATGCCCCGCGCGAGCAGGTCTTCGGCTACTTTGCCCTTGGCTGCTCCGGCGAGGATCTTTTCGGCGGCGGCGACTGCCGCATCGGCGGCGGCACCGCGTACCTCGGCGAGCGCCTGCGCCTCGACCTGGGCGATCTTGGCCTCGGCCATTTTGGTGCGGCGGGCGACGAAGTCCTCCATCCGCTGCTTCGCTTCGGCGGCAAGACGCTCGGCTTCGGCCTTGGCGCTGGCGATGATGGCCTCGGCCTCGCCCTCGGCCGCTTGCCCCTTGCGTTCGAATTCCGCGAGCAAGGCTTGCGCCTCTTCACGCAAGCGGGTCGCCTCGCCGAGTTCCGCCCTAATGCGCGCTTGCCGCTGATCGAGCCCGTCAACAAGCTTTCGGTGCACGCCCAAATAGGCGAGCAGGAGCAGAAAGCAGACAAAGCAGATGGCGACCCAGGCTTCGGGCGATGGCATCGTGGTGTCCCTTAGCTCTTGCCGGCATCGCCCAAGGCGGCGGCGACCTCATGCGGCGCCGGAGCCTTGCCGATCAACCGCTCGACGATCGCCGAAGCGGTATCGGCCGCGATGGCGCCGACATTGCCCATGGCGGCCGCACGAGTACCGGCAATCGACTTTTCCGCCGCCGCCAGGCGCTCATGCAGTTCGGCCTCCAAGCGCTTGTTGGTTTGCTCGGCCGCAGCCGCCTGCTGCTCGCGCGTCGCGTTGGCTATCGACTGTGCGCGGGCGCGCGCGTCGGTCAGCGCCTGCTCGTAGGCAGCGTGCGCCGCATCCGAACGTTCCTTGAGCTGGTTCGCCGCCGCAATGTCGTCGGCGATGCGCTTGGACCGCTCGGCAAGGATCGAGCCGATGCGCGGCAACGCCACCCTCGACATCAGCACGTAGAGCAGGACGAAGGTCAGCGTCAGCCAAACGAGCTGCGACGGAAAGTATTCCGTCTCGAACGGCGGAAAGCCATGGTGCGCGCTGGGCGCTTCGGTGTTGGCAGCCGGTGCAGCCATGACGGAGAATTTTCCTAGAACTGATACAGCAGCAAGAGCGCGATCAGCAGCGAGAAGATGCCGAGCGCCTCAGTGATGGCGAACCCGAAAATCAGGTTGCCGAACTGGCCTTGCGCGGCCGAAGGATTGCGCAGCGCCGCGGACAGATACTGCCCAAAGATAATTCCCACGCCGACGCCGGCGCCGCCCATGCCAATACAGGCGATGCCGGCCCCGATCAATTTCGCGGCAGTAGCGTCCATGTGAATAACTCCCTTTCGAGGTTGCAGTTCAGGCCATCAGTGGCCCGGGTGTATCGCATCGTTGAGATAGATGCAGGTGAGGATGGCGAAGACATAGGCCTGCAGCAGCGCGACGAGCAGCTCGAGCGCGAACAGAATGACGACCATAATGAAGGGCAGCGCCGCTCCGAAGACACCGAGCACGCCGGCGCCTGCGAGCATGATGATAAAGCCGGAGAAAACCTGCAGCGTGATGTGCCCGGCCAGCATGTTGGCGAAGAGACGGACGCTATGTGAGACCGGACGGGAGAGAAAGGACAGTATCTCGATCGGTACGATCAGCGGCAGGAAGACCCAAGGCACACCGGACGGCACGAACAGCTTGAGGAAGTGCAGGCCGTTTCTCCAGAAGCCGTAAATGACGACTATAAAAAACACGAGCAGTGCCAAGGTCGCCGTAACGATCAGCTGGCTCGTCACCGAGAAGGAGTACGGAATGAGTCCGATCAGATTGGCGCCCAGAACGAACATGAACAGCGTGAACACGAAAGGAAGAAATTTCATCCCCTCCGTGCCGGTCGAATTGCGCAGCGTGGTGGCGACGAATTCGTAGGTGACCTCGGCGACCGATTGCAGCCGCCCGGGCACCACGGCGCGCGGGGAGGTGGCGCCGATCAGCAGCGCCGAAACACCCGCGACGATGATGAACATGTAGGCTGCGGAATTGGTGAAAGCGATCTGGTGCCCGCCCGTGTTGAGTATGGGCAGCAGGTTCTTGATCTGAAACTGTTCGATCGGATCGAGTTGCATGGTCCTAATCGTCGTCGAGCGTCGCGGCGAAGCCTAGTTATTCGCCGCCGCGGAACGCACCACGTTCAGCACCCCCGCGGCGAAGCCGAGCAGCAGAAACACGATGAGCCCCCACGGCGCAACCCCGAGCCAGTGGTCGAAGAGCAGGCCGAGACCGGCACCGACCACCACGCCTGCAACAAGTTCGCTGGAGAGGCGAAAGCCTCTGGCGTAGCCGGATGCAGTCGTCGCCCGTTCCTCAAGAGGACCTTCGGAAGGCCTGGTCGCCTGTTCGCGCGCCAGCCTTTCGCCGAGCCGCTGGAGTCTCACGGAGAGAGCGGCTTCATCGGTCTGTGCTTTGCCATCTTCGCCGTTGTCGCGCGCGCCGTCGCTCATGCTTCCGACACTCGCGGTTTTGCGGCAATCGCGGCTCGCCCACCCGCTGAAACCGCGCGGACCATACTGAGACGGATATGCCAAGTCAAGAAACGCCACATTGACGACAAGCCATTGAAAATAGTGGAGATATCACCGCTTTTTACCTCGCGACATGGAGCCTTCTCAGAAGTATTTTGGCGCGCCGGGCTCCTCTTACAAGGCACGGTCGCAACAGTGATCGCGCCAACGGCGCGCTGCCGCCGTTAACGGCAGCACGAGCGATCCGCCCTCGCCACGGCGCTATTTGCTATAATGCGACACCAGTGTGGCGGTTCAGATGTCCGCATCCTTGAACCTCCCATCCAATGGCCGGCGTCAGGAGAAAAGCATGATCCGCAAAGCATTCGCCGCCATCATTGCCGGCTTGGTCTTGACTGCATCCGCCGTTGCCGAGGACTCGCCGACGCCGCCAAACGATGAAGGTCGCTACACCTTCCACAAAGTCACGGATGGATTTTTGCGCCTGGACAAAGAGACAGGTGAAGTCGCGCTGTGCAGCCAGCAAGCCGTCGGCTGGGCCTGCCTGGCGGCGCCCGAAGATCGCGCCGTGCTCGAGAACGAGATTGCACGGTTGCGCAAGGATAATGCCGCGCTCAAGGCGGACCTGCTGTCGCACGGCCTTGCGCTGCCGCCGGGCATAATGGAGGAGCCACCTGCGGCCGGCGGCGGCAGGAGCGTGACGTTTCGGCTGCCCGACAGCGCCGACTTCGATCGCGTCATGCTCTTTGTCGGGCGGCTCTGGCATCATCTGGTTGACGCCATCGCCAATGCACAAAATCAGGTCCTACATCGAGGCTGAGAGGGGCCGGCTGCAAAGATCGATCGTACCGTGAACTCACTATCTACCATCCAGATCGCGCGACCGGAATCGATAGCAAGCGCCGTTTTGTCGGTAGAAACCAGCGGCGAAGGCTTTTTCGAAATTACGCGCGACGTTGCGCGCTTCCTCGAAACGATCAAAGCGCGCGACGGCGTGCTGTTGCTGTTCCTGCGCCACACGTCGGCATCGCTGGTCATCGAGGAGAATGCCGATCCGGACGTTCGCACAGATCTCGTCAGCGCGCTCAACCGCATCGCGCCGGAAGATGCCGGCTGGGTGCACGACACGGAGGGACCGGACGACATGCCGGCGCATGTCAAATCGATGCTCAACGGGGTCTGCCTGCACGTCCCGGTGAGCGGCGGTCGGCTGGGCCTGGGAACCTGGCAGGGCATCTACGTGGCCGAGCATCGCCGGGCGCCGCATCGGCGCGAGGTCGCGCTGCAGTTCCTCGGCACATGTGCACAGCCATGAGAGATTTCGCGGGCCTGCCGACAACTTTAAGATATGAAACAGTACGACCGATTGGGATCTTTCATTGAGCCAAGCTGAGCGCCCTCGCCTGGTCATCGCCGATGATCACCCGCTGTTCCGCGGCGCGTTGCGCGAAGCGGTTTGCAGCCTATTCGGCGGCGCCGAGATCGGCGAGGCCGGGACGTTCGAGGAGGTGACCGGGCTCTTGGAGCGCGGGGGCGAGGTCGATCTGATCCTGCTCGACCTGCGCATGCCCGGCGTGCGCGGATTCTCCGGCCTGATGTATCTGCGCGCGCAATATCCGAGCGTGCCCATTGTCCTGGTCTCGGCCAACGACGATCCCGCCGTGATTCGGCGCTGCATGGAATTCGGCGCCTCGGGATTTTTGCCGAAAACGCTCGGCGCCGACGCCTTGCGGGGGGCCATCGCCCGCGTCTTGGCCGGCGAACTGTGGACGCCGCCCGATGTCGATCTCGCGCTTGAGCCCGATGCCGAGAGCGCAGCGATGATCGGGCGCCTGTCGACGCTGACGCCGCAGCAGGTTCGCGTGCTGATGATGCTGTCCGCGGGACTCTTGAATAAGCAGATCGCCTACGAGCTCGGCGTCTCCGAGGCGACCGTCAAGGCGCACGTCTCGGCGATCCTGCAAAAGCTCGGCGTCGACAGCCGCACCCAGGCGGTGATCGCGGCCGGGCGCATAGAAGCGGGCCAATGGCCGCAAGTACCGCCGCGCGCGCAATGACATAAACGCTGAAACGAGCGACCCCGCCGACCTTAGGAGCGCTACATCAGTGCTGCGGGGCCGCCCACGCGGGTCGAACTCTCGTCAGACGGGAATACATTTAGATCGGGTAACCTTTCCAGCGGGCTAACAAACAC
>DATJTL010000011.1:0-6831 GCA_035503415.1 Xanthobacteraceae bacterium
GACGGCTGAAGGCAATCTGCGCGCGGCGCGTGACGCGGTGCGCATCTTCGGCAAGTCCGATGCCGAGATCGACAAGATCGTGGCACAGCGCATTGCCGATCCGACACTGGTGGTGTCGAGCCCAATCGACGGACGGATCACCGCGCGCAATGCCGCGCCGGGTTTGTTCGTACAGCCGGGCAGTGCGCCGGCGCCGTACACGGTGGCCAATATCGACACGATGTGGATGCTGGCGAACGTCGCCGAAGACGACAGCCCTGCGTTCAGCGTCGGGCAGCCGGAACGAGTGCGGATCGCGGCCTTCCCCGGGCGGGTGTTCGAGGGACGGGTGACCACGATCGGAGCGGCGGTGGACCCGAACACGAGGCGCGTGCTGGTGCGTTCAGAGATCAAAGATCCGCAGCACCAATTACGGGCAGGGATGTTTGCAAGCTTCAGCATCGAGGTGGGCGCGCCGGAGCGCTCGCCTGCTGTTCCGCTCGACGGCGTAGTGCGCGAGGGTGATGGTACACAAACGGTCTGGGTCACATCCGACCGCCGTCATTTTACCCAGCGGACAGTGAAGATGGGCCGCGAGTACGACGGTTATCGGCAGATTCTCGAGGGCGTGAAGGTCGGCGAGCTGGTCGCCACCGAAGGCGCGATCTTCCTGAGCAACCAGCTTGCTATCGAGCAATGAGTGTTGGTCGGCGCAGCGCCGGTGTGAGTGATAGCGGGGCAAGGTACTAGCCGTGTTGAAGGGACTGCTTACGTTCGGGCTGACACGCCGACCGCTCGTTTTGCTCGGCCTGCTGGTGTTTATCGGAGCAGGCCTGTTCGCCTTTTCCAGGCTGAACATCGAGGCCTATCCCAATCCGGCGCCAGTCATTCTCGAAATCACCGCGCAGGCGCCCGGCCTCTCGGCCGAGGAGATGGAACGCTACTACACCATTCCGATGGAGGTCGGTCTGTCCACGACGCCCGGCGTCGATGTTATCCGGTCGACTTCGTTTTATGGCCTGTCATTCGTGCGTGTGACGTTCAATTATGGCGTCGACTATTATTTTGCGCTCACCCAGACCGCCATCAATCTGCAGCAGAACGTCAGTCTACCGAATGGCGTTTCGCCGACGATCCAGGGCAGCAGCCTGGTGGGCGAAATCTATCGCTATCAGGTGGTCGGACCGCCGCATTTCGGGCTCACGAATTTGCGCACGGTGCAGGACTGGATCGTCCAGCGCCGCCTGCTCACCGTTCCAGGAGTAGTCCAGGTCAATACCTGGGGCGGCACGACCAAGCAGTACGACGTCAACGTCGATCTGCAGAAGCTCGACGCCTACAACGTCACGCTACCGCAGGTGATCGCCGCGCTCGGCAATGCCAACGTCAATGTCGGCGGCCGCACCATCAACATGGGCCAGCAATCGGTGAACATCCGCGGCATCGGATTGATGAACAGCGGCGGCGCCGACGACCTGACGCAGGGTTACCACGTCTCGGATATCGAGAACGTGCCGCTCGGCGAATCGAACGGCGTGCCGATTTTCATAAAAGACGTCGCCAAGGTCTCGGTCGGCTATGTGCCGCGTCTGGGCAAGGCAGGGCGCGATCACCAGGATGACATCGTCGCCGCCATCGTGGTCATGAACCGAACGCTGCACACCAACGATGTGCTGCCGCGCGTGCGGGCCGAAATCGAGAAAATGAACGTAGACGGCTCGCTTCCGCCGGGCGTGAAATTGGTTCCGTACTACGACCGCTCCACGCTCGTTAATGTCACCACCGCCACGGTTCTGCACAATCTCGTCTTCGGCTGCCTGCTGATTTTCTTCATCCAATGGATTTTCCTTGGCGATTTGCGCAGTGCCGTTATCGTCGGCGCCAACATTCCGTTCGCGTTGTTCTTCAGCATCATCATCCTGGTCATCCGCGGCGAGGATGCCAATCTGCTCTCGGTCGGCGCCGTCGATTTCGGCATCATCGTCGATGCGGCGGTGATCCTTGTCGAGAACATCTATCGGAATTTCCAGTCGAGGCCGGAAGTCAGACAGCAGCTCTTGCAGGATCTCGCGGAAGAGCGGTGGGGAGCGGATCCGACGCGCACGCCTGACCTCCTGACGAGTTCGGCCTGGAACGACCGATTGCGGCTGATGCTGATCAGCGCACTGCAGATCGACCGCGCGGTGTTCTTCTCCACCGCCATCATCGTCGCGGCGTTTATTCCGCTCTTTACGATGCAGGGCGTCGAAGGCCAGATCTTCGGCCCGATGGCGCGCACCTATGCGTATGCGCTTATCGGCGCGCTGCTGGCGACATTCACGGTGACGCCTTGCCTGTCGTCGCTGCTGCTTCCTGAGCGCGTCCGCGAGGTCGAGACGGTCGTGGTGCGGGCGCTGCGTTCGGTCTACACGCCGGTGCTGCGCTGGTCGCTGCAGAAACGCAAGCTCACGATCTTGATCGGGCTTGTCTTCCTTGCGTTCAGTCTTGTCCTCGGCTCGCGGCTCGGCAGCGAATTCCTGCCGACGCTCGAAGAGGGCAATCTGTGGATTCGCGCTTCCATGCCGCCGACGATATCGCTGGAGGCCGGCATGCCAATCGTCAGTCGGATTCGCGAAATTCTTCTCCGCCATCCCGAGGTCATTACGGTGACCTCCCAGCACGGGCGGCCCGACGACGGCAGTGACCCGGCGGGCTTCTTCAATGCCGAATTTTTCGTGCCGCTCAAGCCGTTCGACGACTGGCCGAAAGGTTACACGAAGGATGATCTCATCAAGGACCTGCAGGGCGAATTCAACAAGGAATTCGTCGGCGTCGATTTCAATTTCTCGCAGTACATCCAGGACAATGTCGAGGAGGGGCTCTCAGGCGTCAAAGGCGCAAACTCGGTCAAGGTGATCGGCCCGGATCTCGCCACCTTGGAGAGGATCGCGCGGCAAATCATGCCCGAAATGGCGAAAGTCCCGGGCATCACCGATCTCGGCGCGTTCTGGGTGCTTGGCCAGCCCAATCTGAACATCAGGGTCAATCGCGAAAAGGCGGCGCGCTATGGATTGAGCGTCAACGACGTTGATACCGTCATTCAGGCGGCGTTGGGCGGGACCACCGCGACCACTTTGCTTGAGGCCGACCGCCAATTTGGAGTCGTGGTGCGGCTCGCGCCGGAATACCGGAATAACATCGACGATGTTGGCAACATCAAGGTCGGATATCAGACGCCCAACGGCATCAATGCCTACGTGCCGCTGCGTGAACTTGCGGATATTTCGCTCGACACTGGCGCCTCGTATATTTTCCGCGAGCGAAACCAGCGCTTCGTCCCGATCAAATTCAGCGTCCGCGGCCGCGACCTCGCCGGCGCAGTGGAGGAGGCGCAGCAGCGCATCGCCCAAAATGTCAAACTGCCGAACGGCTACCGGCTCGAATGGTCAGGCGAGTTCGAGTGGCTGCAGGAAGCCAAGCAGCGGCTTGAAATCATCCTGCCGATTACCTTCGCGATGATCGTTGTGCTGCTCTATGGGCTGTTCAATTCGTGGCGCGACAGTTTTCTGGCGCTGCTTGGATTACCGTTTGCGGTTTCCGGAGGTCTCGTCGCGCTCTACGTCTCCGGATTGGATTTCAGCATCTCGGCCGCCATCGGCTTCATCTCACTGATGGGCGTTTCGGTGATGAGCGGCATCCTCATTCTCAACGGCTATTACCGAGTCGCGCGCGCAGGCATGACGGCGATCGAGGCCATGTATCACGCCGTTCAGGAGCAGATGCGTCCGATCCTGATGATGACGCTGTCGGCCTGTATCGGTCTGTTGCCCGCCGCGATATCGACCGGCATCGGCAGCCAGGTGCAGCGACCGCTCGCCACCGTCATCGTCGGCGGTATGCTGATCGGCCCGATCATGCTGCTGGTCGTGGTACCGGCGCTGCAGACGCTGTTTCTACGCGAACAGCACGACGCCGAGCCTTCCGGCAGGCCCGACGCGCCACAAGCGGCCGAATAAGGCGCCGCGCAAAAATCGGCCAGGCATCAGGCCTGGACGCCCGTCCGCCGCGGCGGCGCGTCCAATTTCTCATCTTGCGAAAAGATATGAAGTAGATATCTTTTTCGATGGCTTGGCTATTTTAGGGGCGCGGGAATGCGGTCTTCCGAGACGCCGTCCGGATTGCGAATCGCGGCAACGCTCCTGCGCACAAGCTTCATCGCTCTCCTCGTCATGGTGACGCTGCGCGTAAGCATGCCGCAGAGCACGACCGTCTGGACGGTTTTCGACTCGCCGCGCGATCTCATTCGATTGGCGCTCGGCGTTGTCGTGAGCATCTGGCTGGTGTTCCAGCTCTTCCGCGCGCCGGACGATGCTCACGCCCATCGCACCTGGATCTATCTCGGGCTCGCGGCGATTCCCGTCGCGCTGATTTGTCTCCTGGCTACGCTGTAAGCGCAGCCGCGTTTCGATTCATCGGGGCGCGCGCATAGCGTGACGGTCTCGGCCGGCGGCCCAGGATTTCAGGGCTCGATCAGGCGGTCGCTCGCGGCCTTGATGACGGCCTCGGTGCGGGTTGCGGCGCCGAGCTTGGCGCGAGCATTGTCGATGTGGAAATCGATCGTGCGCTTGGTCAGGCCAAGAATTTGCCCGATCTCCATCGACGTCTTGCCGCGCGCCACCCAGGTCAGCACTTCCACCTCGCGGTCGTTGAGCGGGACCGTCTTCGGCCACAGGCTGGAGCGCGCGATGCCGGCAAGCCGTGCCTTGATGATGGCGGCCAGCATATCGAAATCGATCGGCTTGGTGACGTAATCGTCGGCGCCTAACAGGCGACCTTTGAGTTCGTGGTCGCGATCGGTGAGCGCGGTGAGAAAGATGAAGGGCATTTTCGAGAAGCGCGGCGCCAGCGAGATCAGGCGCTCGAGGACATCGAATCCCGACATCACCGGCATGCTGATATCCGAAAGCACGAGGTCGGGCATGGTCTTGAGGATGGCGGCCAGCCCCTCGCGGCCGTCATACGCGACGGCGACGTCGTAGCCGCGGTCGACCAATTCCTCGGCGATCAGCGCCGCGGCCTCGCGGTCATCCTCGATGCAAAGGATCTTCTTTGGCGCTTCGGGCATGAGGCGATGACCCGGTGTTCGGTAAACAAGCTTCTCGGCCGCATATCTAGGAGGATGCGGGCTCGCGGGCAACAATTTGCGCACCCCAAGGTTCCCCCGGTCCGACGCGTGCTATATACATGGGCGATAGAAACGCCGGCCGCGCGGGAGGGCTTGGCGCAGGGATGGTTTCCCTCATGCGGCAACCGCAATCGATCCGTTTCCACCTCGCCGCGGTATTCCTGCTGTTCTTTTCGCTGGTCGCCGTGCTCGGGATGTTCAGCATCTGGCGGCTGAGCAATTTCAACCTGCTGGCGTCCAACGTCGCCCAGGTCTGGTTGCCGACAATGCGCGCTCTGGGGGACCTTAATAATTACACCTCAGACTTTCGCGCTATCGAGGGCAGCAACCTGCTGTCCGAAAGCCATGACGATCTGGTAGCGACCGAGAACCAGATGGCGGATCTGGACCGCTCAGTTGCGGCGTCCGAACGCGAGTTCGAGGCGATCTCGCACGATGAGGGGGTCGAGAATCTTTATCGCCAGTTCAAGGAGCGCTGGACCGGCTACCGCGCCATCGTCAATCAGATGCTGGAACTCTCGCGCAGCGGACAGAAGCCCGCCGCGCTCGCCATCTATAACGGCTCCTCGCGCATCGCCTACAACGCCGCCAGCGACACGCTTGGCCAGCTCACCGATCGCGGCGTTGCCGACGCTCAGACGGCGAGCGACCGTCTCGGCTTTGCCTACAAGCAGGCCCTCTGGCTCATCGTGCTGGTCATGCTGATCGCCGGCGTGATGGTCGTCGCGGCTCTCATCCATATCAGCCGATCAATTTCCCATCCGCTGCTGGCGCTCGCCGACCGCATGCGCCGGCTCGCCGCCAACGACACCGAAGTCGAGATTCCGGAAACCGAGCGGGAGGACGAGATCGGCGAGATGGCGCAGGCCGCCGTGGTCTTTCGCAACAACGCCATCGAACTGATGCGCAGCCAACGCACGCTCGCCCGCCAGGCCGCCATGCTCGAGGAGCAATTGGCGCACGAACAGCGCCTGGCGCTCCTGCAGCGCAACTTCGTCTCCATGGCCTCGCACGAGTTCCGCACGCCGCTGACTATCATCGACGGCCATGCGCGGCGCCTCGATAAGACCAAGGAAACGGTGCGGCCGCAGGACATCGGCGAACGCGCCGGCAAGATCCGCAGCGCCGTGATGCGCATGACCCACCTGATCGAGAACCTGCTCAGCTCTTCGCGGCTGATGGACGGCGGTGCCGGGCTTTACTTCCATCCGGCGGAAATGGACTTGGCCTCGTTGCTGCAGGAGGTCTGCCAGTTGCACCGTGAAATGGTTTCCGGCGCTCAGATCGTCGAGCGCTTCAACAGCCCGTCGATTCCCATGGTCGGCGACGCCAAGCTCTTGTTTCAGGTGTTCAGCAATCTGCTCTCCAACGCCATCAAGTATTCGCCTGGCGGCGGCGCCATCGAGGTCGATGCCGAGATGTTCCCCAACGAGGTCGTGGTCGCGGTCGCCGACCACGGCATTGGCATTCCGGTTGCCGACTTCGACCAGCTATTCGAGCGCTATCACCGCGGCAGCAATGTCTCGGGAATCATCGGTACCGGCGTTGGCCTGCACCTGGTCAAGATGGTGGTCGACCTTCACGGCGGGCGCGTCTTCGTCACCAGCAAAGAAGGCGAGGGTTCGCGCTTTACCATCCACTTGCCGATCAAGGACGCTTCGCCGGCCAAAGTCCGGCAGCCGGTCGAA
>DATJTL010000012.1:0-4679 GCA_035503415.1 Xanthobacteraceae bacterium
ATCCCATTTCGCCAGATCGGCGGCCGCCGCATAAGTCTCCTGCAGGAAGCCCAGCAGCAGCGCATCCGGATCGCGCGCCTGGCGCACCGCATCGTAAGGCAGGATGAACTGCCCGACGTCTTTGTTGTAAGCGCCCTCGGATACGCTCAGCCGTGTATCGCCGTAACCTTCCGGTTCCGGATAGGCGTAGACATAAAATGCCGCCTGCCCGAAGCCGCCGTTGCCGGGCCAGAAGCCGCAGCTCGACACTTCGTGCGAATACGCTTCCGCCATCACCCAGTCGGCAACGTTTGGCGTATGACCTTTCGGCGGCGGCGCGGCGCGGCCGGAAAAGCGCGTCACCGCAAGATCGAAACTACCCCAGAAGAAATGGACCGGGCTCACTTTTCCGATAAAGCGGGCGCGAAATTCGTTCATCACGCGGTCGGATTCAATCAATGCCTGATGGAATTTTCGCACATAGGCAGGATCGTATTGGGCGTGCTGACGGTCGCGATCGAAAGCGATGCAGTCTTCGATCTCGCACGGCGTCGACCAGATGCGCGTTTCGATACCGAGGCGCTGCAATCGCTGCATGAACTCGGCGTAGAAATCAGCCACTGCCATCGGCCGCAGCGGGATGCTTTCGGCGCGGCCGTCGCTCACCTCGATGTCGACGCGATGATCGATGAAATCAAAAACGATATCGAAGACGCGGCCCTGATAGGGTATCGCCCGCTTGGCCATGCCGCGGGCAGTGACGTGAAATGTCACGTTCCACCAATGACTAATGAGCGGCGTCGACTCCAAGATCACCTTGCCGGCGATCTGCATCCACAGATGCAGCGTGCCGCATGTGTCGCTCCACGCCGCATAGGGCAGCTCGGGCCATTGTGCGTTGCCGCTCATCCGTTCAGCCTTTCATCAGATCTCCAAATCTCGACAGCCCCTCGCGCCGCTCTTCCGCTGACGGCATGTTCACCGCCGGGAACTTGTCGCGCCAGCGCCACGGGCGGCAGGCGTCGATGACCGCGCGGCTATTGGTGTAGTCGCCGGCGGCTTTGCGTTCCGGCTCGATGCGCGGATCGAGCGGCGTCGACCAGGCGCCGCGAATGATGTCGATGGAGGTCGCCGGATCGGAGCGGGTGATCAGCGCCCAGATCACCTCTTCCAGATTGGAGACATCGATATCGTCGTCGACGACGATGACGTAGCGCCCGCAATAGGCGCCGACGTGGCATTGCGCGGCGATATGGCCGGCCTGCTTGGCGTGGCCCGGATAACGCTGCTTGACGGCGACGGCGAGAAACAGCCGTGCATTGCCGACTTCGTGCGCCCAGGCCGCGGTGACGCCCGGCACGCCGGCCTTCTCGATGTTCTCGCGCAGCAGTGCCGAGCGCACGATGGCGCGATAGCGGCAGATCTCGTCGGGCGGGCGTTGCGGCACGCAGCCGAGCAGGATCGGCTCGTTGCGATGATAGATCGCCTTGATGTCGATGACCGGCTCAGGCCGTTCGTCGGATGCGTAATAGCCTGTCCACTCGCCGAACGGACCTTCCTCGCGCACGTTGCCGGGTTCGACAAAACCCTCGATCACGATTTCGGCGTTGGCGGGGATCGGCAGGCCGGTCACCGGCCCCTTGATCACCTCGACCGGCTGCCCGCGCATGCCGCCAATGACGTCAAGCTCGCACACGCCCTGCGGCACCTCGCTCGAACCCATGAGGAAGCTCATCGGATCGCCGCCGCAGACGATGACGACCGGCATGCGCTCGCCGCGCGCGGCATATTTGTCGCGCATCACCCGGCCGTGCTTGCCCGGCGAGATGTAGAAGCCGAGCGTCTTTTCGTCGTGGATCATGACGCGGTAGGTACCGCAATTGATCCAGCCGTCGTCGGGGTCGCGCATGATGTTGTAGCAGCCGGTGCCGATATAGCGGCCGCCGTCCTGCGGATGCCATTGCGGCGCCGGGAACCTGGTCACGTCGATGGCGTCCCCGGTTAGCACGTTCTGCATCACCGGACCGGACTCGACGTATTTCGGCGGAATGCGCTTCTTCATGCCGGCGTGATTGACGCGAAAGCTTTCGGAGAGCTCGAGCTTGGACATCTCGGTGGAAAGGCCGAGCGTCATGGCCTTGCGTTTGCCCGCAAAGAAATTGACCAGGAGTCGGCTGCCCGGCAGCGTGCCGGGCACGTCGGTGAAGATGAAGCACGGCGCGTCGTCGGCATGCGCCGACATTTCGGCGACCATGCCGATGTCGCGCTGGTAAGTGAGACCGCCAACCTCCTTCACCTCGCCGAGCTTGTGCGCTTCCTCGAGCCATTGGCGCAGGTCGTGGTAGGGCAGAAACGGTGCAGTGTTCGAACCCGCAATTGGGGCGGTTGGCGCGCCGAGCGGCGTCGACATCGGATCGGGCATGAGGTTCTCTTGCGCCATCGCCGGTACCTTGTTTTGCCTGCCGGCAAAATGCTTATAATGCTAAGCAATTGCCGTTGGCCATCCTATCATGCAGGCAGACGCCGGCTCAAACCTGCTGCAAAGCTGGATCGCACGCGCCGCCGCGCGTGCACCCG
Organism: Xanthobacteraceae bacterium; assembly: GCA_035503415.1. Lineage (GTDB taxonomy): Bacteria > Pseudomonadota > Alphaproteobacteria > Rhizobiales > Xanthobacteraceae > BOG-931. Next base: position 2,557 of record DATJTL010000012.1, read on the forward strand.
AGAAGCCGTGGGTGATCGCGGCCGACGGCGGACGCGCGGTGAGCTACGGCGAGCTGCGCGAAATGACCGGCCGCTTTGCCGCCTTCCTGCGCGCCCGCGGCATCAGCCGCAACGATCGGGTCGCCCTTCTCGCCAACAATTCGATCGAGCAACTGCTCTGCTATTTCGGTGTGATGGCTGCCGGCGCCACAATCTGCACCATACACGTCGAGATGAACCGCAATCAGCTCGGCAACATCTTCGAGCGGCTGAAACCGCGGCTCGTACTCTACCAGGATGGGCTCGGCCTTGACGATCTTGTTGCCGCGGCGAGCGTGCCGCGACTGCGGCTCGGGCGACTGGGCCAAACAGAACCCGAAACACTGTTCGCCGAGCTTGCCCAACTTGCGCCGGCCGAGCCGGGTGCGGCGGCGGGGCCGCAGGACGACGCCATCATCCTGTTCACGTCCGGCACTAGCGCCAAACCGAAGGGCGTGATTCTGAATTTTCGCGAATATCTTCTCAACATCGATCCGCTCGCGGAGGGATTCGGCATCGGCGCCGACGACCGGCTCTACGACTTCCGGCCGTTCAGCTGGAACTCGGCGCAGACTTTGGGCGCGCTTGCGGTGGTCAACCGCGGCGCTACTCTGGTTCTCGCCGAGAAATTCTCGGCGAGCCGGTTCTTTGGCCATCTGCGTGAGCACGGCGTGACGATCTCGACCGGCAATCCGACGACGATCAACATCCTGCTCAACAGCGAACAGAAAGCGCATCGCAACGATTTGCCGATGCTGCGCTTTGTCACGTCGAGTTCGGCGCCGCTCTTGCTCGAAGAATGGAAGCGGTTCGAGCAGAAATTCGGCATTCCGGTGGCGCAGGGCTGCGGCGCCAGCGAGGCGAGCTGGATCGCCGCCATCCCTGGCGAACAGCGGCGTCTCGGCAAGGTCGGCCGGCCATTTGCTTATCACGATCTCGCCATCGTCGATGCCGAGGGACGCCGCCTGCCGCCCGGCGAAATTGGCTACGTGGAGCTTGGCGGGCTCGGCGCTGAGCATCCCTACCGTTACCTCGGCGAGGACGGCGACGTGAAAATCAACTGCCGTGGGCGGTTTCGCACCGGCGATCTCGGCTCGCTCGATGCCGACGGCTTTCTCACCCTGTCCGGCCGCGAAAAGGAGTTGATCATCCGTGGCGGCGCCAAGATTTCGCCGGTCGAGATCGATTCGTTTTTGATGCAGCACGCCGACGTGATCGAAGCCGCTACCGTCGGTGTGCCGGACGCGATCTACGGCGAGGAAGTGGTGAGCTACGTGGTCACGCGGCCGGGCGCTGCGGCCGACGCCGACGCGCTATTGCGTTATTGCGCCACGTTGCCGGCCTCCAAGGCGCCGAAGCGCATCTTCCTCGCCGAGGCGCTGCCGAAAACCGAGCGCGGCAAGCTCGATCGCAAGGCGCTGGTCGCGGTGTGGAGCAAGACATCAGCATCTTCCTCCGGCTGAGGGAATTATTGCGGTAAGGCGGTAGGGTCAATGACCCGCGATTGCTCAGAAACGCGATTTATGATGTGCTGCCGGTGTCAGGTAGCGATGAAACAACCAGCCTCGGGAAAATGATGCGAGGAACTATCGCCGCTTTGCTTTTTCTGATGGCGTGCTTGCCGACCCAAAGCGCTTCGGCTGCGATCAAGTTCAAGCGGTTCGCTCATTGCGGTGACGGCCTGGTGACTGTGAAAACCTGCGAGTGTCACACAGCAGCGTCACGGCATTTTGAGTATTGCCACGCCGGCCAGTACTGTCACACGGCGTACGGTGGCTGCCGATCATAATCTCCGCCTGAAGTCCGCGATCGGCTGACATGCGATCGCTCGCGCACAGCATGAACAAATTGCTCCGTTCCTGCCTTCAAACAATCCTGCTCGCAATTATCTGGACTGCTTTGGCTTGGGCGCCAGGCGCCGACGCCCGAGAGGTCAAACCGAAGCTCGGACCTAATGCTGTTTCGATCGAGCAGGCTACCGGTTATCTGCGCACCTACGCGGCGCCTGACTACTGGACTATCAGCCCTTTCTACGTCTCTCAGGACACCGACAGCGCCTGTTCGGTCGCCAGCATTGCCATGCTGCTCAACGCGCTGCGCGGCGT
>DATJTL010000013.1:0-4939 GCA_035503415.1 Xanthobacteraceae bacterium
CGCTCGAGGACGGCACGCTGTTCGCCTCGACCCGCGGCGTCGGCATGGCCCGCAGCGAAGACGGCGGGATCAAGTGGAGCTGGGTCAACGACGGCCTCTCCCATCATGAATTCTGGTCGACGCGCGCCGGGCGCCTGCAGGGGCGCGAAGTTGTGTTCGCGGGTGCGCTGCCGGCGCATCTCTACGTGAGCGAGGATCGGGGCAAAAGCTGGCGCGAGCTGCCGGCCTTTCGCGCGGCGAAATCGGTCCCGCACTGGACCTTCCCGCCGCCCCCGCGCATCGGCCACATCAAGGACATCGTCATCGACGGCGACCGGCTGTGGGCGGGCGTCGAAATCGGCTCGCTGCAATATTCCGACGATTTCGGCCGCACATTCACCGAACTGCCGGTCGATCCCGACCCGCGCGAGTGCGACATCCACCGCATCCTGGTGCATCCGGCGCGGCCGCAGCGCATTATCATCGCCAACGGCATCGTCGGCATGATGGCGAGCGAAGACGGCGGCAAGAGTTTTGCGCGCATCACGATGCCGGCCGACGCCAATTATCCGGACGCCGTTGTGCTGCATCCCGACGATCCCGATCTCCTGTTCATGTCGGCGGGCGTGGGCTGGCCAGTGCATTGGTACGAGCTTGGCCGCGCGCGCGGCAAAATTTTCAGGAGCCGCGATGCGGGCAAAACCTGGCAGCGCCTCCTTGGCGGATTGCCCAACGGCCAGCGGGCGCTGTTTTCCGCGCTGACCATCGAGGTGCATGGCTCGGGCTACTCACTCTATGCAGCGGATACCGACGGACAGGTGTTCGAGAGCCTTGACGGCGGGGAGAACTGGACCGTCATCGCCGACGTGCCGCCTGTATCAAAGGCCGATTTCTACAAGGGCCTGGTGCGCGACCGCGTCAAGCTCGCCAATGTCGACGACATCGTCGCCAGCCCGACGGCGTCGCAACGCTGGCAGGAGGCGGCCAAGGCGCTGTAGCCTCTCCAACCCGAAATGCGCCCACCGCAATCGGGGTCAAGGCTCGGGGTCAACGCTTCACTTCATCGATGTCTGCCGGATTTAGCTAAGCTCAATCCGGGCTACGGAGGGTTCCATGGTTCAACTCATCGACAGTGACATCAGGACACGCGAGGTGCTGACCTGGAAGGGCGTGCACGTGCTGCACTTTGCGGGTTCGTCTTGTTCGCAGAAGCTCCGCATCTTCCTCAACCTCAAACAGATTCCGTGGCAATCGCATCTTGTCGATCTGCCAAACCACGAGAACATGCAGCCGTGGTTCCTCGGCATCAATCCGCGCGGGCTCGTTCCGGTGTTGGTGCATGACGGCGCGGTGCACATCGAGAGCAACGACATCATTCAATATCTGGAAAAGAAATTCCCGGCGCCGAAGCTGATCCCCTCCGGCCATGAGAACGAGGTGGCGGCGCTGCTCAAGCACGAGGACGATCTCCACCTCGACCTTCGCACCTTGAGTTTTCGCTTCGTCTTCGCGCCACCGGGCCCACCCAAACCTGCCGCCGCTCTCGAAAGCTACAGCAAGAACGGTGCGGGCACCGTGCAGGGCACGCAGGATCACGAGAAGCAAGTGCAGATCGAGTTTTGGCAGCGCGCCGCCGCGGAAGGCTTTACCGACGAACGGGCGCGTGCCTCGGCGGAGAAATTCCGCGCCGAATTCGACGCGCTCGACAGAACCTTGGCGCAACAACCCTATCTGATGGGCGATGACTTGAGCGTGCTCGACATCGCCTGGTTCATCTACGAGCACCGGCTGACGCTTGCCGGCTATCCATTCGCCCGGTTGCATCCGCATGTTCACGCCTGGGCCGAGAAACTGCGCGGTAAAGCGGAATTCGCCAAGGAAGTCGGGCAGCTTCGCCATTCGCCCGAGCAACTCGCCGCCGTCCATCGCGCGCAAGCGGGCAAGACGCTGGAGATGGTCGCACGGTTTTAGGGCGCGGCGAAAACGAACCGCGTTCCGACTGTCGAACTTTGAATTAACTTGCGGCGGCGAATCGGGCACCTTCGCTGGCCGGAGCCTCGGTCCCGCCGAGCGCCGAAGGATACCATCCGATGCGCGCGCTGTTTGTACCTGCACTCCTGACGGTGGCGTTGCTATCGCAAAAGGCGCTCGCGGAGGATTGGCGCTATTGCCTCGCGCCGTCGCATGCCGAGCACAAAATCTATATCTCGCCGCCGTTCCCAGCGACCGTATCGATGGACGACGCCGAATCCCAGTTCGGCCGGACGCTGAGCCGTTCGGGCGTGCGTTTCGACGACGTGCAATGCCCACGCAGCGACGACCAGACCGGGGCGCTGGCCATGCAGCAGCACGCGATCTCAGTGAACCGGGAACTCGGAAACCAAGTCATCGACCTGCGTTGGAGACCGGGCGGCTGATAGAGCCGTTGCTGGCATAAGACCGGCAAAAGCCGCGATAGTTCTGTGAGAACATATGCCGTGAGAACACATCATGAATGTAACTCAACCGCGCCAGGCGGGTGAGAGCAATCGCGCGAAAACAGGTCCCGCGGCAGCGCAATGGTGATAGAAAGAGGTGTTCGTTGACGGGGTGACGCGAGCGCGGGGCGGTGGCGAATTCCTGGTCGAAATTCCTGGCGTCGCGTGGGCAAGCGAACGACGTCGATTATCGTTTGCTCATTCCGCTGGTCGTGTATTCGGCTACCGTTCAGACGATCTATGCAATCGTCCGCGTCACCACGTCCTATCGGGCGATCGAGCTCGATCTGCCGGTGGTTTGGCTCGGCATCATCTCGGCGACCTTCGCCCTTCCGCCGACGTTGCTGGCGGTGTGGGTCGGCCGTCTCCTCGATCGGGGTTATGACGCGCAAGCCGCGTGGTTCGGCTCCAGCATCTTCGTCCTCGTTTGCGCGGGCTTCTACTTTTTCGCCAATTCGCTGACTGCACTGCTGCTGCTCACCGCGCTGTTCGGCGTCGGCCATCTGTTTCTGATGGCGAGCCAGCAGATGCTGTGCATTCGCAGCGCCGGCCCGCGCGGGCGCGATTCGGCGTTCGGCAATTACGTGGTCGGCAGCGCGGTCGGCCAGGGGCTGGGCCCTTATCTGATCGCCTGGCTGGGCGGCTCCGCCACCATGCCGGCGACCAGACCCCTGTTCGGCGCCGCTCTCATTGTTGCGGTCGTTTCGCTAGCGACGGCTGCCGCCATCCGGCCGGCGCCGAAACATCTGCGGCGGAGCGAACATGGCGAGGTCGTGCCGCTGCGCACGCTGCTTCACCAACGCGGATTGATGGCTGTCCTGATCGCCAGCGTCATCACCATCACCTCGCAGGATCTGCTCACCATCTATCTGCCGCTGCTTGGCACCGAACAGAATATCGACGTGCGCAACATCGGCGCGCTGCTTACGGTGCGCTCGGTCGCCTCGCTGGCCTCGCGTTTATCCTATACGCGCGTGCTAAGGCTCGTCGCGCGGCAGAAATTGACGCTCATCACGATGGCCAGCGCCGGGCTTGGCTTTGCCTGCTTCGCGCTACCGCTGCCGTTGACCATCATGTACGCGGCGATGACCTTTTTGGGCTTTTCGCTCGGCATCGCCACGACGCTGAGTTTGACCAACGTGGTCGATCTCGCGTCCACGGCGGCGATGGGCACGGTGATGTCATTGCGCATCACCGGCAACCGCCTCGGACAGGCGGCGGTGCCGTTCCTCGCCAGCCTGATCGCGACAGCCACCGGAGTCGCCGGCATCTTCGCCATTATCGCCGCAAGTCTGGTAGCGTCCGGCGCGTCGGTACATTTCAGCCGGCAGGAGCGAGCCTAAAGAGGTGCGCCCACGCCGACTTCGTTTGGGCTGCTACCAGCGCCGTCCATAGCCGCCGTGCCAGCCCCAGCCGCCTCGCCAGCCGTAGCCGTAACAGCACGGCCCGTAATAATAGGGGGGCGGCGCGACGTAGACCGTCGCTGGGGGCGGCACGTAACCGGGCGGCGGTCCGCCAGGCGGCGGTCCGCCCAGCGCCGTCGCGATGATGTAGCCGCTATGGCCCGCGAACGCGACCTGGCACCATTCGCCGCTGCAACCGGCGACATCGACGGTCGCGCCGCCGGGAACCTTCGCGAGCACCGCGGTCGTGGTTCCCGGTCCCTGCCGCAGATTGACGGTCGTGTTCACGACGCCGGGAGACGCGGCAGCCGACGCCGCGGATAACGCCGAAAGCACAACGGCAAGAGCTGCGGAGCGCGCCGCAGCAGGTCCGAATTTCATTGCTAACCTCTCACCCGATGGCGCCCCGTTCTATTCAAGACGGAGAGTCTCGGCAGTTTCAAGCGGATTCGCGACTGGATTTTGGCAGTCATGGCTTGAGCTGTTCGAGTTCGGGAAACGGCGCCAAGACGACGCCGGCGCAAGGCTCGCGCGCCGCAGCCACATCGACGAAATCGTCGAACCGGCCGGCCAGGAACTCGGCGGCAATCAGCTTATCGCCGGCGTACATGCCGTTACCCTGTTTGCCGTTGAAGCGCAGACACACCACGTAGCGCGTGCCGTTGCCAATCGGCTTGAACATCGGCTCGGAAATGGTGGCGTCGCGAATCCCGGTCGGGTCGTTCAAGTAGGCATGCATGGCGGCAAGAATGTCCGCCTTGTAGTTCTGCGGATAGGCATTAGTTCCAACACCTTCGGCGTCGCCGCCATGCCCGCCAAACCCGAAATGCTGTCCGGCGCAGCCGCCCGTGAGCAGCGTTGCGGCAATGAAAATAACCGCACGCAGACATCGCGCGTTATCGCCATGCATGCGGCCCCCGCGTGCGCGCATCGCCGCCGCCCCCCGGCCACGTTTTTAGACGGAAATCGCGGCGCCCGCCACCGCCGCGCGAGCGCGCGTCAGATCGGAACGGCCATGGCCTCGAAGGCGGCGTCGCAATTGATCAAGTCGACGCGCTTTTGCACGATGCGGAAAGTATC
>DATJTL010000014.1:0-7802 GCA_035503415.1 Xanthobacteraceae bacterium
GCCGACAAGCGTATTGCGCTCTGTGACCTGAAAGCCCTGACGCAGTGTCTCGACGCTGAGCGCGGCGAGCGCGGTGCCGTCGGCGCGCAGCTTGTCCGCCGGATCGTGCGCGATGCCCATGGCGGACGAGAAATCGCCGCCAATGAACATGGCAAAGCTCGCCAGCGCCAAGCCTTCGGAGCGGAAAAACTCGCCGCCGCTCACTGGATCGAAATAGCGCCATTGCGGACCGGCGCCGGCGTCAAGCAAGACACTGATGATGGCAAGGTCGAACGCCATCCTGGCCCGAGCCCGCCGGTCGCCGCTGAAATCCTTGGCTACGATGCGATAGCGGTCGTTGCCGAATGGCGCGAAATGCCGCCACCGTGAATGAAACGGCACGTCGAGCGACGGATAGTTTTTGCGTGTCGCTGCGGCGACGAGCTCGGCGACCTCATCGAGCCGCGAAAGATCGACGCGCAAGCTGGGCAGCTTGTCGTCGAGCCCGAGCGCCAGCATGCGCTCGGCGCGGGCGCGCACCGCCGCGGCGTTCAAAAGCGAAAAAGCAGCGGCGGTATCGTCGCTCATGAAACGAGCCGAAATGAATGCCGGTCAGTACTTGTTGAGCGATCGGCCAACCGTGTCGGCGAGATCGGCGGTCTTGGGCGCTTCCGGCGAAAAATAACCGGCGGCCTTCTTGGCCTCCATCTCCACATGCGCGTCGGCCGGCACCAGTTCATCGGGCAGCGCCACGCGTTCGACCACCTCGATGCCCTGGCCGACCAGCGCGTCGTATTTCATGTCGCTCATCGACACGAAGCGGTCGATGCGGCGCAGGCCGAGCCAGTGGATCGGGTCCGGCATCAATTGCTGGAAACGCGCGTCCTGCACGCCGGCGACGCATTCGGTGCGCTCGAAATAGGCGCTCGCCATGTCGCCGCCTTCCTGGCGCTTGCGCGCGTTGTAGACCAGGAATTTGGTGACTTCGCCGAGCGCGCGACCTTCCTTGCGGTTATAGACGATGATGCCGAGGCCGCCGGCTTGCGCGCCGCGCGCGCACTCCTCGATGCCGTGAATGAGATACGGCCGGCAGGTGCAGATGTCGGAGCCGAACACGTCGGAGCCGTTGCACTCGTCGTGTACCCGGCAGGTGATCTTGGTCGCCGGATCGGCGAGCTTTGCGACATCGCCGAACAGATAGATCGTGGCGCCGCCGATCGGCGGCAGGAACACGTGCATGTCAGGTCGCGTGACCAGTTCGGGGAACATGCCGGCGGTCTGCTCGAACAAGGTCCGGCGCAGAACCGTTTCGGCGCAGCCGAACCGTTCGGCGATGCCGGGCAGATACCAGACCGGATCGATGGCGATTTTCGATACCGCGATGCTGCCGTTCTTGTGCACGATATCGCCGTCGGCCTTGAGCCGCCCGGCGGCGAGTGCGGCCTGCATCTCATGCAGGTCGAGCCGCGCCTTGGTGATGGCGATGGTCGGGCGGATGTCGACGCCTTCGGCGATCTCGGCCTTGAAAGCCTCGGCGGCGAGATGACCCCAGGGATCGAGCGATACGATGCGACCTGGCTCACTCCACTGCGCGAACGGGCCGACGCTTACGGCGGGATGCGTATTGGTCAGATCGGGCCGGCGGATCGGATCGAGCGCACCCGCCGATACCGCAAGCGCGCGGTAGAGCGCATACGAGCCGCCGTGGCTGCCGATGGCGTTGCGGTCGCCGGGCCGCGACACCGTGCCGATCACCGGGCCGCGTTCGCGCGCCGTCGGGGCGCCCCAGCGGATCGGAAAGCGCGGCTTGCCGCCGGGTTCTGGATGCGAGGTGATGCGAATATGATCGGTGCGGTTGGCGCGGTTCATTGACGGAATCCAAAAATGCCGAATCCAAAAAGCTGTCGGCCCGCCGCTAAGGACGGGCCCGACGGACAAATTTCATCGGCTTCTTTGCGGGTACCACCCGGGTTGCCCACGTCAGTTATATAGCAAATCAAGGCGCCTCGCGCAATAACCTCGGGCGCGAAGACGTAAGATATCTTGAAGGCCTTTTTTGAAGACCTTCAGGTGTATTCAAGCGACTTCTCGCCTTCTGTTGCCGTCGGCTCCCGAGGGGCCGCGCCGCGGGACGGCAGTCGTTTGTACGGCGCGCATCGCTTCGAGCTTGCGGGCAAGTGTTTCGGCAAAGACCGACGTGGCGATCGGCAGGTTGCGACCGCGAAGGTGACCCATGACAAGATTGGCGCGCGGCACATCACGCCCGTCAATTTCGCGCGCGACCATGCCCAGTTTGTTGCCGGCCGACATCGTTCCGATCTTGATCTGAAATGAAATCAGCCCGGCGTGGATGATCAGGCCACGCAGCATTTCGAACGAGTTGGACTCGGCGGCTATTTTGAAGGTGAGGCCGGTTCGCGCGAAGACTTCTTCAAGCAATTGCCGGCCGCCGATCGATCGCTCCGGCATGGCGACCGGATAGGCGGCGCAGTCGGAGAGGCGCAGCGTCTTGCGTGCGGCAAGCGGATGGTTCTTGGCCATGACCGCCACCAATTGCTGTTCGAGCGTCATCAGCGGCTGAAAGTTTGCGAGAAAGGTCGGGCGAAAGACGACGACGAGATCGACCTCGTAAGCCGCCAGCGCCGCCATTGCCCATTGGTGGTCGGCGACTTTCAGATCGAACGAGACCAGCGGGTGGGTCTTGCGGAAATCGGCGATGCAGCGCGGCAGAAAGTCGAGCGCCAGTGCCTGGCTGCACGCGATACGCACGGTGCCGCGGCGTAAGCCCTTGAGGTCTTCGATCTGCGACTTCAGGCGCTCAGCCTCGCTGATATTGGCGCGCAAGTAGCGGACGAAAACTTCGCCGGCGGCGGTCAGGCGCACGCCGCGCGCGCGGCGGTCGAACAACGGCGCACCGAGCTCGCTCTCCAGATCGGCGATCCGGCGGTTGACCGCCGAAGCGGTGACGTTGAGCTGCTCGGCGGCGCGGCGGATCGAACCGCAGCGGGCGACTTCGTCGACGTAGCCGAGAATGCGAAGGTGTTTCATGGGACGGCCCTCAGTGCTGCCGATAGGGCACCACTCTAGCAAGCAATTAGCACTAGCCGGCAGCTGTCGTCGCGTTTTACGTTCGCCCCAACCGCCTTCGTGGCGCTGGCGCTCATGCCGGAAGCGCGCCCGTTACGCTATCTCGGTCGTCAGGCCGGGGTCGTGCAAATCACCTCTACGGGAGATGCGAAATGCGAAATCTGAGCCGTTCCGACGTGTTGCGAGGGCTAGTTAGCCTGGGCGCCGCTGGCAGTCTTCCAAGAATAGCCCGCGCCCAGAATTTCAACCTCTCGATCGGCCACCCTTTGACGACACAGGATTCCATTCATATCGGGGCGCTCCGCTTTAAGGAATATGCCGAGCACACCAGCGGCGGTCGCATTGCGGTGAAGATCTTTCCGGGAGGTGTTCTCGGCAGCTCGCGCGAAATGGCACAACAGGTGCGTCAGGGCGAGATTTTCGGCATCATCGACGCAACGGCAAAGTTCCAGACCTTCGTGCCTGAGTTTGCGCTGCTGGACATTCCCTTTCTCGCCAACGATGCGCCGTCGGCCTTCAAAACGATGGACAGTGCAACGGTCGCGCACCTGATCGGTGATAAATCGGCGAAGGCCGGATTCCGGCTTGCGCACGGCTGGGAAGTGTCTTTTCGCGACATTTACACGAAGAGTCGGCCGATCAGGTCCATGGCCGATCTCAAGGGACTCAAGATCCGAGTCATCCCCGCGCCGACCTACATCAATCTATTCAAGGCATTCGGCGCCGCGCCGACGCCGATGGACTTCGGCGAGCTTTACACCGCCCTGCAACAAGGCGTCGTCGACGGGGCTGAAAACGATATCCTCACCTACCAGGATTCCAAGCACTTCGAGGTTGCGCCGCTTCTCGCGATAACCAAACACATGATGCTCATCAACGCGCTGTTTGTGAGTGAGTCTGTCTGGAATTCGATGCCCGCCGACATTCGCGGGATTCTCACTGCCGCTTCGCTCGAAGGCCGCAAGGCCACTATGGTTGACCGGGACCGCCGGCAATCCTCGACGCTTGATCATCTCAAATCGGCCGCGGTTAAGATCTCGCAGCCGGACCTGGCTCCGTTCATCCAGGCCTCTGAGCAGACGCGGCCTTGGTTTGTCGAGAAGTTCGGTAAGGAAGCGGTCCAGTCCATGGTTGACACCAAGGCCGGCTGACAATGGCCGCCCTATTCGCAGCCTCGACCAAGTGGCTCGAGCGAGGGATCACGGTTCTGGAGCAGATCCTCTTGTGCTGCCTGGTCGTGGTCATGTTCAGCCTGACGCTGGCGCAGGTGATTTTTCGCTATCTGTTGGACAGTCCGTTGGTTTGGAGCGAGGAACTGGTTCGCTATCTACTCGTCTGGACTTCCATGATCGGTGCCGCCGGAGCACTGCGCCTGGGCAGCCACTTCTCGCTCATCACGTTCGTCGCGCATTTGCGTCCGCGGGCTGCGGCCGCGGTGATGCTTGTGGTCGATCTTGCGGTGGGAATATTCGCTGCGGTGGTACTCATACAGGGCGTGCGCATGACAATGTTCGGATTTTCCGAACAGGCGGTCAGCTTCTCGGTCTCGATGGGCTGGTTTTACCTCGCCGTTCCGGTGGGAGGGGGGCTAATGCTCTGGCATGTGGCCGCCCGCACGATCGGCAACTGGGCAGACAAGGCGTCCCTGAGGGGCTGAATGATCACCAGCGAGATGCGTCGATGCTCGGTCTTGCCGTAGTGTTTCTGCTTCTGCTTGCATTAAGTGTTCCGATCGCGTTTGCGATGGGCATCACCGGGATTGTGGGAATCGTCATCCTGCATCCCGAAGTCTCGATGGAGCTGGTTACGCAACGAATCTTCGGCGGCATCGATTCATTCACGCTTCTTGCAATTCCATTCTTTCTATTCACCGGCGAGGCAATGGCGGCAGGCGGCATATCCGGCCGCCTCGTGAACTTGGCGCGGCTGCTGGTCGGGCACATCCGCGGCGGGCTCGGTCACGCCGTGATGGTGAGCGGCGTATTCTTGGCAGGGGTGTCTGGTTCGCATACCGCCGACGCTGCCGTGCTGAGCTCGGCCATGGTGCCGACGCTGAAGGAAGTCGGCTATCGCCCCTCGAAGGCGGCGGCGCTCGTGTGCGCTTCGGCCGGGATGACCATTTTGATGCCGCCGTCGCTGTCGATCATCGTTTACGGCGAGATGACAAATACGTCGATCGCCACCCTGTTCATCGCCGGGATCGTCCCCACACTGCTCACGACGGCGGCCTTGATGCTGCATATCTATATTGAAGCGCGCTTCTCCAAAGTTCACGTCGATCCGCGTGCGAGTTGGCACCAGACCCTTCATGCGTTTCTATCAGCCTTCCTGTCGCTGCTGCTTCCGATCATCATCCTCGTTGGCATTCGCGGCGGCGCGGTGACGCCCACCGAAGCCGCAGTTGTTGCCGCGTTCTATGCGCTGGCAATCGGAGCCTTCGCCTACCGGGCGATCGGTTTGCGAGAACTCGGCGAAATTCTCCTGCGTACCGGGCACACCACTGGCGTCATCATGCTGCTGATCGGCACGGCGGGTATTCTTTCGTGGCTGCTGGCACTGGAGCAGGTTCCGCAGCTGATTGCGAACTGGTTTAAGTCAACCGGAGGCGGGCGCGATTCCTTCATGCTCCTCAGCATCGTGATCTTTGTCCTGATGTTCGCGTTGCTGGACGGCCTGCCGGCGATGCTGATGGTGATTCCGATTTTCGTTCCGCTCGCGATCCAGCTCGGCATCGAGCCGATGCATTACGGGATTATCCTTATCGCAGCGACCGGCGTCGCGCTATTCCTGCCGCCGATCGGGGTTGGCTTCCTGGTGGTCGTCAAAACGGCCGGCGTTCCGCTCGGCGAGACCGGATGGGCGCTGCTCCCGTATCTGGGCACCATGTTTCTGGTCTGCGTGCTCCTTGCTTTTGTGCCGCAAATCGCGTTTGCGCTTCCGCATCTCTTAGGCATGATGTGAGAAGCGATGATGGAGCCACCTCACGAGATACGCATTGGGGGCCGCCTGCTCGATACACCGCAAAAGGAGGTCTGTTTGTGCCGCGGTGCCGTGTTGACGGTCAGCGGCGCCTATCTTTCATCCGTCGCCGAAGACGCCGATTTCAACCGGCATCCGCTGCTGATTATGCCGCCGCTGAGCAACGCACACGATCACGTGCGGGGGGTGCGCCCAACGTCGATTGGTGCGTTCGATCTGCCGCTCGAATTGTGGCTCGTCTACATGACCGCGTTGCCGGTCGTCGACCCCTATCTGATAGCCGCTGCGGCACTTGGCCGTCAGGCGCTCGGCGGGGTGGGCACCATCATGATCCACTACACGCGGCCGCAAAATCCTTCCGCTCTGGGCGATGAACTCGGCGTCGTCGCGAAGGCGGCAACAGATATCGGTGTCCGCGTCGCAATCGCGGTGGCGATGCGCGATCAGAATCCGTTGGGCTATGGGCCCGATGCAAAATTGCTGGAGGGTCTGGAACCTGCCGACCGGGAGATGGTGCGTTCGAGACTTCTGGCCAAGCCCCCTTCACCCCAAGAGTCGGTGCGTTTCGTCGACGAGCTTGCGGAGAAGCTCACGTCGCCCCTGGTGTCGGTGCAATACGGCCCTTATGGCATCGAATGGTGCACGCCGGCGCTCTTGGAGCTCATTGCCGAACGCTCGGCACGCAACGGCAGGCGCGTGCACATGCACGTGCTCGAATCGCAAACTCAGCGCGAATATCTGGACCGCGTTTATCCCGAGGGACCCATCAAGTACCTCGACAGGATCGGGATGCTATCGCCGCGGCTCTCGATAGCTCACGGAGTATGGCTGCGGCCCGATGAGCTGGAGTTGTTGAGCGAGCGCAAGGTCACGATCAGCATCAACGCCAGTTCAAACTTGCACATCCGCTCCGGTATCGCCCCACTGCGCCGGATGCACGATCTGGGGGTCCCGATCGCTCTCGGTCTTGACGGCTTCAGCGTTGACGACGACGACGATGCGTTTCGCGAGATGCGGCTGAATTACATGCTGCATCAGGGAATTGCGCTGGAGGACGGAGTGCCCGTTTCCGCCCTTCTGCACGCCGGCTGTTATCAGGGCAGATTCGCCGTTACCGGGATCGAGTGCGGCGAGGGCATAGCTGTCGGCGCGCCCGCAGACCTGATGGTCACCGACTTCGGTGCCATATCGCGGGACGTCTTCATGGACCTTGATGAGGCTGCGCTCTTGGTTCGCCGCGGAACGGCGCGGCACATGCGGCGAATGATCGTTGCTGGGCGTGAGGTTGTTCGCAATGGCGAACTTTGCGGTGTCGATCTCGCGCAGGTGCAGGATGAGCTTAATGCGCAGGTCCGCTTCGGCCTATCGCAGTTTCTTTCATGGCAGCAGGTGGCGGGTCGCTTCAGACAACGACTGCGGGCGTTTTACGGCGCGGGACTGCATCGTTGCGGATGAAGCCGGCGATCGCGGCAGAAATCGGGGGGCTGTCCGGTGATGCCATTTCGACACCACTCTAGCAAGAAATCGGCACTAGTTGGCAACGGGCGCCGGGTCTAGGTTCTGTCCAATCGCGCGCCGGTTGCGCGCGCGAGGCCCGATGCATCCGCGATCCCAAGATTGCGGTCCATCGGCAGGGCGACCGGCCCGCCGGGGGCCGACGCCTGTTTGCAGCATTCGAATTCTTGCAGCAGGAGCGAACCCCCAATGACTCCAACCACCATGACTTCACTGATCCGTCGACGCTTTGTCGCGCTCGC
>DATJTL010000015.1:0-5188 GCA_035503415.1 Xanthobacteraceae bacterium
ACCAGCGAGCGCGCGAACATCGCCGCCGGCTTCTGCGAAGCGACGAAGACAAGATGCAGCGGCCGCTCGATGGTTGCGCCGTCGGCGAGGCGGATCACCGCACCGTCGCCCATGAACGCGGTGTTGAGCGCCACCGCGACATCGCTCGAAGGCGCGAGCTTGCCGAGATGACTAAGGACCGCCGGGTCGCCGTCCGAGAGCGCTTCGCCCAGCGGACCGACCGACAATCCAGGCTCGAGTGCCGACAGATCGGACAATTCCTTGACGAATGCGCCGTCGATGAAGACAAGGCGCCGGGTTTCCACGTCGCCCAGCAATGCGCCTGCTGTCTTGGCCCGCGCCTTCCCGGCCGCATCGGGCGGATCGGCCAGCGGTTTGGCCTCGCGCATCAAGGCGCGCAGGTCGGTGTATTTCCACTCCTCAATGCGGCGATTCGGCAGGCCTTCCCTGGCAAACAGCTCGAACGCCGCAGCGCGCCGCGCGGCAATCGCATTATCGCCGGGCAGCCGGTCGCGCGCTTGCGCAAAGGCTTCCTCCAGCCCGGTCTCCGCCGCCGTCTTGATGACTTTCAGCTCGGCCATCGCGTTCATTCGTCAATCTTCGTTTCGACTACGCCGCCGTCAGGCAACGGCTTCTTCCCGGTATTCGGCATAGCCGCGCGCTTCGAGTTCGAGCGCCAAGTCCTTGCCGCCGGTCTTCACGATGCGGCCGCGCGACATCACGTGCACCACGTCGGGCACGATGTGGTTGAGGAGCCGCTGGTAGTGGGTGATCACGACGAAAGCGCGCTGCGGCGAGCGCAGGCGGTTGACGCCGTCGGCGACGATCTTCAGCGCATCGATGTCGAGCCCGGAATCGGTCTCATCGAGCACGCCAAGCTTCGGTTCCAACAATGCCATCTGCATAATTTCGTTGCGCTTCTTCTCGCCGCCTGAGAATCCGACATTGACCGCGCGGCGCAGCATCTCCTGATCGATGCCGAGCTTGCCGGCCACCTCGCGCACCCGCTTGATGAATTCGGGCGTCGACAATTCGGCGTCGCCGCGCTTTTTCCGCTGCGCATTGAGCGCGGCGCGCAGGAACGTCATGGTGGTGACGCCGGGTATCTCCATCGGATATTGAAACGCGAGGAACAGCCCCGCGGCCGCCCGCTCGTCGGGCTCCATGTCGAACAGGTTCTTGCCGGCGAACAAAACCTCGCCGGCAGTCGGCTCATAGCCCGCCTTGCCGGCGAGCACATAGGCGAGCGTGGACTTGCCCGAGCCATTCGGGCCCATGATTGCGTGCACCTCGCCGGCGTTCACCACAAGGTCGAGCCCGCGCAGAATTTCCTTGCCGTCGATCCCGGCATGCAAATTCTTGATTTCCAACAAGGGCATTCCAAGCTCCAATGTCTCGATATCTGGCGAGCGGCGCCGACTAATCGTTGCCCCAACGCCAGCGAAAGCCGCCCTCGGTTTTGTGGCGACTGACGATAAAAAGTGCGGCCAGCGCGGCCAGATCGAACGCAATCACCACGGGCGGCGCCCAAGAATGTTGCGGGTTCATGGGCAGATAGAGCGAAACCGCCACCATGACGGCGACAGTCGCGAGAATCAGGGTCCAGCCCTGCCATGTCGTTGGCGTAGCGCCGTAGCCATATCGCTTCTGCCGAAACCAGTAGCTCATGATTGCATCTCCCTCATCCAACCGAGCCTTCAAGCGAGATCGAGATCAGTTTCTGCGCCTCGACGGCGAACTCCATCGGCAATTGCTGCAGCACGTCCTTGACGAAGCCGTTGACCACAAGCGCGACGGCCTCCTCCTGGGAAAGCCCGCGCTGCATGCAGTAGAACAGCATCTCCTCGGAGATCTTCGAGGTCGTCGCTTCGTGCTCGAACACCGCCTTCGAATTCTTCGCCTCGATATAGGGCACGGTGTGGGCGCCGCACTGATCGCCGATCAGAAGCGAATCGCAATTGGTGAAGTTGCGCGCGCCGGTGGCGCGGCGGTGCGCGGTGACGAGCCCCCGATAGGTGTTGTTTGAGTGGCCGGCGGCGATGCCCTTTGAGATGATGCGGCTCGTCGTGTTCTTGCCCAGATGCAGCATCTTGGTGCCGCTATCGACCTGCTGATAGCCGTTGGAGATGGCGATCGAATAGAACTCGCCGCGCGAATTGTCGCCGCGCAGAATGCAGCTCGGATATTTCCAGGTGATCGCCGAGCCGGTCTCCAGCTGCGTCCAGGAAATCTTCGCGTTCGTGCCGCGGCAATCGCCGCGCTTGGTGACGAAGTTGTAGACGCCGCCCTTGCCTTGCGCGTCTCCCGGATACCAGTTCTGGATGGTCGAATATTTGATCTCGGCGTCGTCGAGCGCGATCAATTCGACCACGGCGGCGTGCAGCTGGTTCTCGTCGCGCACCGGCGCGGTGCAGCCTTCGAGATAGCTCACGTAGGAGCCGCGGTCGGCGATGATCAGCGTGCGCTCGAACTGGCCGGTATTGCGCTCGTTGATGCGGAAGTAAGTCGACAGCTCCATCGGGCAGCGCACACCCGGCGGCACGTAGACGAACGAGCCGTCGGAGAACACCGCCGAATTGAGCGTGGCGAAGAAATTATCGGAGATCGGCACCACCGAACCGAGATACTTCTTCACCAGATCGGGATGCGCGTGAATCGCCTCCGAAATCGGCATGAACAGCACGCCGGCCTTGGCGAGCTCAGCCTTGAAGGTGGTCGCCACCGAAACCGAATCGAACACTGCGTCGACGGCGACGCGGCCATAGCCGCTGCCGCTTGCGCTGCCCTCGCCCTCCTCCGCCGCCGGCTTTTGGATGCCGAGCAGCGCTTCGCGCTCGCGCAGCGGAATACCGAGCTTCTCGTAGGTGGCGAGAATCTCAGGATCGATTTCGTCGAGCGAGGCCGGCGCCTTCTTGGGTGCGGCGTAGTAGTAGATGTTCTGGTAGTCGATCGGGCCGTAATCGACCTTGGCCCATTTCGGCTCGCGCATGGTGAGCCAGCGCCGGTAGGCGTCGAGCCGCCACGCCAGCATCCATTCGGGCTCGTTCTTCTTCGCCGAAATGAAACGGATCGTGTCTTCGGAAAGCCCCTTCGGGGCCTTCTCAGATTCGATCAGGGTCTCAAACCCATACTTATACTGATCAACGTCGATACGGCGGACCTGTTCGACGGTCTCTTGCACTGCCGGCATTCATCCCTCCGCTCACGGTTTCAAGGACCGCGGGTTGGATCAAATCGGTTATGGTCGATGCGCTTTGCTTCGCGATGACCCCATCTGGGCGATTTAAACGTCAGCGGTTTGAACCATTCAAACCGCCGTGAAAACTTTCGTCACTGCAGCCGGTTAGGCGGCAACACCATGCCCCTTAGATAATGCAGCGGAGAGCTTTCTCCAAGCGCTAAGAAGGCGTCCGATATCGGCCTCAGTTGTAGTCCAACCAAGACTCACCCGCACCGCGGCCCGGGTCAGTTCCGGCGCCACCCCCATGGCGGCAAGCACATGGGAAGGCTGCACTTTTCCCGACGAACAAGCCGCGCCCGAGGACACCGCAACGCCGTCGAGATCGAACGCGATGATCGCTGTTTCCGCCTTCATGCCGGCGGCGGCGAACAGCGTGGTGTTGGGCAGCCGCTCGGCCGCCTCGCCGAAGATTACGGTGGCGGGCGAAATTGCCTTGAGGCCGCTTTCCAGGAGATTGCGCAGCGACCGCATTTGGGCCGCCTCGGCGGCAAGCTCCGTGCGCGAGGCGCTCGCCGCGGCGCCAAACGCCGCAATGCCCGCGACATTCTCGGTGCCCGCCCGCAGACCCCGCTCCTGTCCACCGCCACGCACGAGCGGATCGGGGAAGTGAATATCCTCGCTTGCCCGCACCAGCGCGCCGACGCCTTTCGGCCCGCCAATCTTGTGGGCCGATACTGTCATCAGGTCGGCGCCGAGAGCGCCTATGTCGCAGGCAAGCCGCCCCGGCCCCTGCACCGCATCGACGTGCATGAGACCGCCGGCGGCGTGAACGATTGCCGCAGCCTCGGCGACCGGCTGCACCACGCCGGTCTCGTTGTTGGCGAGCATGAGCGAAAGGAGCGGCCGCGGCGCCGCGGCCACGGCTTCCGCCAAGGCGCCAAGATCTATGCGGCCTTGCGGCGTAACGGGAACCTCGGCGGTCGCGCCGTGCGGGAAGCGGCCGCCGGCGCGTACCGAAGCGTGCTCGATGGCCGAGATCAGCAGCCGCCCGCGAGGCTGCTTCTCATTGCCCGTCTCGATCGCCGGCGTGAGCGCCAGCATATTGGCCTCGGTACCGCCCGAGGTGAAAAACACATTGGCGGGCTGTGCGCCAACGAGCGCCGCGACCTCCTCGCGCGCCCGCTCGACGAGGTGCCGCGCGGCACGGCCTTCGGCGTGAATCGAGGACGGATTACCCTCGAGCGCCAGCGCCTCGGTCAGCGCCGCCCGCGCCTGCGGCCGCAGCGGCGCCGTAGCGTTCCAATCCAGGTAGCTGCGATGGGGCTTGTTCACGATGCTTGCTTTTTGTCCCCTGGCCTATGCTAGAAGTCGCCAGCGCACACTTCCGCCGGTCGCATCAACCTTGCCAGTTCCAAAAAATATTAGATGTTTTAAAGACTTAGGCGCGCCATCCGGCGCCGTCAAGCGATTCGGCGGCGACTACCCGATCGAGGTTTAGCACCCATGCCTGAAGTGATTTTCACCGGACCAGCCGGCCGTATCGAGGGCCGTTACCATCCGGCACGGTTCAAGAACGCACCGATCGGCATCGTGCTGCACCCGCATCCGCAATTCGGCGGCACGATGAATCACCAGATCATCTATCAGATCTATTATGCCTTCGTGCATCGGAACTTTTCCGCGCTGCGCTTTAACTTCCGCGGCGTCGGCAGGAGCCAGGGCGGCTTCGACCATGGCATCGGCGAGCTGTCCGATGCCGCCGCCGCGCTTGATTGGGCACAATCGATCAACACGGAAGCGCGCTCATGCTGGATCGCCGGCTTCTCGTTCGGGGCCTGGATCGGCATGCAGCTCCTCATGCGGCGACCGGAAATCGAGGGTTTCATCTCGATCGCCCCGCCGGCCAACCTCTACGACTTCTCCTTCCTCGCCCCCTGCCCGTCTTCCGGTCTGATCATTCACGGCGACAAGGACGCGGTGGTGCCACCCCGCGACGTCACCACTTTG
>DATJTL010000016.1:0-17116 GCA_035503415.1 Xanthobacteraceae bacterium
GCACGAGACCGCGAACAATTGCGGCCGCGGCCGTAAGTTCGTCCAGCGTGAACAGCGGCATTCTTCGCCCTTCACCGTCGTTCGATCATTAGACCAGAAGGGCGGGAGCGCTGCAAAGACACGGCAACGGCTCGCGGCCTACGACGGAGCGCAGCACCGGTAGGGCTGACGCGTATAAATGTCGCATATCTATCGGATGTCGTAATATAAATTTCTCGTATACACTCATTCTTGTTTGTCCAATTCTACCTGCTGCCCTCGGCATATTCGCCGGGAGCAAGCGTGTGTGCGGTCCGAACCTGCCACAGTGGATTGTGAGGGCGGGGCGGGCCGTGATGGGCGAGAACAAGAGGAGGAGAACGCGTTATGAAGAAACTGGTCGTTGCCTTAGCCGCGCTGGCGCTGACGGTGTCGGTTGCCCCCAGCCTGTTCGGTCAAGCCGAAGCGGCGCCCGCAAAGAACCCATTGTGCAAGTTCGCGAAAGCGCAAAGGAATCCGGTGTCCTGGAACGCCTATTACCATTGCCTCGGGCCGGCGCCGGCGCCGGATCGAGTGGTGTTACGCGGCAGGCCGGGTCCGGCAAAAAGCCCGTTCTGCAAGTTCGCGAAAGTACAGAGAAATCTGGTGTCCTGGAACGCCTTCTACCATTGCTCGGGAATTTGACGCCTTAAGTTGCGCGATCGCGAAAGGGGCGGCGCGTGCCGCCCCTTTTTTAATGGAGACGTCCAATCATTTAATTGATTTTTCCAATTAATTAATTGAGGCGTCCAATCATTTAATTGGCAATTCCAATCAATTAATTGAGACTTCCAATCACCTGACGCGGCTCATGCCTGGTTCGTGGATCCGGCCGCGGAGGCAAAGCGCTGTGCCTCTTCGGCGGCGCGGAACAGCGCCTTGGCTTTGTTGATGCACTCCTGCTGCTCGAAATCGGGATCGGAATCGGCGACGATGCCGGCGCCGGCCTGCACGTACATGACGCCGTCCTTCAGGAGAGCGGTGCGCAGCACGATGCAGGTGTCCATCTCGGCGCCAGCGGAAAAATAGCCGACGCAGCCGGCGTAGAGCGAACGCTTTTCCTTTTCCAGTTCGTCGATGATCTGCATGGCGCGCACTTTCGGCGCGCCCGACACCGTGCCGGCCGGAAATCCGGCGGCAAGCGCATCGAGCCGATCGCAATCTTTGCGCAGCTTGCCCTCGACGTTGGAGACGATGTGCATCACCTGGCTGTAGCGCTCGATGAAGAACTGATCGGTGACCTTGACGCTGCCGATTTCGGCGACACGGCCGACATCGTTGCGCCCGAGATCGAGCAGCATCAGATGTTCGGCGCGCTCCTTGGGATCGGCAAGCAATTCCGCCTCGAGTGCGGCATCTTCGTGCGGGGTCGTACCGCGCCGCCGCGTGCCGGCGATCGGCCGGATGGTCACGACGCCTCTTTCCGCCTTGACCAGGATTTCCGGGCTCGAGCCGGCGATGGCGAACGCGCCGAAGTCGAGAAAGTACAGATAAGGCGACGGATTGATCCGGCGCAGCGCACGGTAAAGCGCAAACGGCGGCAGCCGAAACGGCGCCTCGAAGCGTTGCGACAGCACGACCTGAAAAATATCGCCGGCGGTGATGTAATCCTTGGCGCGCCGCACCATGCGCTTGAATTCTTCCGCGCTCGTATTGGAGCGCGCGGTTACGGTGCTCGGGCCAAGATGAGCGTCCGCCGATTTGTCGAGTGGGCGGTCGAGCGCGTCGATCACTCCGGCGATACGCTGGCGCGCCTTGGCCAGCGCCGCATTCGCGGTGGTCGACTGGTGCGGACGCACCGGCGTGACGATGGTGATCGTGTCCTCGACCGCATCGAAGACGATGACGAGCGTCGGACGCACCAGAATCGCATCGGGAATGCCAAGCGAGTCTGGCGACGGCGCGGGCAACGAGTCCTCCATCAGCCGCACCATGTCGTAGCCGAGATAGCCGAACACGCCGGCGGCCATCGGTGGCAGCGGGGCCGGCAGTTCGATGCGGCTCTCGGCAATGAGCGTGCGCAAGGCCGCAAGCGGAGGATCCGGTGCGGGAGTAAAGTCGTGCGGCCTTTCGTGCGGATTGCGATTGATTTCGGCGCGGCCGCCGTTGACGCGAAAGACGAGATCGGGTTCCAGCCCAATGATCGAATAGCGGCCGCGTACCGCGCCGCCCTCGACCGATTCAAGAAGAAAGCTGACCGGCGGCGAAGTCTCGCGCAGCGAATTTTTGCGCGACGGCGTCTTCGCGCGGGTGCCGGTCACTTTCAAAAACGCCGAAACCGGCGTTTCCAGATCGGCGACCAGCGTGGTCCACACGACCTGGGGCGCGCCGGCATCATATCGCGCGGAAAAATCCTCGGCGGCCGCCTCGATCTGCATTCATTCAGATTCCGGGGCGGCGTTGCCCGCTGCTTGCGCCAGCATCGACTGGTTGACGGTGGTGCCGAGATCATTCTCCAGCCAGGCGACGTACTGGCCGAAAATGTCGTCAGCCATCGAATTCTGCAGCAACTGAACGAGCTTTTTGCCGTCGGCCGAATTCTCATCGAGTGCCGGCGTCTTCACGTCGGTCACTTGAAATACGACCCATTGCGTCGGCTTGTCGCCCTCGGCGCTGCCGAAGGCGTCCTTGGCGGTCTGGAAAGCGGCGCCGACCACCTTGGGGGACACGCCGGGGTTGGTTACGCCGCGCTTGATGTCGGCGGCCGTCTGCACCTTGAGGTTATCGGCGGCGGCAAGTGTCGCAAGCGAATTGCCGGTCTTGAGCTTGTCGACGAGGTCGGTCGCCTTGGCCGTAAGCCGCTTGGCGATTTCATCGTCGCGCCAGCGCTGCTCGACCTGGCTCTTGACTTCGTCGAGGGTGCGGTCGCGCGCCGGCGTGATGGCCTCGACCTCGTACCAGACATAGCCGTTGTCGGCGTCGATCGGGTAGGTATCGACACCGACGTCGTTGGAGAAGGCTCCACTGATCACGTCGCCGGCGGCTGGCATGGTGGCGACGAGATTGCCGGAGGGGTCGCGTCCGGACTGATCGATATCGAGAGTGGCCACGTTGAGGCCGAGCTTCTGCGCCGCTTCTTCCAGCGTGGCGCCACCGGCGCGGGCGTCCTCGATCTTGTCGTGAATGTCCTGCACCTTGGTCTTGGCGTCTTGGAGTGCGAGATCGGCGCGAATGAACGGAGCGACGGTGGCAAGCGGCTTGGTCTCGCCGGGCGCGATTTCGAGCACGGTCACGAGCACCGCGCCGAACTTGCCCTGCACCGGCGCGCTGACCTCACCCTGCTTGAGCGAAAAGGCGGCGTCGGCGACGGCCGGATCGATGATCCCCGACTTTGTCACCGTGCCGAGATCGATGTCGCTCGCCTTGAGCCCGCGCTCGGTGGCAATCGCGGCGAAACTCGTCCCTGATTTGATGCGTGCGCTTGCGGCCTGCGCGTCCGCCATATTTGGAAAGACTATCTGCTCGATGTGCCGCCGCTCCGGCGTGACGTACTCCTTCAAATTCTCGTCGTAGGCCTTTTTGACGTCCGCGTCGGAAACTTGAACGGAATGGGATAATGCCGCGGGCGTGGCCACGACGACAACGATCTTGCGGTATTCCGGCGCACGGAACAGGATTTTGCGGTCGTCGTAATATTTGCTCAATACATCGTCGGTCGGCTGCGGAATATCACCGGCCTGTTCGGGCCCGAGCACCACATAGGCGATGTTGCGCTGCTGGTTCTGGAACTGATTGACCGCGTCAAGATAGGCCTTGGGCACTTGAATGCCGCCCGAGACGGCGTCGGAAATCTCCTTGCGCGGAAGCCGGTGGCGCTCATCGTTGAAGAACCGCTGCTCGGAATAGCCGATGTTCTGCAGGAAGCCCTCGAACTGCGCCCGATCGAATTGGCCGGTCGGGGTCTGGAAATGGGGATCGTTGAGGACGCGCTGGACGAGTTCGGCATTGGGAATGCCAAGCCGCATGCGTTGCGCAAGCTGATCGAGCCCGGCGTCGACCAGCATTTGGCTCAGCACCTGGCGGTCGACGCCGAGCGCATTGGCCTGTTCGGGCGTAATCGGGCGGCCGACCTGGCGGCTCAGGTCCTGCAGGCGATCGTTGTAGGCCTGGCTGAAGTCCTGCATCTGGATTTCACTGCTGCCGATCTTGGCCAGATAGCTCGTGCCATAGCCCTGGAAAATGTCGTTGATGCCCCAGATGGCGAAGCTGCCGGTAAGCAGCGTCATCACTCCAGCCATAAGAATGCGGCCAAGCCAATTTTCGGAGGCTTTGCGGATACCTCGAAGCATAAGTTCCTGCGTGTTAAAGTGATGACGGTCGCTTTGCTGGGCAAAAGCGCCCGCATCATAGGGACCGCGGCGCCGCGCCGCAATCGACGGAATTGACCGTTAAGACGTCCCTTTTCGCCATGCAATCGGTCTGCTAACGGCTCTTTGTCGCATTTTGAGGCCCAAAGATGGCACCCAGGCCGCTGGTCGCAGGCAATTGGAAAATGCACGGGCTGAAGGCCTCGGCGGGCGAACTCGATAAAATCATCGCCGGGGCGCGAAATCTCGCCAACGTCGATGTCATGGTATGTCCGCCGGCAACCTTAATCGCCGATTTTGCGGCCGCCGCGCGGGGATCCGCCGTCGCCATCGGCGGCCAAAACTGCCACGCGCTCGCCAGCGGCGCTTTCACGGGCGACATTTCCGCCGAGATGCTCAAGGATGCCGGTGCGGTCGCCGTCATCATCGGGCATTCCGAACGCCGGCAGTATCATGGCGAAACCGACGCGGCGGTGCGCGCCAAAGCGCTGGCGGCGCGGCGCGCGGGAATCCAGGCGATCGTCTGCGTCGGCGAGACGCGCGCCGAGCGCGATGCCGGCCAGGCGCGTGAGGTCGTTGGGGCGCAACTCGACGGCTCGCTGCCAGACGACCCCGGCGAGTTTGCGGTCGCTTACGAGCCTATCTGGGCCATCGGTTCCGGTGTGACGCCGACCACGGCCGACGTCGCCGACATGCACGGCTTCATCCGGGCGCGGCTGTCTTCGCGATATGGCGAGAAAGGGCAGAGGGTCCGCATTCTGTATGGCGGGTCGGTGAAGCCGGCGAACGCCAGGGAACTGATGGGCGTCGATAATGTCGACGGCGCGCTTGTCGGCGGCGCGAGTCTGAAGGCCGACGAGTTTCTAGCGATCGCTGCCGTATACGGCTGACTTCGAGCGTGTGCCGCCGCAAAAATGGCGGCCAAGCCGGAGAGCATGAAATTTCGCGATGCAGTCCCCGTGATCGCGCTATTTGCTCAAGTCAAAAGGAATGGAGCCGGGCTGAGCACGTTTGGCATCGGGTAGGCGAACGCGCTCGCGCGATCGCCGACGTCTACCGTGAAGGCTGGATAAGTCCGGCGGCTGCCGCATAGCAGGGGCTACCTTCTCTCGCCCTTCTCGCGACGCTCCCATTCGGTCTATGCTCGATTCAAAATGACATTTGGGGAGGCGCTGATGACCGACGAGATCATTCCACGCCGAAAATTTCTGCTCGGGGCAGGCCTTGCCGGGACTGCCGTCGCAACGGGGCTGGCACCGGACGCGCCGGCGCCGGCACAGGCGCAGGAACTCGCGGCGACCGCTGCGATTGCAGCCGCAGATACGCAAGACGCGACGCCGCGCCGCTTCCTCAACGAGAGCGAGCACGCCTTCGTCGTCGCGGCTGTCGACACAATGATTCCGGCCGACGAATTGTCGCCGTCGGGCAGCGACTGTGGGGTCGCGGTTTACATCGACCGGGCGCTGGCGAGCGCCTGGGGCGGTGGCGCCAAAATGTATCGCGCCGGCCCGTTTTTCAAAGGCAAGCCCGAGCAGGGCTATCAGCTGCCGCTCACGCCGGCCGAATTCGTCACCGCCGGTATCGCCTCGGCCAATGAATGGTCGCGCAAGACTTACGGCAAGAGTTTCGATCAGCTCGATCCGGATCACCGGGTCGAAGCGCTCAAAGCGATGGAGGAGGGCAAGGCCGAATTCGAGAATTTCAGTTCGCGCGCTTTCTTCGTCCGGTTGCACGCGCTCGCCATGGAGGGTTTCTTTTGCGACCCGATCTATGGCGGCAACCGCAACATGGTCTCTTGGCGCATGCTCGGCTTTCCTGGATTGCCGGCAAAGTACGCCAACCTGGTCGAGAAGTATCGCGACAAACGCTACGTCGCCGAACCGCATTCGATTGCGGATTTTTCTTAAAGAGCACGGAGGCGGCGATGGTGACGCGTTTGAAGGAAGTCGATGCGGTGACGGTCGGGCTCGGTTGGACCGGCGCGATCCTGGCGCGCGAATTGACCAAAGCCGGCCTGCACGTGGTGTCGCTCGAAAAGGGCCAGGACCGGATTCCGTCCGACGATTTCGTCCTGCCGGGCGTGCGCGACGAAGTGCGCTACGCCGAACGTCTCGAGTTGATGTGGGACAACTCGATCGATACGCTGACCTTCCGCAATGCGTCCAACGACCGGGCATTGCCGGTCCGCCGGATTGGCGCGTTCCTGCCCGGCGAAGGCGTCGGCGGTTCCGGCATCCATTGGGGCGGCCTGCACTGGCGTTTCCTGCCCAGTGATTTCCGCATCCGCTCGACGATCGCCGAGCGCTACGGCGCCAATGCAATTCCTCAGGACATGACGATCCAGGATTGGCCCGTCAGCTACGACGAACTCGAACCGCATTACGACTATTTTGACAAAGTCTGCGGCGTCTCGGGAAAGGCCGGCAACTTGGGTGGCCGCAAAATCGACGGCGGCAACGTCTTCGAGGGAGCGCGCAGCAGCGAATATCCGAATGCGCCGATCAAGACGAGCAGCGCCGGTTTGCTCTTCGCAGACGCCGCCAAGAGCCTCGGCTACCATCCGTTCCCGCTGCCGGTGGCGATCGTCAGTTCCGCCTATACCAATGCAGAAGGCGTGAAGATGGGTGGCTGCGAGTATTGCGGCTTCTGCAATCGCACCGCCTGCGCGCCCAACGCCAAGGCGTCGCCGAACTCCACGATCCTTCCGGCGCTGCGCCTCGATCCGAAGTTCGAACTGCGCACGCGCTGTTTCGTCACCAGGCTCAACTACGACAAAGCGGCCAAGAAGGTGGCGAGCGTCAGCTACATCGACCTGCGCAACGGTGAGGAATACGAGCAGCCGGCAGGCATCGTCGTGCTGTCGTCGTTCGTATTCGGCAACGTGCAGCAAATGCTGCTCGCGGGCATCGGCGAGCCTTACGACCGTACGACCGGACAGGGCGTGGTGGGCAAGAATTATGCTTATCAGTTCGAGGCCGGCGGCGGCGCCTTCTTCGAAGACCGGGAGATGAACCCGTATTGGGGTAACGCCGGCATGTCGATGTGCATCGACGACTTCAACGGCGAGAATTTCGATCATGGTGGGCTGGGCTTCTTCGGCGGCGGCTATTTGTCCGGCAGTTGCGGCGGTGCACCGCCGATTGCCGGCCGCGGCGTGCCGCACGGCACGCCGGAATGGGGCTCCGCGTGGAAGCGTGCGACGGTCAAGTGGTATAACCATCGCGCCCATTTCCAGACCGAAGGGTCGGTCTATGCCAACCGCGAGAACTATCTGGACCTTGATCCGACTTATAAAGATGGCTTCGGCCGGCCGCTGATCAGGCTTACCTACAACGCCACCGAGAACGACCACACCATGTCGCGTTATCTGCTCGGTAAGCTCGAAGGCATCATCAAGGCGATGAATCCGACCGAGTACCGGATGTTCCCGCGGCCGAAGAACTTCACCGTCGTGCCCTACCAATCGACCCACAATACTGGCGGCACGATCATGGGCAACGATCCGAAATCGAGCGTGGTCAACCGCTACCTGCAAGCCTGGGACGCGCATAATCTGTTCGTCCAGGGTTCCTCGGTGTTCCCGCAGCAGCACGGCTATAATCCGACGGGAACCGTCGGCGCGCTCGCCTACTGGTCGGCGAACGCCATTACCAAGCAGTATCTCAAGGACCCGGGGCCGCTGGTCCACGCCTGAGCGCGGGTGGGCTCGTCAGTGTCGCACGGCGCGGTAATCGCGCCGTGATCTGCCGAAAAACGGGCAAAGGTGCCTGCGGGTGCGGACCAGGCGGGCCGCATTGGAAATTCCGCAGAAACCCGTGTACAGGAGCGCGCAACCGCCTATATGGGGGGCAGCAGTGGCGTGGCACGGCCTGCGCCCGCGTGCCGCAAATGGACTTAAGCAATGCTGAGTGTCGTAATCGCCATCCATCTGATGCTCGTCATCGCCCTGATCGGCGTGGTGCTGCTGCAAAAGTCCGAAGGCGGCGGATTGGTCAGCTCAACCAGCGGATTCATGACCGGCCGTGGGACGGCGAACGTGCTGACGCGTACCACGGCGCTTTTGGCCGCGGGATTTTTCATCACCAGCCTGGCGTTGTCGCTGCTGGCGGCCCACAACCGGGGACCTGCGTCGCTCATTCCCGGCGCCCCGGCGCAGCAGACCCCCGCGCCCGGGAAAGCGACGCTGCCGACCACTCCGCTGAACTCGGGCAGCGGCGGCCTGCTGAACCAGCTTGGCGGCGGCAGCGCGCCGCCCGCGAATACACCGGCTCCAGCCGCTCCGGCTCCGGCCGGGCCGCAGGTGCCGCAGTCGCACTAAGCGTACAGTCGCATTCAAGCGTGAGGGCGGCCGCCGTTTCGGGCCATTCACGCCGGTCGTGTGCGTGTTGTCGCGCCGCGTCCGAGAGAGGATGAGTATGCCAACGCAAGCGCTTGGGTTCGATGGATTTTCCCCATGATGGCCAAGAAATTTCGCTGCGCGGCAGACATTCCGGAAAAGCACTCGTCGAATCGCTCAAGGCGGCCTAAAGGTTAAGCCCCATGGCGCGGTACATATTCATCACCGGCGGCGTGGTTTCCTCACTCGGCAAGGGGTTGGCGTCGGCGGCGCTCGGAGCGCTGCTGCAAGCGCGCGGCTACAAGGTACGCTTGCGCAAACTAGACCCCTATCTCAACGTCGATCCGGGCACGATGTCGCCCTATCAGCACGGCGAGGTGTTCGTCACCGACGACGGCGCCGAAACCGATCTCGATCTAGGCCATTATGAGCGCTTCACCGGCCGGCCGGCGACGCGGATGGACAATGTCACCGCCGGCCGCATCTACCAGGAGATTCTCACCAAGGAGCGGCGCGGCGACTATCTCGGCGCCACAATCCAGGTTATTCCGCACGTCACCAACGCGATCAAGGATTTCATCCGCGACGGCAACGAGGGCTTCGACTTCGTGCTGGTCGAGATCGGCGGTACGGTTGGCGACATCGAGGGCTTGCCGTTCTTCGAGGCTATCCGCCAGCTCGGCAACGACCTGCCCCGGCATGAGACCGTCTATATACATCTGACCCTGATGCCGTTCATTCCGAGCGCTGGCGAACTGAAGACCAAGCCGACCCAGCACTCGGTGCGCGAATTGCGCGCCATCGGCATTCAGCCCGATGTCCTTCTCTGCCGCACCGATCGCGCCATCCCGGAAGGCGAGCGGAAGAAACTTGCGCTGTTCTGCAACGTGCGCGAAAGCGCGGTGATCGAGGCGCGCGACGTCGACAACATCTATGCCGTGCCCGAGGCCTATCACGCCGGCGGTCTCGACAGCGAAGTGCTTGCCGCGTTCGGCATCGAAAATCCGCCGCCGCCCGATCTTGCCACTTGGCACACCATCAACGAGCGCGTCCGCAATCCAGAAGGCGACGTCACTATCGCCATCGTCGGCAAATATACCGGCATGAAGGATGCCTATAAGTCGCTGATCGAGGCGCTCTCGCACGGCGGCATCGCCAACAAGGTCAAGGTCAATCTCGACTGGATCGAAAGCGAGGTGTTCGAGAACGAGGACCCGGCGCCGTTCCTCGAACACGTGGACGGCATCCTGGTCCCCGGCGGCTTTGGCCAGCGCGGCGCCGAAGGAAAAATCCGCGCCGCGCAATTCGCCCGCGAACGCCAGGTTCCCTACTTCGGCATCTGCTTCGGCATGCAGATGGCGGTGATCGAGGCGGCGCGGAACCTGTGCGGCATCGAGGCGGCGAACTCGACCGAGTTTGGCGCCACGCCCGAGCCTATCGTCGGCCTGATGACCGAATGGATGAAGGGCAACGAACTGCAAAAGCGCGGCGTCGGTGGCGACCTTGGTGGCACCATGCGGCTCGGCGCTTATGCGGCCATCCTGCAACGCGGTTCGCGTATTTCCGAGATCTATCGGGCGACCGAGATTTCCGAGCGCCACCGCCACCGCTATGAGGTCAATACCGCCTATAAGGATCGCCTCGCCCAGCACGGCATGCGCTTTTCCGGTATGTCGCCCGACGGGTTATTGCCGGAGATCATCGAATATGACGATCATCCATGGTTCATCGGCGTGCAGTTCCACCCCGAGCTGAAATCGCGCCCGTTCGCGCCGCATCCGCTGTTCTCCTCCTTCATTGGGGCGGCGGTGGAGCAGAGCCGGCTGGTGTAATATTGTCGTCATTGCAAGCGGAGCGAAGCAATCCAGCCATGACATTCGGTAGCTGGATTGCGTCGTCGCTTCGCTCCTCGCAATGACCGACCAAGAGGGGAGGAAACCTCAATGCTGTACGAAATGCGCGTCTATCGCTGCGTGCCGGGCCGGCTGCCGGCCTTGCTCAAGCGCTTTGAGAACGTCACGCTGAAGCTCTGGGACAAGCACGGCATCAAACAGGCCGGCTTCTGGACCACGCTGATTGGCGAATCCAATCAGGAGCTGACTTATCTGTTGGCCTGGGAATCGCTCGCCGACCGCGAGAAAAAGTGGAACGCGTTCATGAGCGATCCGGCCTGGATTTCGGCGCGCGCGGACAGCGAGAAGGACGGCGCGATCCTGGCGAATGCGACCAACCAGATCCTGCAGCCGACGGCGTTCTCGGCGGTCAAGTGACGAGGCACTTGCCTCGTTATTCCGGGGCGCGGGCATTTGCCCGCGAGCCCGGAATCCATATTCGCTGACCAGTGGTTATTGATTCGGGACTCGCCGCAGCAATCCGGAATGACCGACTGCCGGTTGACCGCACCGCACGCGGGCTTCATGGTCGCCCGCGAGGAACGGCATGACGGCCAAGCCTAACGCAATCGTCACCGTCGGCAAGGCGCGCTTCGGCAATAAGCTGCCGCTCGCCTTGATCGCGGGACCTTGCGCGCTGGAAAGCCGTGCGCACGCCTTCGAGATGGCGGCGGCGCTCAAGGACATCGCCGCGCGGCTCAAGATCGGCCTCATTTACAAGACCTCGTTCGACAAGGCCAACCGCACCAGCTCAAAGAGCGCGCGCGGCATGGGCCTCGACAAGGCGCTGTCGATCTTCGCCGAACTGCGCCAAAAGCTGGACGTGCCGGTGCTGACCGACGTGCACGAGCCGGAGCAGTGCGCGGTCGTCGCCGAAGTTGTCGACGTGTTGCAGATCCCGGCCTTCCTGTGCCGGCAGACTGACCTGTTGATTGCCGCGGCAAGAACCGGTCGCGTCGTCAACGTCAAGAAAGGCCAGTTCCTGGCGCCCTGGGATATGAGCAACGTCGTCGACAAGATCACCGGCGCCGGAAACCACAACGTGCTAGTTACCGAGCGCGGCGTGTCGTTCGGCTACAACACGCTGGTCTCCGACATGCGCGCGCTGCCGCAGCTTGCGGAAAAGACCGGCGCGCCGGTGATCTTCGACGCCACGCATTCGGTGCAGCAGCCGGGCGGGCAGGGGACGTCTTCGGGCGGCGAGCGGCAATTCGTGCCGGTGCTGGCGCGCGCGGCGGTGGCGGTCGGTGTCGCCGGCGTGTTCATCGAAACCCATCAGGATCCCGACAAGGCGCCCTCGGACGGACCGAACATGATCCCGCTCAAGGCGATGGAGCCGCTGCTTGAGCGGCTCATGCAGTTCGACGCGCTGGCCAAGAACGGATGAGGGGCGGCGCGTTCAATCCGCCATGATGTGTACGGCCTCCGGCGCGATCTGCACCGCGACGCCGCTGCCGACGTCAAGGCCCATCTCACGCACTTGCGGACCGAGCAAAAAAGCTCTGAGCGGAAACCCGCAATCGATGGCGATCGTCACCAGCGCACCCGCGCGGCGCATGGCGGTAACCCGCCCAGCAAACCGATTGATGGCCGACTTTTGTCTCTCGCCTTCGGGCAAGGATACGGCGACGTCTTCGGCATGAATGCTCACGACGATGGGGCGTCCTGCCGGCATTGATTGTCCGCGTGCAGCGCCAACGATTTGCTTGCCAACCTCGATGGAGATTCCATTTTCGGTGGTCTCGACGATACGACCGGGCAGGACGTTTTCCACGCCGACAAAACGCGCGACAAACGAACTGATGGGTTTTCGAAAAACCTCGGTGGCCGCACCACTCTGCACGACGGCGCCATCGCGCAGCACCATGATCTTGTCGGCCAGCGCGATGGCGTCGCCGCGGTCGTGGGTGACCAGGATCGCCGGGATCGCCAGCGCCCGCAGGAACGTGTTGAGCTCTTCGCGCAGCTGTTCGCGCATATCGGCATCGAGCGCGGAGAACGGCTCGTCGAATAGAAATACATCGGGGACGCTGGCGAGCGCGCGCGCCAATGCGACCCGCTGCTTCTCGCCAGGGCTCAGCGCGGCCGGCATGCGCTTGGCCAGATGGGCCACGCCGAAATAGGAAAGGAGCGCGGCCGGATCGCCGTGTGCTGGAAATGTGGAATCGGGCACCGCAATGGCGCGGTCGCTCCGCCGGGCAATGGCGACGTTCTGCGCCACGGTGAGGTGAGGAAACAGTCCGAAATTCTGCACCACAAAGCCGATATTGCGCCGCTCCGGCGGCAACGCGGTCACCTCGCTGCCGCCGATGAGTACGCGGCCGCTGTCCGGCCGGTGAAAACCGGCGATGGTTTCCAGCGTGACCGACTTGCCGGCGCCGTTCGGTCCAAGAATGACGAGGATTTCGCCGCGCGCGAGGGCGAAGTCGATCTGGTTGAGCCGGAAGGCGCCGAGCGTCAGCGTGAGCGCTTCGACGGCCAGGCTCGCACTCATCGATTTTCCTGCGGCACCCCGCCGCGCTGTGCGAGCGTGCGCAATAGGACGAACAATGACAGCGACACGATGAGCAACAGCACCGCGGCGGCTGCGGATTGCTCCAGCCCGAAGCGCAGAAACAGCTCGTAGATCTTCACCGGCGCCGTCATCGGGTAATAGACGAGAATAACGACGGCGCCGAACTCGCTGATCGAGCGCGCATAGGTGAGAGTGACGCCGGTCATGATGCTGCGGCGTGCGAGCGGCAGTGTGATACGCATGAAGGTCCGCCACGGATTAAGTCCGAGCGTGCGAGCGATCTTCTCCAGCTGCGGATCGACCGCTTCGAAACCGATGCGGGCGGCGTTGACGGTATAAGGTGCCGAAACGAACAGCATGGCTACGACCACGCCGGCGATGGTGCCCCAGAACTTGAGGCCGACGAACGTCTGCAGCGGTTCGCCCAGCACGCCTTGGCGGCCGAACACCAGCAACAGCGCAATGCCGGCAACGGTGTGTGGAACGGCAAGCGGCAAATCGACCAAGGCGGCCACGATGCCCTTGCCCGGGAAAGCGGTGCGGGCGAGCGCATAGGCGAGCGGAACACCGACGACCGCGGCGGCCGCCGCCGACAGAAACGCGGCCTCCAGGCTGAGCACGATGGCGTCGCGCACGTCGACCATGCGCGCAACGCCGGCGAGGCTCGCACCCGATTGGGTCAGCGCCAGCGCAACGAGAGGGAGCACCAGAAAGGCGAGCAGCACGCCGCCGGCAAACCAGCACGCCAGATAAAGTGCGCCCGGATAGCTCGGAGTTGCGGGCGGAAGCCACATTCTGAGCGGCGAACGCGATGGTGCGGATTCAGCCTGCATGCTGGAGGCTTTCGTTCACGAGCCAGGCCAGGGTTCGACCAGCTTTTTCAGCGCGGCCGGCATCGCGTCGACATGGACTGCGTAGGCCGGGTTGAATTCGCCGAAGCCGTTGGTCTTCATCACCGCCTGTCCTTGCGGGCCCAGCAGCAAGGCAACGTAATTTTCCGCCATCTCGGCATTCTTGCTGCCGTTGACCATGGTGACGGCATAGACGATCGGCTTGCCGGCGAGATCGCCGTTCTTGGTGTGCGCCGTCCCGGTCAGGTAATAGGCAGACTGCGCGGGATCGCTG
Organism: Xanthobacteraceae bacterium; assembly: GCA_035503415.1. Classification (GTDB taxonomy): domain Bacteria; phylum Pseudomonadota; class Alphaproteobacteria; order Rhizobiales; family Xanthobacteraceae; genus BOG-931. The sequence goes on from DATJTL010000016.1 coordinate 14,194, forward strand.
AGATTGATCTTGGCGGGCAGATCGATGAACTTGAGATGATGCTGCAAGGCGTCGGAGCGGTAGATGGCCAGATAGTCGATCTGCCCGAGTTGCAGCGCCGAGATCAGCGCCGTTTCGGTGTCGCGCATATTGGTAAGCGGGGCATTGGCCAGCACTTTCTGCTCCAAGCCCGGCGCGTTATAGAGTTTCTCCGCCAAATTGAGCATCTGCACGGTCTGGTAGCCGGACGGATCGGTGTCCGGATTGGAGCGACCAATCTCGACGCCCGGGCGCGACAGGATTTTGTACCAGTTGTCCGAATTGATCTCGTTCGCGTATTTGCTCTTCTCGGTATAAACGAAGGTGATGGCGTTGCGCGCGAATCCTGCGTACCACGTCGCGTGAGCGGGCCCGGCGAACATGTATTTGGGAATGACGTTATAGTCGGCGACCGCCAGCAGGTCGGAGTCCTGATGCAGGTCGGTGATTCTTTTCGCCATCATCACGCTGCCGCCGAACTGTGCCTGCACGGTCACGTTCGGGTATTTCTGCGTGAACAACGCGCTCACCTGCCGGAACGGCACCGCCAGCGTGCCGGCGGCATAAACGGTCAGTGTGGTCGGATCGGCCGCCTGTGTTGAAGAACTCGCCACCATCAAGGCGCCGACGATACCGAATGCGGCCTGCGCCAGGGTCAATCGACGTGTCATATTTGCCTCTGCTTTTTTCGCCGCGGGTGGACCCGCGTAATTCCGGCGCAGTTCGCCTGCTCTGATGCATAGCACCGAGGCGCGCATGACGGCGGAAATTTCTGTTGAAGGAAGCGATTGGCCACAGTACGGCTTGGCTGTCCCGCGGCTATAGCCTCACGCTATGGCGTGAAACGAGTCCCGCCATTCCTGCCGTCCTCAAAGTCGTCAGCCTGGTCGTGTTCGCCTCGACACTTTTCTCGCGGGCGGTCGATCCGGTGGTGCCGAAGATCGCCGCCGATCTCGGCATCGACGTGAAGACCGCCGCGCTATTGTCGAGCGCGTTTACGTTTCCCTATGCGTTCACGCAGCCGGTACTCGGCACTATCGCGGACTTTTTCGGCAAAACCCGGCTGATGAATGTGAGCCTGGCTATCGTGGTGACGACGACCGTCATCGGCGCTTTTGCCAGCAATTTTCCGCTGCTCGTCAGTCTGCGCATCATCGCCGGGGTGTGCGCCGGCGGCATTTTCCCGGTCGGTGTGGCGATCATCGGCGATCTCGTGCCGGTGCACGAGCGCCAGGTGGCGATCGGCCGGCTGCTCGCGGTGGGGCTCACCGGCAACCTGATCGGCGCGGTGATTTCCGGCGTGATCGGCGATCTCTTGGGCTGGCGGGGCGTGTTCTTCTCGATCGGCGGCTTCGGGCTCGCCGTCGCGCTGCTCGCCTTCTTTGCCTTCCGCGGCATGCATGTCGGCAAGGCAAAGCCCTTCAACCTCGCCGCCGCGGCGGCCGGTTTTCGCAGCGTGTTCGCCGATCCGCGTGCCAAGGTCTGCTTCAGCTCGGTGTTCTTCGAGGGCATCGTGATCCACGGCATGTTTCCCTATGTCGCGCTGCTGTTGCTGATGAGCGGACAGACGCACTCCTCCTATGCCGGTCTCATCGTCGGCGGCTTTGGGCTCGGCGGTATTCTTTTCTCCCTGTCGCTGCCGTTTCTGGTCGTGCGCTTCCGCGAACGGCAGCTGATGCTCACCGGCGCCGCCGCCGCGGCGACCGCGTTCGTGCTGATCGCGCTCAACCCGGTTTGGTACGCGCAAGCCGCGGTCTTCGTGCTGTTCGGGCTCGGCTTCTACATGCTGCACAACAATATCCAGGTACACGTCACCGATCTTTCGCAGACCGCGCGAGGCGCGGCGCTATCGCTGCACTCGAGCGCGTTCTTCACCGGTCAGGCGATCGGGCCGATCTATTACGGGTATGCCTTCGGCCATTTCGGTGTGCACCTGCCGCCGCTTGTCGGCGCGGCCGTGATCGTCACCATCGGGATCGTCTGCGCGCGCCTGCTGCGGCATCGCGGGCGCGGACAGGGGGTTGCTCAGGGCGCCTGAAATGCCCATCATAGCGGCATCGGCCAGGGGTGCCGCGCCAAGACGAAGGCGCGGCTGAGATCAAACCCGTCGAACCTGTCTGGGTCATTCCAGCGAAGGGAGCCGCGTCTGACGGACCATCCTGCATCTATCGCCAATCGGCCGCGCGTGGCCATTATTGGGGCCGGCGTCGTCGGGCTCGGTATTGGCTGGCGGCTCGCTGCCCGCGCCAGCGTCGAGATATTTGACCGCGCTGCCGCCGGATCCGGCGCGAGCCATGCTGCAGCGGGCATGCTCGCAGCCTGCTGCGAGGCCGAACCGGGCGAGGAGGATTTGGTTGCGCTCGGCCGCGACAGCCAGGCCCGCTGGCCTGCCTTCGCCGAGGAACTCCTGCGCGCCAGTGGGATCGACGTCGAACTGCGCCGCGAGGGCACGCTCGTTCTCGCGCTCACCGCCGACGACCAGGCCGAGATCGGCCACCGGTTGGAATTCCAGAAAAAGCTCGACCTGCCGCTGGAATGGCTTTCGGCCGCCGCGACGCGGGTACGCGAACCGCATCTGGCCGGAAAGATCGCCGGCGCGCTGTTTTCGCCGCAGGATCACCAGGTCGACAATCGCAAGCTGGCGCGCGCGTTGCGCATCGCTGCCGAGGCCGCCGGCGTAAAGATTCACGAGCATCGGCCGGTGAAGGAAATCGTGGTGCAAGCAGGCTGCGCCAAGGGCGTGCGGCTCGACGACGGCACTACAATCACAGCCGACATCGTCGTGCTGGCGGCCGGCGCCTGGTCGCGCCGTATCGAGGGATTGCCGCCCGACCGGCGACCGCCAGTGCGGCCGGTCAAGGGTCAGATGCTGGCGCTGCAAATGGATGCCGCAGCGCCGCTCCTC
>DATJTL010000017.1:0-14225 GCA_035503415.1 Xanthobacteraceae bacterium
ACCTCACACACCGGCCGTAGTACCGGAGCGCATGATGCCCGGAGCCGCCCGAGTGCGGCGGTGACGAAACCGCCGCCCGCAGGCGCCGCACCCCGCTCCGCCAGTCGGAGTCACCGGCTGGCGTCCTCTTACGTGAGCGAGGTGCGCTCTTTTAGCCCGTCACAGTGGCGGGGACAAGCGATTCCGCTGGGACTACAAGAACCCTATGATCTAACAAGGGTTCTCTTCTGTGATGTCCTTGCGGCGCGGACGCTAAAATTGTGACAGACGGCTTGATTCGATCTTTCATGCCGCTAAGGCACGGAGAGCGCGCACATTTTTGGATTGTGGCAGCGAAAACCTATCGCCACCTTCGACGCGTTCTGAATCCAGGTATGCGCTCGGTCAAGCGCCGTCCGTCGTGAGCAGGACCGTGCTGTCGGTAAGTTCCGGTTCGTGAGCCTCGAGCTTCGGAGGATTCGATTCGGTCCAATTGGCGAGATTCACGACCACAACCTTCTTGCTGTCATTCGGCTTCGAGGTCTGCTGCTCCTCGCCGGGCGCGGGTTCCACGACGGTCAGCCCATGCGTGCTGAGAAAATATGTGTGATCGCCGAAAAGTTCATTGAGCTTGGCGATCAGCGGATGACCGTCGGGGAGGGGCTCGGCATTGAGTTGACTTCTCATTCTCTCAGCCTGTGCAGCATTGAGCTTCATGGCATGTTCCTTTCTGTTTTGCGGTTTGGCCCGCAGAACGTCAGGTGTCTGGAACCGGTGCAATCCGGCGCTGCTGCGGAGCCTCCCACACATTGTGGTGGTCGAGTTTGTTGTCACGCGGCCCTTCCGCATTCGCGGTTAGTTGGGGTGCGTTCGCGGGCCGTCAAGCCTCGTCTCGTATTTGAAAAGGAATAGTTCAAATCCATACAACCAGTGCGGCCGCTGAACGATGAGCGACGACAACTCAAATCGAGCGGATCTGGCGAGTTGTTGCGACTTGCGGACACAAAAGTTTGTGAGTGAACGAAAGGGGCGGCGATCGTTTTCCCTGGAGTGGTCAATAGAGGGAGTTTGAACCATGACGCCGAAGGAACTTGTTGTCTGGTCGGCAATCGTCTTGGTCGCGTCCGTTGCGGTAACCATGGGCACATCGACCGCCACTCTGGCGCGGGGGTATTACGGCTACCATCATCACGGCCATCACTTCCGCGGCCTCTACAATTATTACGGCGGGTTCGCCCGACCCGACGTTATTAGGGGCGGCCCCGGACCGCGTGTGAACGCTGGCAGCGGCGAGGGTATTGGCGCGGTGCGATAATCGCTACCCACCCCACAGCACGAATGATTTCCGAAAGTTTCGCTGGCTTTGGTGCGAAACATCCAATACGGCCCGATCATTGGCCAAAGGCCGATCGCGATGCCGATAAGGAACATCGGAAACAGGGGCGCGCCCGACCTTATACAAACGCTAGCAGCCCGCAGGCTACGACGGCTCCGACGCTCCCCCAGAACGCGATCTTGTCGAACGTGCCGAGCGCGTGTTTGCCCATGAGCGTCTTGTTCTGGGCCAAAAGTCCCATGGCGACGACGGGACCGATGAGGACGAAAATCAGCGCCACCATCAGCGTCAGCACCAAGCCGATCAGATCATTGAAAAAGAAGACCAGGATCACCGCAGGCAGCGACTCCGCGATATAGATCTTGAACCAGGTATTGCCGCGGAGGTTCAACGCCTCGACGACGCCCCACGAGCCGGCAAGCGAGATGACAACCAGACCGAGGAACCCCGCTGCAACCAGTCCTATCGCGAACACGTATGCCGCATGGGTCCCGCCGATGTCGTGGATCGCGGTGCTCAGACTGCTGTTGTCGTTTATCGAAAGGCTTTGGCTCAGCCCGACGCTGGCAAATACGATGGCCACCATCATGATCTCGCTGAAAATCGCGCCGACAAGGGTTTCGGTTCTCGTCGCTTTGACGGAGTGAAAGCCTTTCTTCGCCGTCGCGGTCGTCTGGTAGAACAGCATGAATGGCATGACGACCGCGCCGACGTTGGCGGCGACGAGGAAAAGGAAATCCTTGTCGATCTTTGATGGTATCAAAGACGAGTAGGGCGCCGACATGCCTCTGCCCATGAAGACGATGTACGCAAGCAGCATCACAAAGGACACTGCAAGAAGATATTTTTCCGCCTTTTCGTACTCCTGTTTGAAGACGACCAGGATGTGGATCGCATAGATGATCGGCAAGGAGATGATCGGCGGGATTCCTATTATTTCCAATCCCACCGCCATCGCGGCATATTCGGCCACGTAACTGAGAAAATCAGTGATCGCCATCGGCAGGCTCAATATCACTGCGGTTCTTGTGGAGAAATTCTCTCTCACAAGTTCGCCGAGGCCCTTCTTGGTCGCCGCGCCGAGACGGCCCGCGACCTCCATGATGAAGTATAACGGGATGACGAGCGCGATCAGGATGAGGACGAGCCCGTATTTGTAGGACGCCCCGCTCTGCATCGCGGTTATGACGCTCGCGGCGTCGACGTCCGCCATCATCACGAGCCACGCGGGCCCAAAGACGGCGCGCATTTCGGTAAAATGTATTTTCAGACTGTCAAGCGCCGTTGCGGTACGTGAACTGCTCATCACTATTCCTTGCTTCGCACGCGCGCGCCCCGCTCGCTTTCTCTTGCTGATCGGCTAGGGCGACAAAGACAGCCAGAATGTCACGACAACAATCGCGGTCAGGCCGACGGCGGCACCTATGGAATCCAACGCGGGGCCCGTCATAAGCGTGACGACCCATAAAGCAGCCGTAAGAATTGCACATGAAAGCCCAAGGAACTTTGATGCCAAGGGCATAAGTTTTACCATCAAATAAAAGTTGCGTTTCGGCCGTTGCGAAAAACTAAATACAGTCATGCCTTCGGATCCTCGATATCTCAAAATTGCCAGTGGAAACGCCCGGCGAAGACGTTCACCGGCCCGCGCTGGGTGTTGTAGGCGGGGTTGTTGATGAACTGATAGTCGACGGAAACCCGCGTGGAGGCTGACAGGGCGTAAGAGTAATAGGTCTCCATGATTTCTTCGGCACCGGGGTGCGGCAGTTGACCGTCGCCGATCAGGACGCCCAGGCCGCCGGCGTTGAGCCATGCTTGGTGAGAGTTGTCGATGCCGTTGACGATGCCGACGATGCCGACCGTGTCGTCCGGCCGGCCCCATTTCTTGCCGGTGATCGAGGCGCCCGCTTCCACCGTGCGGTCGATGTCGGTGAAATCCCAGGGCTCGACCTCGCCGTCGGACCAGCCGGCGCGGGCGAACACGCCGACGTCGTCGGTCACTTGCTGCGCCCAGTTGAGACTCACGCCGGGCTTGCTCTGATAGACGCGCACCGCCGTTGTGGCGTCGTTGATGTCCAATCCGGTCGCTTGCGAATAGGCTATGGCGTCCTCGAACGTCGCCATGCGGCCGCGGGTGAGATAGCCGGTGACCTTGATGGTGCCGGGTTGTCCAAACAACTGGTAGCGCCGTTCGAGTTCACCGACCATCTGGAACTGATCGAAGGTCGGGTCGAGGCCATAGGCGGGGCCGGCATTGGCCGCTTCGGCAGGCACAGCCGACATGTCGAAGACTCCGCCACGCACCGTCCAGTCGCCCTGATACCATTCGGCGGCTGCGCCGTAGCTGTAACCCCAGGCGTCGCCCGCATAATCGAACGTGCCGGCATTGATGGCAGCCCAGTTGAGGAAGTCTGACTTGGGGTTGTTGGCGTATTTGTTGGTGTCGAAGATGTCGACGATGGAGAACTTGCCGAGCGTGAGCACCAGGCGGTTGGCGGTGTCCGACTGCGCGAACTGATTGATGTCGGCGTCGATCTTCTGGCTGTCGCCCCCCAGATTAATCGTTTGCCGCACGAAGTAGCGTTGCACGCGCCCGTAAGGATAAGACCAGCCGAGCTTGTAGGATTCGCCGCTCGGAAATCCGGCCACGCCGTGGGTATTGCCGATCCCGAAGCCCTGATCGATCTCGGGATCGACCCAGAACTCGGCGCCCTGCCACAGCCGCACGCCGGCAAAGAGCGTTGCGTCGAAGGTCTCGCGGCCCATGCCGCTGCCGATGAGACTATTAGGACCGGTATAGGGCGCGCGAATCGACGGATAGCCCTGCCAGGTCAACGTCGCCTGGCCGTGGAAATTCACGCGGTCCTCGTCCGGCGTCTCCACCCACGTGCTCGGGTCCGTCGGATTGTTGCCGAACTGATAGTCGACGCCGGCGCGCAGCTCACTCAGCGCGAAGTCGGACGTGAACCGTTGGCCGTTGTTGGCGAACAGCACGCTGCTATTGCCGTAGTCGGTGTAAAGATATTCGAGCCGCGCGGTCCAATGCGGCGCCACCGGAACCTCGAGACCGGCGCCGGCTGCCCAGCCTAGCCGCCACAAGAACGGCATGTCGGTTGCGCCGGTCACGTTATTGGTCAGCGTCAACTGGTCATAGCTCCACGCGAAGCCGGCGGTGGCGTAGATGAGCCAGTTTCCGGGCGCATAACCGATGCGGGCGCGCATGGTGCCGGATGTGAGCACCGTTTCGCCGTAAGTCTCCGAGCCGAACGGCGAGTTGAACGTCGTCATGCCGCCGATGGAGATGCCGTTGAGATTTTGAAAGCTGGGAGCCGCCAAGTCGGCTTCGGCGCCGACAACCCACCGGTTCGGCAGCATGTAGTCGTAGCCGGTCTGGATACCGGCAAAAAAACTTCCGGCCTCGTCGAACGTGTCGATCGGCTGCCCCAGACTGATCGAACCCGCGGCACCGGGCGTCGACCAATTCGAGTTGCCCCAGGCGTAACCAAGATTCCCGCCGAGATAGAAGCCGGTCCAGTCGTAGGCTTGAGATGCTGGCGGGGCTTTCACCAATAGGTCCGCCGCGCCGGCGGCGTCCATCCGCGCTGTTGCCGCAAACATCATGACGCACACTGCTGTCAGCCAAGCTCTTCGCACCACACCGCCCCCTAGCCAATTGCCAATTCCAACCACGCCAACCCGCGTCACCATCTCCGGTCGATCACCGGTATGAGCAGCGAAACCAATATGCATCCCGGCAAGATCACATCAGGTCCGGTTAGAGACGCCGGCAGCGTTATCGACTCCGCACGCGCTGCACTTAGCTAGCGTCGTGCTAGAAACACGGTCAACGATTATGTTTTGTATCTAGTCCAGTTCTAAACTGCGCGCGGTCGATCCTGATGGTGCGGGATGAAGGCCCGCACTCAGCCGAGCCGCTTGTCGTATTCGAGCACGGCGTTGAGCAGCACCTGGGCGCCGGCGGCGCATTCGTCGAAGCTGGTTGATTCCGTCTCGTTGTGCGAGATGCCGCCGGCGCAAGGAACGAAGATCATCGTGGTCGGCGCGACGCGGGCGACGTACGCGGCGTCGTGACCGGCGCCCGAGATCATGTCGCGCGAAGACAGGCCCGCCTTGTGCGCGCCGATGCGCACGCAGTCGATGAGTTCGGCGGCGAATTTGACCGGCGGCGAATTCCAGATGCGGATCTCGCTGTAGGACAGATCGAGCGGGCGCAGAATCTCGTCGAGCCCAGCGCGGAATTCTTGCTCCATCACGTCGAGCACGCTGTCGTCGGGGTGGCGGAAATCGACGGTGAAGAACACTTCGCCGGGAACGACGTTCGGGCTGTTGGGCCGATTCTCGATGCGGCCGACGGCGCCGACAGCGTCGGGGGCGTGCGCGCGCGCGATCGCGTCGATGCGCTCGATCATGCGTGCGGCGCCGATGAGCGCATCGCGGCGCAGCCGCATCGGCGTCGCCCCGGTATGGGCGGCCTGGCCGGTCACCGTGACCTCATACCAGCGCATGCCCTGCACGCCCTGCACGACGCCGATGGTGCGGCCTTCGGCTTCCAGGATCGGGCCTTGCTCGATGTGCAGTTCGAACATCGCGGCGAGCTTATGCGCGCCGGCTTGTTCGCTGCCGTTATAGCCGATGCGGTTGAGTTCCTCGCCGAAGGTCTTGCCGTCGCGGTCGGCGCGGGCGTAGGCGTAGTCGCGGGTAAAGACGCCGGCGAAAACGCCGGAGGCAAGCATCGGCGGGGCGAAGCGGGCGCCTTCCTCGTTGGTCCAGTTGACGATCTCGATGGGCGCGTTGGTTTCGTAGCCGGCCGCGCACAGCGTGCGCATGGCTTCGAGCGCGCCGAGTACGCCGAGCGTGCCGTCGAACTTGCCGCCGGTCGGCTGGGTGTCGAGATGCGAGCCCATGGCGATCGGGGGTAGGGCGGAGTTTCTGCCGGGCCGGCGGGCGAACATGTTGCCGATCTCGTCGACGGTGACTGTCAGCCCGAGCGCCGCACACTGCGTCTTGAACCAGTCGCGCACTTGCCGGTCGAGATCGGTGAGCGTGAGCCGGCAGATGCCGCCCTTTTCGGTCGCGCCGATGCGCGCCGTCCCCATCAGCGTGTCCCACAGCCGCTGACCGTCGATCTGCAGGTTCTGCATAGATGCTCCTCGACTCCTCGCCGAAGCAAGCAAGGACCTTAACTCAGCCTCCCCTGAAGGGGGAGGGGCGTGCATTGGCCGACTAAGCCATCGATTGATTCGGCTGACGAGGGAAATTCGACAGATTGCAAGTAACTCATTGAATCCACGGCGAATCAGCTATGATATCCACAGGTCCTGATGCGGGAGCGGCGCGCATGCTGCGGGTGCGGTTGAAGGCGGACGGACGCCTGGTCGAGGTGCTGCCGGACGGTAATGAGCGCGAGATTTCGCCCGACCCGCGCGCGATCGTGGCGGCGGCGCGCAATGCAGCGCGCTCGGCCGAGGCGCGCGGCGAAGACGCAAGCTACGCTCGCAACGTGCGCGGCCGCACCGGGCTCACGCAATCGGCGTTTGCCGCGCGCATCGGCGTGCCGGTCGAAACCGTGCGCAACTGGGAGCAGGGCAAGCGCTCGCCGCGCGGCCCGGCGCGTGCGCTGCTCAAGGTCATCGAAGAGGCGCCCGAGGCCGCCTTCGCGGTGCTCGGCGGCAAGGGGCGGTAAGGAACGCCTCCGCGTTCTTCCCGCGCTTATGCGGTTTTATCCTGGTCGCGCTTTTCGGAAAAAACGGTCGTCATCGCGATCGACGGCGTTGTTTGATTGACGCAAGGGACAGCTGCGTAATCTGTAGACGTGTGAGCGAGACGCGTAGAGGCAAGGAGCAACGCATGCAGGTCATCCAAAGTCACGGCGCGCGTATTCCGATCGTCGGCTTCGGCACCATGACGCTGAAGGAGGATGCGTGCATCGATATGGTGGAGGTTGCGCTGCATCTGGGCTACCGCCATCTCGACACTGCGCAGAATTACGGTAATGAACGCGAGGTGGGGGCGGGCCTGCGCCGCTCCGGCATCAGGCGCGAGGACGTTTTTCTCACCACCAAGGTTTGGTTCAATCGGCTTGCGGCCGGCGATTTCGAGAGATCGGTCGACGAAAGTCTCGCCAGGCTCGAACTGCCGTGGGTCGATCTTCTGCTCATTCACTGGCCGAACGCGCAGATCCCGCTCGCCGAATCGATCGGCGCCTTGTGCAAGGTCAAACGCGCCGGGCTCGCCAAGCATATCGGCGTGGCCAATTTCAACGTCGCCATGATCGAGGAGGCCAACAAGCTTGCCAGCGAGCCGCTCGCCTGCCTGCAGATCGAAGTGCATCCCTATCTCGATCAGACAAAGGTGATCGCCGCGGCGCGCAAGCACGGCATGGCGGTCGTCGCCTATTGCCCGCTCGCCCGCGGCAAGGTGCCGGCCGACGAGGTTTTGACCCGTATCGGCCGCGCCCACGGCAAGACGCCGGCGCAGGTGGCGCTGCGCTACCTCGAACAGCAGGATATCATCCCGATCCCGCGCACCTCCAAGCGCGAGCGGCTTCCCGAAAATCTCGGCAGCCTCGAATTCACTCTGAGCGCCGCCGAGATGGCGGAGATCGATAAACTGAAACGGCCCGGCGCGCGCATCGTGTCCCCGCCGCAGGCGCCGAAATGGGACGACTGAGCCGGCAATGAGCACGATCGGACCGGTACCGAGCGTCGAGGCCAACGGCGCGAGCATCCCGCTGCTCGGTCTCGGCACCTGGGAGCTGCGCGGGCGGGCCTGCGCGCGCACGGTCGAGCAGGCGCTGCGGCTCGGTTACCGGCACATCGACACCGCGGAGATGTACGACAACGAGCACGACGTCGGCGAAGGCTTGCGCGCTTCGAAGGTCAAACGCGAGGACGTGTTCGTCACCACCAAAATCTGGCCGTCGCATTTCGCGCCGCGTGAACTCGAGCGCGCCGCCCGCGAATGTTTGGTGCGGCTGCGCCTGAGCGAAGTCGATCTGTTGCTGCTGCATTGGCCCAATCCGCAGGTGCCGCTCGCGCAAACCATCGGCGCGCTCTGCAAGGTCAAGCGCGATGGGCTTGCCCGCCACATCGGCGTCTCCAATTTCACCGTGGCGCTGATCGAGCAGGCGCGGGCGCTCACCAGCGAGCCGCTGGTGTGCGATCAGGTCGAATGCCATCCGTTCCTCGACCAGAATAGGCTGATCGCCGCCTGCCGCCGGCACGGCCTGGCGGTCGTCGCCTATAGCCCGCTCGCGCGCGGCGAATTCCGCCGCAACCCGGTACTCACGCGCATCGGCGCGGCGCACAACAAAACCGCGGCGCAAATCTGCCTGCGCTATCTCGTGCAGCAGAACATCGTCGTCATCCCGCGCACCAGCAAGCTCGAGCGCTTATCCGAGAACGCCGCGATCTTCGATGTCACTCTGAGCGAACAGGAGATGGCCGATATCGCCCGGCTCGGCAGCCGCGACGGCCGCGTCGTCGATTGGGCTTATTCAGGCCGCATGCAGTGGGATTAATTTCACGGCGTCTTGCAAACCGGCGGTGGCCGCGGCGGCCCTGGCGGATGATCCCTTTTGTATTGAGCGAGGATCGGCTCGAGGGTTTCCTTGGGCCAGAATTTCGGCGAGCCGATTTGTTTCAAGCACGAAGCATTCCAGTATAGTCCCTGGCGCGAGGGCCGCTGGCCGGCTGCCACCGCGCGCGCGACGGCTTCGACGTCGGCTCTCTCAGGATAGATGTACAGCGTCGTCGGATTGTCCTTCACCATCGCGAGGATTTGCTGGGCGTCCGACGGCGACCAACTGGTGCAGCCGTCGCTGCGGCCGCCGGCGTAATCCACCAGCGTCCCGAACGGAACGTAGCCGTCAGGGTTTGCGTAAGGGCTGCCCGGATTCTTTCGTAGACAGACATTTTTCAACACTTCGGCCGCATGTCCGCCGATCGCGCGTTGCCTCGCGTTGGCGGTGTCGCCTTCGCCGTCGAACTGAATGAACGAGCGTGAAAAAGCGGCCTGTTGTGTCGCCGAGACGCGGTAATAGCCTTTGAAAGACGTTTTGATCTCGCTCGTCACATAGGCCCCGCCGGCCGTCAGCATCGAGTCGAGCGCATTGCCGAAGTTCCTCGCGCACTCTCGTCCATTTGAGAAATCCGCGATGCCTTTCAAATTGCGGCCGCTGCCGTGACCCGACGAAATCGCACGAAACGTCCGATCGGATTCGCAGATGACGTAAAAGCGCGCTCCCAGCTTGCCATTGCCCAGATCGTTGGGACGCGTGGCGTCCATCGCGAAATAGCAGGGGTTCTTGACCGCGCCCTCACTCACTTTTTGCATGTAAAGCGCGCGCGCTCGTTGCAAGACCACTGGCGCGATCTGGCCTTCGCCTTCGCCGACATGCGCCCGCAGCCAAACGGGAATGTCCGATGATGGATTCGCGGCAGCAGTTCGGGCCGACGCCGACAACGCGATGGCGACGATGAAGAGGGTCAAGATATTGACGGCGTTCAAAAGGACGGAACTCAACCGCACCGGATCAATTCTCCTGTCGAAGCGTCTTGCGCCGCTTGCGGCATTGCCGCGAGGAATCGATCGCCAAGATCCGGTCAGCCTACCGAACGAGCGACGGCAAGTCGACGCCATTGCAGGCCCTTGCGTCAGGGGCGCACGGCTCAGGGATAGTCTACCGAAATTCCGTTGGTGAAGCTTGCGCTCATTCCGGCATTGGCCTCGGAGGCCGTCATCAGGCCTCGCCTTGCCGTCCCAAGGCGTTAGTGTTGTGGGGCCTCGACTTGGCCGGGAGTGCGCCTCTGCCAGAGAGTGCGCACGTGTGGGTTTCCGCCGGTTTTGCCATCGACCGCACTCCCACTCTCACCAGGCGGAGTGAATTCGGCCCCTCGTGCGGGCTCTTGAGAATTAGCGTTCGAAGAAGGTATCGGTTTAAGAACCAGCACTGCAGACGTCGCGCCATAAAGAACTCCAATCGCCACCGTCCAGCTGCCCAGGATGCGTCCAAAAACGACCAGCCAGTTTCGTCTAAACGCGCGCACCGTCAGCGATACGGCAATGATGATCCAGAGCGCTCCCACGAGAGGTGCCCATGTGAAGAGAGGATCTCCGTCAGAGGGGTCGTTCAGAAAGATGGCGATTGCGAGCATCGCGCCTACAACGACGGCAGCCACCGGCAGCAGCCAGGCACGGAGGCGCTCGGAACACAGAAGAGGCAATCCAGCGAAGAGACACGAAACTGGACCGGTTAGAGAGAAGTGACTGGGCGCCTCCCACGCAATGTAGAGCAGATACATGACGGGATCATAGGCTGCAAACCCGGCCACGATTCCGATAATCAACAGCACGAGCGAAGCGAAGAAAATTCGCAGACGAACAAGGCCGAGAGCAAATCCCAGTCCTAGGAGAGGAAGGGTGCGCTCAGGTCCGAGCGCTTGTGACCAAAACCACTGGCTGAAAAGGCTTTGTTGCCCGGTCACGGCGATCAGAACTGTTAGCAACAGTCCTATTGCGGCCATGGCCGGGCCGGCCCAGCGAACAGAATTGCTGGCGTTATGCAGCGAGGAGAGCGGGGACAAGGAAATAAATCCCGCCAATGCCGATGACGGCGCCCAGCGCGCGCGACAGCCGGCCTTTCATGGGTTTGTTGAGCGCAGTGCCCACGCCGATGCCAAGAAGATGAATCATGCCGGTGGCCAGTACGAACCCGATTGCGTAATCAGCCGGGTCAGTTGAAAGCGGCAACTCCGCGCCGTGAGCATAGCCGTGGCAGAGAGCAAAATACGCGATCAGAATAAGTGCTATCCATTCGGCCGGACGCCACGCGAACATAATCGCGCCGCCAAGCGCAAGAATCGAGAGGGCGATGCCAATCTCCGTACCGGGCAAGGGTAGTCCGGTCATGCCCAGTACACCCCCGACCACCATGATCATTGGAAAGGTCACAGGTAACGTCCAGACCGAGCGGCCGCCCATTTGTGCGCTCCACAGGCCAACGGCGAACATCGCCAGAAAGTGATCTGGCCCGCTCAACGGATGAAGAAATCCGCTGCCGAATCCGCCCTGCGTGCCCTCAATGATGTGGGCGTTGGCGCATTCGGGAGCGACAAGAATGATCAAGCCCGCGAGGGCGGATAATTTCAGACGGCACCGACTGAGCGTTTGGCCGAGCCGGCGCGCGGGTCTTCTGAAGAGGTTAAGATGTCCAGCACTTGCTGGCGAGTGTTGTTGCGGCATCGCCGAGAGACCCTAGCGCACATCAAGCGATCGGGCCACGCGAAAGCCGATGAAGTTGTGGCGGACCGTGGCCGGGCTCCAAGGCCGGCTTGCCGAGCGCAGATCGGCCGGATCGTCAGCCCAAGACCCGCCGCGGATGATGTGGCCACTGCAAGCGCCGCCGGCAATCCAGGCCGAGCCGTCCGCCGGCGCACCGCGGTAGTCGGCGTGCAGGCAATCCTCTACCCACTCATAGACATTGCCGACCATGTCATAGAGGCCGAAACGGTTGGGAGGAAACGAGCCCACGGGTGCGGTTTGCATGTCGTCCCAGCGGCTGCCGCAGCCGTTGCAGTTGGCGTTATTCTTGCCGAGGACGTTACCCCACGGATACGCTGATTGCGTGCCGGCGCGCGCCGCATATTCGTATTCGGCTTCACTCAGCAACCGGTACGGCTTGCCGGTTACCTTTGCCAGCCAAGCCGCGTAGCGCCGGGCATCGTCCCAGGTGACGTTGATCACCGGCTGCGCGCCGCGGCCAAAGCCGCTGTCTTTGATATGCGCATCGCAGCCTCCGTCAGCCGCGCAAGCGTCCCAGTCGGCGAATGACAGCTCGTATTTGGATACAGCAAAAGCCCGGGCGATCGTGACCTGGTGGAGCGGCCACTCGGACGTTTGATGGCCTGGCTCATCTGCGGGCGAGCCCATCAAGAAGGTGCCCGCCGGCACGACGATCATTTCGGGGCACTCGGAGGCACATTCCTTAAATGCGTCCCCTGGCTTGAGCGCCTGCGCCGGCAGATGATGCCGATTGATCCAGACGAGGCCAACAACGATGCCGATAAAAATCGCGGCAAGACAGAGACTAACGGTGCGATGCCGACGCGTTGCTCTCACGGCGCGCCACATTGATCGGGCACGCTCCGCATCCGTCACGGGCAGTCTACCGAAATCCTGTTGGCGAAGCTGGCGCCCATTCCAACATTGGCCTCGGATGTCATCATCATGGACATGGACGGATCGAGTTTGAAAAACAGGGAGGGAAAATTGCTGTCCGGCGGCTTGTTGGTCGCGAGCTTGCACTGCGGCGGTGCGCCAACGAGCGTCACAGGTTTGCTTTTGGCGAAGCCAAAATCGATAAAGAATTCCGGATCGTAGACGTCGACTTCGAGCGACTTGGCCTTAATCGGTCTCTTGAATGGAAGCGTCAAGTGAAGCGTCAAAACAGTATTTTTCGGATCGTATTCAAGCCAATAATCGGTCGGTGCCTCGAATGCGTTCTTTTGCTCGCGCCTATTCGCCTTGACGTAGGTGAAATACGCGTAGTCCTTTAGCGTATCGACATTCGCCTTTGCCACCGGCTGCAACTCTTCCCGCGTGAATGTGCCGTTGGTCTTTTGCAAACCGGTCGTGGCGAAGGAGGAAAACATGTCGTCGAAGGTCCAGGCGTGACGAACGCTCGTTACCGAGCCGTCGGGCGCGTAAATTAGCTCGCTTCGGATTGTCACCCAGACGTGCGGGTGCGCGGAGGCTTGGCAGGTCGGCGCAGCGATGCCCCCCAAGGCAATAAAGAAAGCAATGTAGCGACGGATCATCCGCGCTCGCCGCTCCAACCTCTCGGTCCCATGGCGGGCCAAGAATCTAGCCTAGACTCTGGCAGAAAGGAGGCCACCGCGTGCACTGGCTGCCCGCCATTGCGGCGCGCCAGCTAAAACTCCACGTCCAGCTCTTCGAGCTCGTCGGGCTCGACTTTCGCCGCCGCGATCCATTCCTTCATGTCGGGCAGCGCCATGATCGTGCTGCAATAGCCCGACGAGGCCGGATCGAGCGCCACGTCGTAGGTGAGAAATCGCGTGCAGACGGGCGCGTACATGGCGTCGGCGGCGCATGGCTTCTTGCCGAACAGAAACGGACCCTTGTAGGCGTCGAGGCACTCGCGCCAGATGGCGGTGATGCGCTCGATGTCGCCGCGCGCGCCGGCCCAGGATTTGAAGCCGGGAAAATGCGCCTTCAGATTCATCGGCAGCGCCGAGCGCAGATTGGCAAAGCCCGAATGCATCTCGCCGCAGATGGCGCGGCAATGGGCGCGCAGCTTCTGGTCGGCCGGCAAGAGCCCGGCCTCCGGCTTGATCTCATGCAGGTATTCGGCGATCGCCAGTGTGTCCCACACCTTCAGCCCGTCATGCTGGAGGCAGGGCACCAGGAACGAGGGCGACAGCAGCAGGAGTTCGGCACGGATCGAGGGGTCGTCGGCGTTGACATGCTCCTCGACGAAATCGAGTCCGGCCATTTTGCATAGCAACCAGCCTCGCAGCGACCAGGAGCCGTAATTCTTGGAGGCAATGGTCAGAGTGGCCTTGGACATGTCCCGCGCTCGCGTGCTGAAGCTTGCGAGAAAGCAAGCTTTCGAACGGTGTTATGCCCGGCAAGGCAGTGCTGGCGTGCGATTAAGACGACGGATTCCCGCGCTGCAGCGCCGATAGGCAGATTGTTCATATTCTTGTCGCAGCGCAACAAGAAATGCACTAGATTTTCGTTGCCGGGGGGTCGAGGTCGGGTCGTCGTTGGACGGCCCACGGCGGCCCTTGGGCAATGGGCATGCTGTATCTCGCTTATCAGTTGCAATCCGACATCATGGGGCCGGTCCGCGCTTGGGCCGGCATGGCGG
>DATJTL010000018.1:0-2839 GCA_035503415.1 Xanthobacteraceae bacterium
CAATCATCCGGAGTGCTATCTGATCGTGTTGTTGATCGATGAGCGGCCGGAGGAAGTCACCGACATGCAGCGCTCGGTGAAGGGCGAGGTGATCTCCTCGACCTTCGATGAGCCGGCGGTACGCCACGTCCAGGTTGCCGAGATGGTGATCGAGAAGGCCAAGCGCCTGGTCGAGCACGGCCGTGACGTGGTCATCCTGCTCGATTCGATTACCCGTCTCGGCCGCGCCTACAACACGGTCGTTCCCTCCTCGGGCAAGGTGCTCACCGGCGGTGTCGACGCCAACGCGCTGCAACGGCCCAAGCGTTTCTTCGGCGCTGCGCGCAACATCGAGGAGGGCGGCTCGCTCACTATCATCGCCACCGCGCTCATCGATACCGGCAGCCGCATGGACGAAGTGATTTTTGAAGAGTTCAAGGGCACCGGCAATTCGGAACTGATTCTCGACCGCAAGGTGGCCGACAAGCGCACCTTCCCGGCGATGGACATCACGCGCTCCGGAACCCGCAAGGAAGAACTGCTGGTGCCGCCGGATCAGCTCAAGAAGATGTACGTACTGCGCCGCATCCTCAATCCGATGGGCACGATGGACGCTATCGACTTCCTGCTCGACAAGCTGCGCAACACCAAGAACAACGGCGAGTTCTTCGACTCGATGAATACGTGACCTCGGCGCCGGCGAGTCAATCGCCGGCACTCTACGAAATCGAGTCTAATCTATTTCGAAATTTCGAGAACCAAGTCGGCCCCTGCCGACAAGACCGAAGCGCTAGCTGGCTGCTTCAGGTTGACGGGCAATCGGCGTCGCCCGCCTGGTATTGAGCGCCACGTACGGATTGACGAAGCACATCGCGCCCTTGCCGATGTCGTTCTGGCAGCCTTCGAGGGTTGTGTAACCGCATTCGACGATGGCGCCTGGCTTCGGGTTAAATCCACAATATTCGTCGGCATGCGCGCTGGCCGGCGTGAGGGTCGCGAGCGGCAGCACGAGGACGGCGGCCGCCAGAATTATTTCGGATCGCATGGTGTTCTCCCTTGGTCGGCCCCGCGGGCGCTTGAATAGACAGGAATCATCGGCAGATGAAGCGCCACGTCAAGTATGTCGCACCGCTTCGATGGCGCCAATGAGGCGGGCTGGATCGGTGATCGGTAGTGAACAGGTTTCGCCGATGCAAACGAAGGCCTGAGCCTCGCTCGACGCAGCGAGCTTGGCCCGCGCCGGATGCGAGGGCGGCAACGCCGCCGCCGAAGCAGCCTCGAACACAATACGGTCGAGCGGCGGCAGCGAACGGGCCGCGGCGAGCAGTGCTTGCGCGCGCTCGCCCTGCCCTGCCACCACGATTTCGGCGGCACGCAGCCGCAGGTCGATCGCGTTGAGCAGCGCCATGTGCATGTACAGATTCTCGACCGCCTCCGGCGCGATCGCGGCAATCAGCCGGTCGGCCTTCTCGCGCCAGGCATCGTCGCCGGCAAG
Organism: Xanthobacteraceae bacterium; assembly: GCA_035503415.1. GTDB lineage: Bacteria > Pseudomonadota > Alphaproteobacteria > Rhizobiales > Xanthobacteraceae > BOG-931. The sequence goes on from DATJTL010000018.1 coordinate 1,475, forward strand.
CAGCGCGAGGCGCACGAGATTGCCTGCCGCGATCGCATTGTGGTTCGGCGTCGCGTCGTCTGTCGTTGCCGCCGGACGGACCACCAGCCCTTCCGCGTCCGCAGCGGTCAGATAGTACGTGCCGATCGCGGCGTTGGCATAATCGCGATCGAGTGCGCGCTGCCAAGCCAGCGCCTGGTCGAGGTAGATCTGTTTCCCGGTCGCTTCGTAGAGCGCGAGCGCGGCGCGAATCATGGCAGCGAAGTCGGAGGCAAGGCCGGGAAATTTCAATTGCCCGGCCCGCCAGGAATGGCCAAGCCGGTCGCCGCGGCTCATCGAGCGCGCGATGAAGTCGAAGGCGTGCGCCGCCATTGCGATCCATGAGGGTTCGTCGAACAGCAAACCCGCATTGGCGAGCGCCGCGATCATCAGTCCGTTCCAGTCGGCGAGCACCTTGTCGTCGAGACCGGGGCGCACGCGCCCGCTGCGCAGAGCAAAAAGTTTTGCGCGCAAGCGTGCGAGCCGCGTCTCGTCCTCATCGCTGCGCGGCAGTGGCTTGAGCCGATTGAGGATGTTGTGGCCTTCAAAATTTCCGGCCGGCGTCACGTCATAGTGGCGGGCGAAAAACTCGCCGTCCTCGCTACCGAGCGTGCGCAGCACTTCGTCGTATGACCAGACGTAGAACTTGCCCTCCTCGCCTTCCGAGTCAGCGTCGAGCGACGCCGAGAAGGCGCCTTCGGATATCGTCATCTCGCGCTTGAGCCATTCGACCGTCTCGTGTGCGCGCTGGCGATAGAGCGGCTTGTGGCCGCGTTTGTAGGCAATCGCGAGAAGCTCAAGGAGCTGCGCATTGTCGTAGAGCATTTTCTCGAAGTGCGGCACGAGCCAGCGCTCGTCGACCGAATAGCGGGAAAATCCGCCGCCGAGATGATCGTAGATGCCGCCTTCGCAAATGTGGTCGAGCGTAATTTCGACGGCAGCGAAATAGCGTGCCTCGCCGGTGCGCAGACCAGCGCGCCAGAGAAGCTCGAACAGAGCAGCCTGCGGAAATTTCGGCGCGCCGCGAGTGCCGCCGTTGACCGGATCGATCAGTCCGCCGAGTTGGCGCGCCGCGTTGTCGAGTTCGCTCGGTCCGATCGTTACGCGGCCGACCGGGCGCGCCGCGGCCGCCAGCCGATCCATCAGCGCCGCGCGATTGTGTTCGATCTTGCCCGGCTCTTCGCGGAACAGCCGGGCGATCTCGCGCAACACGTCGACGAAAGCCGGTTTGCCGTACCGCGAGTCTTTCGGAAAATAGGTGCCGCCCCAGATCGGTTCGCCGGCAGGTGTAAGAAACATCGTCAGCGGCCAGCCGCCGTGCTCGCCCAAGTGATGCAATGCCGACAT
>DATJTL010000019.1:0-2448 GCA_035503415.1 Xanthobacteraceae bacterium
CGCTTGCTGTTTGAAGAAAACTCCGCGCCCAAGCAGGCGCGGCCGCCGATTGAAGATCGCTCATCGTATTCATTGAGCGATTGAATGAACGCTTGAAAATCGGGCAGACACAGGAACCCCAACCCGGTACCGGCGTTCCCCGAACACTTAGATCGTACAACGAGCGCCCAACGCCGGATCGGACGACCACCGCTCCGGCGCGATGGCCGTCAATACGGCCGTGCCGCGCAATCAATAAGGTCGTGAGATGACTTCAACGGGGCCGCCAAATGACTTCGCAACCAAAAAGGATCGGCCATGAGCATCTTTGCAACCAAAGACGGCACGCGCCTCTATTATAATGACTGGGGTAAGGGACAGCCGATCGTTTTCAGCCATGGTTGGCCGCTTTCTGCCGACGCCTTCGAAGACCAGATGTTTTTCCTGGCCTCGCACGGATATCGCGTCGTCGCTCATGACCGCCGCGGGCACGGCCGCTCCGATCAGCCCTGGCAGGGCAACGACATGGACACCTATGCCGACGATTTGGCGGAACTCGTCGGACACCTCAATCTGACGAACGCGGTCCATGTCGGCCACTCGACCGGCGGCGGCGAAGTCGCGCGTTACATCGCCCGTCACGGCACCAAGCGCGTCGCCAAGGCTGTCCTGATCAGTGCGGTGCCGCCGATAATGCTCAAAAGCGCAAGCAATCCAGGCGGCTTGCCCATGAACATCTTCGATCAGTTGAGGGCCAGCGTGCTGGCCGATCGCTCGCAGTTCTGGCGGGACGTGAGCATGCCGTTCTACGGCTTCAACCGGCCGGGTGCCAAAGTCTCCGAGGGCGTGCGCCATTCCTTTTGGCTCCAAGGCATGATGGTGGGCCTGCCGGCCGCGTATTTCTGCATCAAGGCGTTTTCGGAGACCGACCAGACCGAGGATCTCAAGCGGTTCGATGTGCCCACCCTCATCATCCAGGGCGATGACGACCAGATCGTGCCGTTTGCCGATGCCGGTCAGCTCCAGGCCAAGCTGATCAAGGGCGCGGAGCTGAAGGTCTACAAGGGCGCGCCGCACGGCCTGTGCACGACCGAGAAGGACAAGGTCAATCAGGACCTGCTTGCGTTCATCCGACGCAAGGAAGCCCAACGAGCCGCCTGAATTTCGATGTTGGTGCAGATGTCTTTTAAAGGAGGATGCAAATGAACGCCCAGGAAGCTAAAGTGCTGCGGATGGCTGCGCTCGCGACACCCACCGACCTCAAGCCGAAAGCGGTTCAAGACCTTGCCGGCGCGCTCAACATCCTGCTTGCGGATATGTTTGGACTATATCTGAAGACCAAGAATTTCCACTGGCATATGTCGGGGCCGCATTTCCGGGATTACCATCTGCTGCTGGACCAGCACGGCGAACAGATTTTCGCCACCACCGACGACATCGCCGAACGGGTACGCAAGATCGGCGCGACCACGCTGCGCTCGATCGGGCAAATCAGCCGCCTGCAGCGTGTCGAGGACAACGATGCGGACTTTGTGACGCCGATGGACATGCTGGCCGAGCTGCGCGACGACAACAAAGACTTGGTCGCGCGCATGCGTGAGACCCACGATCTGTGCGAGGAGCACGGCGACGTCGCTACCGCGAGCCTGCTCGAAAACTGGATCGACGAGGCGGAGCGGCGCACCTGGTTCCTGTTCGAGGCGACGCGCGCGGATCGCTGATAATCCCCCGCAACGCAACCTGCTGCAGCCGTGCCGCATGGCGAGAGGCTAAGCCCGCCTCACTGTGCCGCGCGGCTCGCGGCTGCCGGGTCGAAATCCGCAAGCACGCGGGCGAGCGCCGTGGGCTCAACCTGGATTGGGCCAGAGAATGGATAATCGACCGCAATGATGATCAGCAGCTCCGCGAATATGAGCAGTGAAAGCAGCACCGTCATCGCGGTCTGCGCCCACACGTTCCTCGTGCCGAAGAAGAACGTAAAAACGATCGTCACAACGGCGCCGCCGAACAGCACGGGCCAAATGACGGCGGGGACGATGCCGTCGGCAGCGGTCAGTCTCGCCCGCCGGGCCCGCGTGATCACGTCCAGTTGGCGAAGGATTTCCGGCACGATCGCGGCCTCGTGCGGCGCGGTAGGGCGGAAAGACAGTGCAGTCGAATAGATGGCATCGAGTGCCAATCGGGCGGACCGGTACTCGCCCGTGGAGCCTCCGCCCATGGCGGGCCAGTCGCCGTTGATGGCGGCAGTGAGATAGTTGGACGTTGCCTCGCGCAACGCCGTGGCGGATTGCTGGTCCAGTCCCTGCGACAGCCGATAGATGATCGCCGCGCCGGCGGCTTCTGCAGCCACATTGGTGTCGGCGTCGCTGTATTTCTGCCACACGACAATAATGCTGAAGGCGATCAAAACCGCGTAAAGAACACCGATGGTGGCGAATTTGAACCCGGCGATCTCATTGTTGATGTGCA
>DATJTL010000020.1:0-3679 GCA_035503415.1 Xanthobacteraceae bacterium
AACGGGAAGATCGCCGAAGCCCGCTTTCTTGTAATCGGCGCCGGTCAGCACCGCGAGCACGCCGGGCGCCGCCTTGGCCTTCGACGTGTCGATCGAGCGGATGCGCGCGTGCGCATGCGGGGAGCGCAGCACATAGCCGAATGCCATGCCCGGAAACGACATATCGGCGACGTAGCGGCCGCCGCCTTTGACAAGCCTCGGGTCCTCGAAGCGGGGAACCGGTTGACCGATGGCAAATTCACCCATTGCATCCTCGCAATCTTGGGCCGATCCGGCGATCGACTGCCGCCGTTTCACAGAGGTGCCCGGCGAACGGCCGGGCACAGGGAAGGCTGTCCGGTCTTACATCGCCTCGGCAAGCCCTTCAACAAGCCCTTCAATTGGGGCCGAGTCGGCGTTATTTTGCCTGCATCGGCGCCATGCGATCGGACCCGCTGCCATGCCTGAGACATTCGAAGCCGCGCTGCACGAGCAAGTCGGCGAAATGCTCGATGCCTGCACCCGCTGCGGCAAATGCGTCGAGGTGTGCCCGTCCGCGAAGCCGGCCGGTCTCTCGGATGCGGAACGGCAAAATCCCGCCGCGGTGATCGGCGGCGTCATCGACATCCTGCGCGGCGGGGTGGGCATCGAGGCGGCGCGCAAATGGGCGAGCGGCTGCGTGCGGTCTGGCGATTGCATCGAGGCCTGTGATTACGGCGTCAATCCGCGCTTTCTGCTCAGCATGGCGCGCGCCGCGATGGCGCGGCAGTCAAACGACCCGTCGGCGCGGCGCCGCCGCGGCGTCGATGGCTTCCGCCACGTTGCGCGCGACGTCAACGCCATCTCCAAGATCCAGCTCGACGATGCCCTGTTGCAGCGGCTCGGGCAGGGCGCCAAATCCCGCGCCGTAACCGATGGGCCGCCGGACTTCGTGTTCTATACCGGCTGCAATGTGCTCAAGACCCCGCACATCGCGCTGCTTGCGCTCGACATCATGGACGAGCTCGGCATCAGCTACGAGGTGATGGGCGGCCCGACCCACTGCTGCGGCGTGCAGCAATTGCGCGCGGGCGATCTCGCGGCGTTCGGCCGCATGGCCGAAAGCGCGCTCGACAAGATGGCGGCCAGCAAGAGCGGGCAAGTGCTGTCGTGGTGCCCGTCGTGCCATGTGCAGTACACCGAGATGACGCTGCCGTCGGTGGAGCGGACACGCGGCTCAAAGCCGTTCGAGATGACGCCGTTCACGATGTTCATCCACAGGAATCTCGACCGGTTGCGGCCGCTGCTTCGCGAGCCGGTGCCGATGCGGGTCGCGCTGCACAAGCATCCGGGCATCCGCGGCGTCGTCGCGGCCGCCGAGGAAATCCTGCGCGTGGTTCCGGGCATCGAGCTCGTCGATCTGCGGCAGCCGAGCACGGCGCTGCAGTCCAACGAGCTGAAAGTGTTGCCGGCGCATCGGCGCGAGTTGCAGGAGGCCGAGCTCTCCGCCGCGCAAGCCGCCGGCATCGATGCGCTGGTCGCCATCTATCATTCCGATCACCGCGAACTCTGCGCGCATGAGCGCGATTGGCCGTTCCGCATCATGAATATCTACGAGATCGTCGGCGCCAGCATGGGCCTGCATTACGAGGACAATTTCAAGCGGCTGAAGATGATGCAGGACGCCGACGCTATACTTGCCGACTGCCAGGAGCTGGTGAAACAGCACGGTCTCGATGTCGAGGCGACGCGGCACGCGATCCAGGCGATGCTCGACGAGCAGCCGGTGCCGCTGCGCGGCGGCTAAGGCGTATTTGCTAAAATTCGCTCGATTGGCGCAGCAGGCTGTTAACGCTGCGGGCATGCGCACAATTGCGTGCGCGGTTTCCCGCGTCAGCCTTATCTCAATTTTAGATTCTTTTACGCAAAGAATTCGCGCGGAGGGTCAAGCATGTATAACGAAGATCGCATCCATCCCCTCGCGTCCGGCAGTGCGCCGCGTTGTCAAAATCCAGGCAACGAGGCTGCCATGGCGGAATTTGAATCACTCGGCCGCGTGATTTCGGTGAGCGGCTCGCAGGCGACCGCGCAATTTGCGCCGGACGTGGATCTTACGGTCGGATCGCTGGTCGGTCTGCCAAACGGCGACGCCTTCGCCGTCGGCACGCTTTGCGACATCGCCGTTGAGACGTCGGCGGCTGGCGAGCTTGGCGCGAAGGCGATCGGGCGGGTCGATCTGCTCGGCGAAATCGTCACGGAAAAATCCGGCGAACGGCGTTTCCGCACCGGTGTTGCCGTCTATCCCAAACTCGGCAGCGCTGTCGTGCGGATCGGCGGCGAGCACTTGCAGATCATCGTCGGCCTGACCAATCCGAGTACGATCGAAATCGGCCGCCTGCAGCAGGATGCCTCGATCGCGGCAACCGTCGACGTCGAGGAGATGGTGCGCAAGCATTTTGCCATCGTCGGCTCGACCGGCGCAGGCAAGTCGACCGGGCTCGCGCTGATCCTGCGCAAGATCATGCAGGCGCATGGCGACCTGCGTATGCTCCTGATCGATGCGCACAACGAATATGCCGATTGCTTCGACGGCCGCGCCCAGGTGTTTGGCCCGGCCAATTTGAAATTGCCGTTCTGGCTGTTCAATTTCGACGAGCTTGTGCAAATCGTCTTCGGTTCGCGCACGCGCGCCGAGCGCGAGATCAGCCTCTTGGCGGAACTCGTTCCCGTGGCGAAAACCGAATATGCCCGCGCCAAGAGTGCGCTGCGCTCGAGCTATCGAGCGCCGCAGGCGGAGGCGGGCGGCCGCTACACGGTCGATACGCCGGTGCCTTACCGCTTCGAAGACGTCATCGCGGCGGCCGAGAGCCGCATGGGCAAGCTCGAGAACGGCGACCTCGCGGTGCAGTACCAGCGGTTGCTCATGCGCATCAATTCCGCGCGCAAGAACCCCCGCTACGCGTTCATCTTCGACGACGCCAGCGAGGCGAACGACCCGATGGTCGAGATTTTGTGCCAGTTGCTGCGGCTCAAGGATAACGAACGGCCGATGGCGATCGTTCAACTCGCCGGCTTTCCCGCCGAGACGATGGAAGTGATCGTCTCCGTCCTGTTCCGGCTGGCGTTCGAATTCGGCGTCTGGAGCGACGGCCTAAGCCCGCTTCTCATCGTCTGCGAGGAAGCACACAATTACGCCAATGCCGACCGGGCGACGGGCTTTCGCCCGGCGCGCGAGGGATTGTCGCGCATCGCCAAGGAAGGCCGCAAGCACGGCGTCTTCCTTGGTCTGGTCACCCAGCGTCCGCATCAGCTCGATCCGACGCTGATCTCGCAGTGCTCGACCGTGTTTGCCATGCGGCTCGGGCACGAAGACGACCAGAAAATCGTGCGCGCCGCGGTGTCCGATACGGCGAGCCGGATGCTGTCGTTTCTGCCGTCGCTCGGAACGCGCGAAGCGCTGGTGGTAGGTGCCGCGGTGCCAACGGTGATGCGGTTGCGTTTTGAGGAATTGCCGGACAATGCCATCCCGAGAAGTCAGGCGGTCTGGGGCGGCGACCTCGACTGCGCCAAGGGCATCGACGAGCAATCGATCGCGACGGTTGTTGCGCGCTGGCGCGGCACTGCCCAGAGCACCAAACCGTTGCCGGCGGCGCCGCCATTGGCCGATCTGCAGGCGCGCTCCAACGATCTGATCAACTGGTCCGCGCCGAACCATCGCTGA
>DATJTL010000021.1:0-10302 GCA_035503415.1 Xanthobacteraceae bacterium
TCAACGTCGGTCCACAGTGCGCCGGGAGCCACAAGCGTAGAGCGGATGAGCGAGTCCCATTGCTCGAGCAGCAAATGGTCGCGCTCGAAATTACAGGCGAGCAGACCGGCATGGTAATAGCGACTCGGCCAGTGTTGCGGACGTGCAGGCCGGCCCAATCGTTTTGCCCAATTATACCGTCGATAATCGATCGATGAGATGAGATTCGAGACGGCGACGACCGGAGCGACTTCGACCCACTGCTCAAGCCGCTGAAAAAAAGTTGGATCGACGATCATGATATCGGCATCCAGGAGCACACAGCGCTCACTCGGGCATTTCAACGGCAATTCAGCCTTGCGGTTTCCGGGCCAATAGCCGCTTTGGCCAAGTGCATGAAATTCAATTCCGCCGGGTGGTCGCCGTGAGATCGAGAGCGGCTCCGGACTGCCGACATGGATCGTCCCTGAGAAGCCGTGCCGCCGCGCCGAATTGATGAGCGCGGCAATGCCCGGAACGAATGCTTCGTCGGCAAACGTGTACAGCGACAATTTCATTTTGGCTGGCAACCAACAAAGTATCGATGGCGTGAGCGTGCGCGCTGCTTCATGCCGCAACCTGCCGTTTGATCTGCGCGATGTAGGACGCCAAGCTCCGGCGCGGCCGCCAGCCAAGCGACCGGATGGCCGAAGCGTCCAGCCTCGACGCTCTGCGATTGCCTCGCCGTTCCGGCAGCATTTGTACCGGATTGCCGAACATCGAAGCGACCTCGAGCACCGAATATTCCTCAGCCGCCCCGATCGGGAATTCGCCAACACCAGCCCTCATGAGAAGCACGAGTGCATCGAGGATGTCGTCGATATGGGTGAAGTTGCGACGCTGTGTGCCAGGCGATACAACCGGCAACGCCTCGCCTTGCTCATGCTTCTGACGGAAAATCTCGATCAACGTTCCGGTCACGCCGCCGCGCTCCCCGGGCCCAAAGACGTTATAGAAATAGGTCACTGCATGCGGGAGGCCGAACGCGGCGCCCAAGGCCAGCACCCGCTCGGCATTTTTGCACTTGCTGATCGAATAGGGCGAAGCGCTCGCGTCCTGCGCAAACTTAGTCGACGAGCCGGCATAGACAAGCTTACAGCGCTGCGCGATCCAAAACTCGAGCACTGCGGCGGTACCGATGACGTTGGAGTGCCGCACCCGCTCGGCCTGTGCGAAGCTCGCCTCGACCCGCGAAAACTCGCCGAAATGAAAGATGAGACCCGGACGCCGATCAATCAGGCCCGCGATGTGGCGCGTATGCCCTTCGATATAACGCACGCCGGCGACATGATTGATGCGCGATCCTTCCAAATAATCGTCGACCGCGACAACCTCATGGCCAAGCGATGACAGCCGCGCGCAAAGCCGCGAGCCGATGAAGCCGGCGCCGCCTGTGACCAGGATCATGCCGTCACCGGCTGATAATGATCGTTGAGCAGCATTTGCACATCGGGTGGAAAATCGCCTTTGGCGCCACCGGCAAAGCGTAGCTCACGGTCGGCAAAACCCATGGCAAAACCAATGGCAAAACCCATTGCAAAAACGCGGCATGCAACAAAAAGTTCAAGTCGTCCGCCTGCCGGCGGCTAGCCGCTGGACAAAAGGTCACTCGCGGGTTGCGGCTTGGTCAATCCGCGCCGATCGCGCGTTTCCAGATAGGCTCGCAGCAGCAGCGGCGACACCGAGGATTCCGCAACCTCCAACCAGAACCAGCGATGCCAAAAAGTGGTGCGCCGCCCCTCAAAACTCCAGGGCTTGCAGGGGCCCGCATAGTGGACGATCCACGCGGCGGAATGGTTTGGAGAGGTCGAGGCGGTGATGTCGCAGTCCGCGTTGCTGGTCTCGATTTCGCGGGGATTGCCCAGGACGTTCCAGCGTGAATCCAACCTGACAAACGCACCGTCGATCACGTGGTTCAGCGCATCCTGGTCCACATACACCGTGCTGTAGTTTGTCCGTTCAAGAAACTGTTCGGCGGCATGCATGAGGCCGGTGTTGCGGAACCTCTTGAGATCCATCACCAGCACCCCGGCGTTGAAATAGGCCTTGCGGTCGGCGAGCCTGACGACCTCGCGCAAAAAATTGTGCCACTCCCCAACACCCCAGCCCGCTATAGGCGGAGCGAAGGGCGGAGCGCCGGTGAGCCAGAAATCCAAACATGCCGCCAAGGGGAAGCCCGATAGATCCGTATCGTAGAGCGTCGTGATGTCATTGAGGACGACTAGGTCGCTGTCGAGATAGACGACCCGATCGATATCGTTGAGAACCGAGGGCAACTGGAGCCGGAGTAACGTCGCCGCTGTCAGATGGCTTGGCCAGGTGGCTACGCCGTGAAACCGGCTCTGGATCGGCCGCAATCGAAGCTCAAATGTTGCGGAATTCAATCCGGCAAAATAGGCGAGGTCATGCGCGATAGGATCGGAATGGAAGGCGTGCAGAACGACTTTTCGACCGCCCTTCAGATGCCGCTTGAGTGAGCTGGCAAGAACCAGAAACGGCAATTCCATTTTACGGTCGAAGCAGCAGGCGACGTGGACGGCGCCGACTGAACCGGCTGGTCCTGCCGTGTAACCAGCTTCTGCATGGTCAAAGATGGCCATCCGCTTTCCGCTACCTTATCTTCGGCGGGCAGCTGGCGGCTCCTCGATAATAAATGACCTTCTCGGTCTGGACTCGAGTGGTCGAAAGGTCGCCGATGAATTTTCAATTCGGCGCCATCGCCTTGGTTCCGGGCCACTTCGCAGATGGCCCGCTCATGGCCGTGCGTGATTTTTTCCTTAGAGCCGCTCTGCCGCGCGCTACTGGCTCGACATGTACTGCATGCCGGCCGAATAGCTGGCGCCGCCGATCACGCATGGGATGCCGAGCTCAACTTGGCCGGCGACGGCCGCCGCGATGCAGCCGACAGCGAGCGCGCCCTGGCCGATCTGTGCCATGCCGGACACTTCGCGTTTGGAGTCCGGACCCTTTTGCTTGAGCTGTTCGATCGCGGCCAGCGATTCCTTGCGCATGTCGGCGGTATCGACGTCTTCGGCGGTCACGATCACGTCGTTGAGCACCTTGGCGGTCTCTTTGGGTTGCTGCTTGACCGACCATTTGAGCATTTCGAGCAGATTGAGATCGCGCACCGCGTTGCTGGCGAGCGTGAACTTGGCGGCGCTGCCGGTGGTCAGATTGTCGACGTTGTCCTTGTCGTCGGCGAGCGGCAAGAGCTTGATGATCTGCCCGATCGGCTTGTAGCTGCCGGTGGCGAGATAATAGCCCCAGAGCACGTCGATCAATTCCGGGCTCGGCTCCAGCTCCACCGGCTTCTTGTCGTTGCTGCCGATCTTGAAGGCGATTTTGATCTTGTCGAACATGCCGGGCTTACCGGCCGGCGGGGCGACCTGATCGAGCGTCGGCAACTTGCCGGCGAGGTAGCGGTTGATCATCTCGCGGCGCTCGGGCATGCGGTCGCCGACCGAGATGAGCAAGTCCTTCCAGTGCGGCAGCCCCGAATAGGCGATGGCGCGCACCAGTACCCAGCGGTCCGCCGGCGCCATCGACAGCATTTTGGCGACGAGATTTCCGGCGCGCGCCGGATTGCTGCCGAGCACACCGGCGATGAAGCCGACATAGGCGCCGCAGGTTTCGGAGTCCTTGAACGCCTGCAGCCCGCTCAGCGCCTGCACCAGAGCGGGAAGCCGGTCAGGATCCGGCCTGTGGCGGTAGCCGTTGATCCAATTGAGGATTGCGCCGGTGGACAGCGGCTCGGCAGTCGCCGCCGCTGCGGCGGGCGCCGCGGCCATGGAAAGGAGAGCGAGCAAGACGGCGGCGACGGCCGCGGTGCGGCGTAAGAATCCTGCAACCATAATCATCCTCTCCGGCATGCAAGCGACAGCACGGGATCCTCTCGCCGCACGCGTCATTGAGTCGGCGGCTAATCCAACAGTTCGCGTGGGCAATTTGCTGACCCGCTCGGCGCGAAATCGCGGCTGCGCTGTGGCATATAAGGGTGATTAACAAATGCAGATTTGCGCGATTTTCCGATTTCAAACGAGCGTTTGAAGGGGCGCCGCCGCCGCCGCGCCAGATTCCGGCCGCAATCTGCTTGACGTTCTTTGCCGCAATGCTTATAAAGCAGACTCCAAAAGGAAGGTCACTTCGTTGCAAACCTTTGTCGGAACGATTCTCGTACGAAAGCGCACCGCCGCGGGTGGATGAACCCACCTGCGAACACGGCGGTGCGCGATGTGAGGGGCCTCTTGAGCCCCTTTTTTATTTCCGAAATTGCCAGCGAAGACCAAGACGTGAAGCAGCCGACTGGAGCAGGCTATGACTGAGATGACCGGCGCAGAAATGGTGATGGCGGCGCTTGCCGACCAGAACGTCGAGTGCATTTTCGGCTATCCGGGAGGCGCCGTACTGCCGATCTACGACGCCCTGTTCCAGCAGGACAAGGTGCGGCACGTCCTGGTGCGCCACGAGCAGGGTGCCGTGCATGCCGCCGAAGGTTATGCGCGTTCGACTGGCAAGGTCGGCACTGTGCTGGTTACCTCGGGGCCCGGCGCGACCAATGCCGTCACCGGATTGACCGATGCGCTCTGCGACTCGATCCCGCTCGTCGTGATAACCGGCCAAGTGCCCACTCATCTGATCGGCAACGACGCCTTCCAGGAATGCGACACGGTCGGCATCACGCGGCCGTGCACCAAATACAATTATCTGGTCAAGACGGTCGCCGACCTGCCGCGGGTGCTGCACGAGGCGTTTCATATCGCCTCGAGCGGCCGGCCGGGGCCGGTCGTGGTCGACATCCCCAAGGACGTGCAATTCGCCACGGGGACTTATGCCAGGCCCAAGGAATTCCAGCACAAGGGTTATCGGCCGAAGCTCGATGGCGACCCGGACAAGATCCACGCCGCCGTCGAGATGATGGCCGCAGCCAAGCGGCCGCTGTTCTATACCGGCGGCGGCGTGATCAATTCGGGCCGCGCGGCCGCCGACTCGCTGCGCGAACTCGCCGCGCTCACCGGCTTTCCGGTGACGTCGACGCTGATGGGGCTTGGCGCGTTCCCCGCCTCCGATCCGCAATGGCTCGGCATGCTCGGCATGCATGGCACCTGGGAGGCCAACTGGGCGATGCACGATTGCGATCTGATGATCGCGGTCGGCTCCCGTTTCGATGATCGCATCACCGGCCGGCTCGACGCGTTCTCGCCGGGATCGAAGAAGATCCACATCGACATCGATCCGTCCTCGATCAACAAGAACGTCAAGGTCGATCTTCCCATCGTCGGCGATTGCGCGCATGTGCTGGGCGAGATGCTGCGCGTCTGGCGCGCCAGCGGCGCCAAGCCTGACAAGAAGGCGCTCGAAGCCTGGTGGGCGCAGATCGGCAAGTGGCGGGCGAAGAATTCGCTCGCCTATCGCAACTCCAACGAAATCATCAAGCCGCAATACGCCATTCAGCGTCTCAACGAACTGACAAAGGGCCGCGATACCTACATCACCACGGAAGTCGGCCAGCACCAGATGTGGGCGGCGCAGTTCTATCAGTTCCAGGAGCCGGGCCGCTGGATGACCTCAGGCGGGCTCGGCACCATGGGCTATGGCCTGCCGGCCTCGGTCGGCGTGCAGATGGCGCACCCCAACTCGCTCGTCGTCGATATCGCCGGCGAAGCTTCGGTGCTGATGACCATGCAGGAAATCTCGACGGCGGTGCAGTATGAGCTGCCGGTGAAGATTTTCATCCTCAACAACCAGTACATGGGCATGGTGCGGCAGTGGCAGGAATTGCTGCACGGCGGCCGCTATTCGCATTCCTACACCGAGGCGCTGCCGGACTTCGTCAAGCTCGCCGAGGCCTACCACGCCCACGGCATCCGCTGCGAACATCCCGGCGAGCTCGACGAGAAGATTCGCGAGATGATCGAGGTGAAAAAGCCGGTGATTTTCGACTGCGTGGTCGATCCGGCGGAAAACTGCTTCCCGATGATTCCCTCCGGGCGTGCGCATAACGAAATGCTGCTCGGTGACGCGGCAACGCGGATCGAGGACGCGGTGACCGAGGAAGGAAAAATGCTGGTGTGATGATTAGTGTCGTCCCCGCGCACGCGGGGACCCGGTAATCGCCTCAAATGCGCAAGGAGAGACCCGTGAGTGCCAATGCCGCGACCACCCACTATCCCGCCGCCGCAATCAGCGAACGTGTCGAGACGCGCACCCTGTGCGTGCTGGTCGACAACGAACCGGGCGTGCTCGCGCGCGTGATCGGACTTTTCGCCGGTCGCGGCTACAACATCGATTCGCTGACTGTCTCAGAGACCGAGCATGAGAAGCACCTGTCGCGCATCACCATCGTGACTCGCGGCACGCCGATGGTGCTCGAGCAGATCAAGAATCAGCTCGAGCGCCTGGTTCCGGTGCACCGCGTGGTCGATGTCGCCATCGCCACGGCCGGTTCGGCGATCCAGCGCGAACTCGCCATGGTCAAGGTGCGCGGCACCGGCGATCACCGCATGGAGGCGCTGCGGCTCGCGGACGCGTTCCGCGCCCGCGTCATCGACGCCACCACCGAGAGCTTCGTGTTCGAGATCACCGGCGCGTCCGACAAGATCGAGAGTTTCATCAATTTGATGCTGCCGGTCGGCCTGGTCGAAGTCTCGCGCACCGGGATTGTCGCCATCGCGCGTGGACCGGAAGGGATGTGATTCACTGCCTCGTCATCCTGAGGTGCCCGCGCGTCAGCGCGGGCCCCTGACGGATAGCAGCTACGCAGCAACGCGCTCTTTTACCGACAGACGCTCGACCAGCTTGGCGAAGCGGTCGACGAAGCCTTGCAGGAATGCCTTCGTATTGTCGTCGCCGATATTGCCATGCTCGTCGATCAGGTTCGGCTTGAAGGTCACATAGGCGTCGCCACCGAGCAGAAATACGCCGAGGCTGACGAGCACGGTGCGCAAATGCTGCTGCGCCAACGCGCTGCCGATGGCGCCGGGGGACGTGCCGGTAACAAATACGGGTTTGTCCGGCCAAATGCTCTTGCCGTAGGGGCGCGCGCCCCAGTCCACGGCGTTTTTCAGGACCGTCGGAATCGAGCGGTTATGCTCCGGCGTGACGATCAGCACGCCGTCGGCGGCCGCAATCTCATTCTTAAAGCGCGCCACCTCGGGGGGCAGACTGCTCTCGTTATCCTGGTTGTACATCGGCAGGTCGTCGATGCGAACGAAATGGGCGTCGAACCTGCCGGCGCCGAGCCGGGCGAGCGCGTGAGCGAGCCTGCGATTGATGGAATCGCGGCGGTTGGAGCCGACGACGACGGCGATCTGCGGTTTGGCCATGATTGAATGCCTCGGTTAGAATGAGTAACTAGGGCTAGTTAGGTGACCGCCGCGACATCGCGCAAGAAGGCACATCGATGAAACCAAGACACACGCATTTGCCCACCGATTGCCGCGCCATCAGCGAGATTTTGGCTCGGGTGGGCGACAAATGGTCGGTTCTAGTGGTGACCAGGCTCGGGCCCGGACCGGTGCGCTTTAACGAGTTGCGCCGCTCGATCGGCGGCATTTCGCAGCGCATGCTGACCCTGACCTTGCGCGGGCTCGAGCGCGATGGGCTGATCACGCGCACGGTGTTCCCCACCATCCCACCCCGCGTCGATTACGCGCTCACCCCGCTCGGCCGCGACCTCCTCAAGCCGGTCTCGGCGCTCGGCGAATGGGCGCTGAGCAACCAGCCAAAGATCGCCCGCGCTCGCGAACAGTTCGATCGCAATAGGGGGGTAGCGGAGGTGGCGTGAGGGCGGCTGGCGACGTTGCTTGGCATCAATTTGATTGCTATCAGCCGCGGGCCGGAGGGGCCCTAACTCCCCGTCCGCAGAATCGAAGCAGCACCGAATGGCCATTACTTGGCCTGGCTAGGGATGAGAACCATGCGCGTTTACTACGACCGCGACGCCGATTTGAACCTGATCAAGGGCAAGAAGGTCGCCATCATCGGCTACGGCAGCCAGGGCCACGCCCATGCGCTCAATCTGCGCGATTCCGGCGTCAAGGAGGTCACGGTGGCGCTGCGCAAGGCCTCGCAAGGGGTGAAGAAGGCGCAAGGGGAGAAGCTGGCCGTCAAGGAGGTCGCGGAGGCCGCCAAATGGGCCGACGTGATGATGATGCTCACGCCCGACGAGCTGCAGGCCGACATCTACAACAACGCGCTGCACGCCAACATGAAGGAGGGCGCGGCGCTGATGTTCGCGCACGGGCTCAACATCCATTTCAACCTGATCGAGCCGCGTGCCGACCTCGACGTGATGATGATCGCGCCCAAGGGACCCGGACACACGGTGCGATCGGAATACCGGCGCGGCGCCGGCGTGCCCTGCCTGCTTGCGATCCACCGCGACGCCTCCGGTAACGCCCACGATCTCGGCCTGTCCTACGGCGCCGCCATCGGCGGCGGCCGCGCTGGCATCATCGAGACCACGTTCCGCGAAGAGTGCGAGACCGACCTGTTCGGCGAGCAGAGCGTGCTGTGCGGCGGCGTCGTCGAGTTGATGAAGGCCGGCTACGAGACGCTCGTCAACGCCGGCTATGCACCGGAAATGGCCTATTTCGAGTGTATCCACGAGATGAAGCTGATCGTCGACCTCATTTACGAGGGTGGCATCGCCAACATGAATTATTCGGTCTCCAATACGGCGGAGTACGGCGAATACGTTTCCGGCCCGCGCGTGATCAACGACGAAACCCGCGCCGAGATGAAGAAGATCCTCGACGACATCCAGTCTGGTAAATTCGTCAAGGACTGGATGCTGGAGAACAAGGTCAACCAGACCTCGTTCAAGGCCATGCGGACAAAGCTCGCGGCGCATCCTGCAGAGGCGGTCGGCGCCAAGCTGCGCGAGATGATGCCGTGGATTAAAGAGCGGGCTTTGGTGGACCGGTCGCGGAATTGATCCACGGCATTTTGCATCAAGACGGGCTCGCGGCGGCGAGCCCTTTTGGGATCAAAGAACGGGCGCTGGTGGGTCGGTCGCAGAACTGATCCACGGCGCCCGTGCGAATTTCTGCGCTCTATCGGTGTTTGCCCGTTCTGGCGGCGGACGCGATCAACCGCCTTGATCTCGAAATCGCCGCCACTACACTTGGCGGCGGGCGCGACAATACACCAAGGGAGGAACGAATAATGCCCGCCAAACGGCGTTTCTTTGCGGCTGCGGCCGTCACTTTTGCTTTCGGTTTCGCAGCAACGACGGCCAACGCGGCCGGACTGTTTACATTGGCATCGAAAACCTTCGCAGACGGCCACATGATGCCGAAGAAGGTCGCGAACGCCAATCCGACGGGCAAAGCCCCGAATTGCGTCGGCGATAACGTATCGCCGGAGCTGCACTGGACCAACGTTCCCGACGGCACCAAGAGCCTGGTGCTGCTGATGTTCGATCCCGAAGGCCGCGCGCCATTCGGCGTCAGTCACTGGGTCGCCTACGGCATCGACCCCAGCAAGGTCACCGGCTTTGCCGAGGGCTCAACCAGCAAGGACTCCGACCAGTATGTCGGCGGCAAGAGCCTGATGGGCGTGGGCCATTATTCAGGTCCGTGCACGCCTCCTGGCCAGACCGCGCACCATTATACCTTCACGCTCATCGCAACCGATTTTGCGCCAGGCGAATTGCCGGCGGGCCTCACCCGCGAGGATCTAACGGCCAAGTTCGGGGCGCCGCCATCGCCGCACGTGAAGGGCGTGACCGGCATGATCGGATTGTTCGTCAATCCGTGGCATAAGTGAGCCACAGGGACACGAACGCAATTCGCCGTGCAGAAATCGGGCGCGTCCGATATCGAGATCGCCGCGCTCGATAGGGCGGAAATCGTACTTGAGCCGTGGCGGTGGCAGTTCGCCACCGCGCGGCGCGAGGAAATCACCGCGCATTTTGCGCAGATCAAGCAGGTGCGGCCCGGCGTCTGGAACGGCCGCATCCTGCTGCTCAATCGCTACGCCATCACCGGCGCCACGCTCCGTGGCGCTTGCTTCGAGACCGACTACGCGAACCTGTGCGCGTGGCGCGATTGGGGCTTTGCGGACGCGAGCGTTTACAACGTGTTCGCCGCCGCGGCATTGCGGTCCGCCGACGGCGCCTATTTGGTCGGCGAGATGGCGCCTGCCACCGCCAATGCCGGTTTGCTGTACTTTCCTTGCGGCACGCCGGAGCCTGGCGATCTCGGTCCGGGCGGAGCGCTTGATCTTGAGGCCAATCTCGCCCGCGAGCTTTTGGAGGAGACCGGCATCGGCATTGGCGAACTC
>DATJTL010000022.1:0-3257 GCA_035503415.1 Xanthobacteraceae bacterium
TCGCCATCGGGGCGCAGCTCGACGAATACTGGATCGAACTGTCGGTCGGGGTTTATGTGGCCGTGGTGGCGGCCTGGCTCGCCAATCTCATGATCGAGCTGCGTATCCGCAAGCTGACGCAGCAGGCGGCGCTCGACGGCAAGCCATTGCCGGATTCGTACCGGCCTTTGTTTCGGCTGTGGAGCGCGTTCACGCTGGCCGGGTTTGCCGGCATGATCGCCATCATGGCGCTGATGATCTGGCAGCCGCATTGGTATTGAAGCAGCGGTCTCAGGCGAGACTCGCGTTATTTCGGCTTCTGGGAGCTAAAGCCGATATCCGGCAAGGCGAGCGCGCGGCGCATGGAATATTGATATCGCCGGCGGCATCGCGTTATCTCATGCCCAATGGACGCTATTTTGCCTGCGCACTCCTCAGTTGCCACCGCGCGCGAGAGGTTGGCTGCCGGGCTGCGGCCGGCGCCCGAACTCAGCGTCGTGGTGCCGACCTTCAACGAGTGCGCAAGCGTGCCAATCCTGGTCGAGCGGCTGGTCGGTATCCTTGCCGGCTGCGATTGGGAAGTCATATTCGTCGACGATAATTCCCCGGACGGTACTGCCGCAGTGGCGCGCGCGCTCGGTCAGGACGACGACCGGGTGCGATGCATTCGCCGTATCGGCCGCCGCGGCCTTGCCGGCGCGTGCCTGGAGGGCATGCTGGCGAGCCAGGCGCGTTACGTCGCGGTGATGGATGCCGATCTTCAGCACGACGACGCGCTATTGGTCCCGATGCTCGCCTCGCTGCGCGCAGGTGAAGCAGATGTGGTGGTGGCGAGCCGTTACCTTGACGGCGGCTCGGCGGCTGGACTTTCGCGCACCCGCCGCCATGTGAGCCGTTGGGCAAATGCGCTGGTCCGGCTGCTGTTCGCGATCGATCTGAGCGATCCGATGAGCGGCCATTTCATGATCCGCCGCGAGGCTTTCGAGGCGCTGGCGCCTGCGATCTCCTCACAAGGCTTCAAGATTCTGCTCGACATCATCGCAACCGCGCGGGGCCGGCTGCGCATTGTCGAGCTGGCTTCGGCCTTCCACACACGTCAGCGCGGCCAGAGCAAGCTCGATTCCAAGATTGCGCTGGACTTTGCCGCGCTGGTGACGGCCAAGCTCACCAACGACGCCGTCTCGGCGCGCTTCCTCCTGTTCTGCCTGGTCGGGCTGACCGGCATCGGCATCAACCTCGGCGTCCTCGCCCTCCTGTCGGCGGCGTTGTCCTTTGCATCGGCCCAGGCAGTCGCGACAGGAATCGCCATCGCTTGGAATTTCGTGTTCAACAATCTCGTGACCTACAGCGACCAGCGGCTCACCGGCTGGCGTTTTCTGACCGGCCTCTTTCGCTTCGAAGTCATCTGTGCGGTCGGTGCTATTTCCAACGTCGGCATCGCCATCTCGATTTACAACCACGACAACACCTGGTGGCTTGCCGGACTTTGCGGCGCATTGATCGGCGCCGTGTGGAATTTCGTGGTCAGTGCCGCTTTCGTGTGGCGACAGAACTGAATGCGCCTGCGATCAACGCTCCTTGCCGCGTTCGGCTTTGCGATCATCGCCGCGTCCGTGGGCGCCTTCCTATTGGAAGCGTCCTATATGTGCCAGGACGTTCCTTTCATCGATGACTGGAATTTTGTCCATCTGCTCAAGGCCTTTATCAATCATCAAATCGGCTGGCGATATTTCATCACCCCCTACAACGGGCATCCTTTTCTTCTCGCGCGCACCGCAATGGTCCTGGACTGGCGGTTCGCATCCCTCGATATGGCGTTGCTGCACTGGTGCACGATCATCGTGATGTTGCTCGCGGCCATCCTGCTTGGCGCGAGGCTGGCATTCGATCTGGTCAAATCTAAAACGGGCTGGAAGCCGGCGGGCGCAATCATGCTCGCCGCTCCCGCGTTCGCGCTCGCCCTTTCGCTTGGACAGTGGGAAAACCTGTCGGTCGCGACCGCCATCGACAATGCCGCAGTGAACCTGTTTTTGCTGCTTGCGGTCATAATGATCGACTGCTGGGTGCGGACAAATCGCGGCATCTTCCTGATAACGGCGATGGTGTCGGCGATTGTGTGCTCAATGACCGTGCTTCAGGGAATGCTGGTCTGGCCCGCTCTCATCGGGATTGTTCTGCTTGGCGGCGTCACCCGGCGCCACCTCATGATCTCTGCTGCGTTCCTCGCCGTCTTCCTGGGCCTTGCAGCTATGTCATTCACGCATGTGCCGCGCGAAACCTTCGTGTTCGCGCTGCTGCCGCTCCTGTTGGGAAACCTCATTCTCGCCGGATCGACGTATGTGGGACAAATCCATAATCATCCGGTTTTGTCTCTTGATGTGGCGGTTGGCGCGTTGAGCTGGACGCTGACCGCGCTGGCGGTGTTGTTGTATTGGCGGGCGCCGACGGACATGCGCGCCAGGATGAACAAATATGCCGTGCTCGTCGGGTTCGGCATGGCTACGAGCCTGATGATCGAAATCGGACGATTGTCCATGTCAATGGAGACCATGGCGGCGTCGCGATACATCAACGCAATGATGCCGTGGGCGTGGGGCCTCTACGGGGTGCTCACCCTCGGCATGAGATCGTCGTATTGGGCTTGTGCCATAGCCGGAGTGCAGATCGCGGCCGTGGTCATCGCAGTCGCGATCGCAGATTTCGAAGAATTGCAGATCGCGCCGTCGCGGCGTGAAGATTCGTTGCATCAGATTGAGGTGCTGCGCGACGGCAAGGGCCTCGATGACAGGTCTATCCTCGGCAGCGTCTTTTATATGGATCGTCCGAACGGCTACATGGTCGCTGCGGGTCGCGCCTTCCTCTTCGAAAACAGGCTGTCGCTGTTTCGCCCCGGGGCTGCTGACGCCGCGGGTTCGAACTGATGGTTCCTCAGCGCATTGCTTGTGACGCGGTGACTGGCCGCTTCTGTTAGCAGTTCCACGCCGTCAACAATCACATTCACTCGCACGATCACTCGTTCGTGCGCTCGCGGCACCGCGGCCGAACCCGCCTTGTTTTGCGGAGTTGTCCGACCGAGACGGGCATTCGCACACAACATGTCCTACGGAGTAATTTGCATGGACCGAAGAATGATGATCCTTGCCGCAGCCGCGGCGGCGACTGCCGGGCCGGCTTTCGCTCAAACCAAGCCGCCGCCGACCACTCCTGGAGGGCCGGCCGCGCCGGTTTCGCCGCCGCTGCCGGAACCCACGACGCCGCGCGCGGCCTCAACCTCTACT
>DATJTL010000023.1:0-8509 GCA_035503415.1 Xanthobacteraceae bacterium
GGCGTCGCGGTCGACATGCGGCGGGTTCGGATTCCATTTCTCGCGCGCCACCGCGTCGGCGTCGAAGATCGCCCAGATTGGACCGCCGCCGTTATGGCCGTCGCCGATACCGGCGAGCGCGGCGTTGATGAAATTGCTCGGCGTGTATTTTTGGTTCTTGGCGTTGAGATAGCTGTTGGGCTCGTAAGGATTGGTGCTCTGATAGGTGTTGTAATTGAAGTGCCCGGCGGTCTCGTCGTAGAAGCGCTTTCCCAGCATGTTGACCAGGATGACGTCCTGCCAGTCGCTGACCGGAAGCCCAATCGCGCGCGCCTTGTCGAACACTTCGCTGCCCGGGCGCCAACGCACATTCACATAGCCGTATTGGCAGCCGATGGCCCCTGGCTTGGTGATGCCTGAGCCGAACTCGCCGGTATAGTTGAACGCGCCCCAGAGCGCGGCGCCGATATCCATGGCGGCGAGTTCGCCGCTCGCGTCCTGATCGGACCATGGCATGCCGGCAAGCCCGCAATACTCTTCGGTCAGCCGCGGGTCGAACATGCGGCGGAACTCCACGTTGCCGGTCGAGCCGCCGGTGGCGATGATCACCGCCCTGCGGGCGCGGATGTTGAGCGTTCTGCCGCGATGATCAACTTCGATGCCGATGACGCGGCCGGACTTCGGTGTCTCGCGGTGGATCGCGGTCATGCGGTGTTCAAGCAAGATGTCGACGCCGGCTTTGCGCGCGGCAGCTTCCAGCGGCCGGATCAACCCGGCGCCGGCGCGGACCTCATCGTCGTCGGGCGCCGCCGGTCCACCGGTATGAACCATCGGCCAGTTCTCGACCGAGATCTGCATGGTGCGCAGCGCCGAGACGCCGATCTCGTGCCCGACCTTGTTTGGCAGTCGGTCGATGACTTTGACGCCGTGCGCCAGCAGGAACTCGAACGTGGCTACGCTATTGTCGGCGAAGGCGCGAATGATCTCGCGGTCGTTGTAGCGGTACGGCGGAAAGCCGTTGGTTTCGACGACCGACCAGTCGGTCAAATCCTGGAAGAACAGTTCGGCCGAGTCGTTGATGCCGTATTTCTTCTGGTAGGACGTGCCGCCCCCGAGCGGCAAGTTGCCGCCGCTCGTGATGGCGTGGCCGCCGACGTGGTTCTCCGCCTCTACCATGATCACCGAGGCGCCGGCTTCGCGCGCGACGATGGCCGCGGGGAACCCGGTCGCCCCGGTTCCGATCACCACGATGTCGGCCTCGCGATCCCAACGCTCTACGCTCATGAAGCCCTCTTTCGTTACTGCGCTTCCCGCAGGGGCGGCAAGACTAACAGCATTGCCGATTTTGTGTCATTGGGGGAGTCGAAGCGGGAACCTGCTCGACAAGGCAATCGGGGAATGTCTGCCATGGCCGATTTCGTCGCCACCCACCGGCTCACCGAAGAGGCGAGCCTCAAAATGCTCCAAGCGGGCGTCGCCAAGGCGAACGCGCTCAATTGCAAGGTATCGCTGGCGGTGGTCGACGCAAGCTGCCGGCTGATCGCCTTTCTGATGATGGACGGCGCCCGGCATTTCTCCATCATCACCACCAAGCGCAAGGCGATCACGTCGGCCTCGCAGCGGCTACCGACCGGCTACGCGCCCGAGGAAAATGCGCTGTCCATGGCGGTGCGCATGGGTGACTTCACTAACGTGCCGGGCGGATTTCCGATCACGGTCGACGGTCAGGTCATCGGCGCCGTCGCCGCCGGCGGCGCGAAGATCGAGCAGGATGTCGAGGTGGCGAAGGCGGCGCTTGCGGCGCTGAAGCTCTAATCCCGCACCCTCCGTGCTTTAAGCCGGGACCATTTCGCGCATTTTATCCCGCGCCGCCTTCACCGCCTTGATGATGTTCTGATAGCCGGTGCAGCGGCAGAGGTTCGAGGCGAGCACGTCGATCAGGTCTTCGTCGCCGATTTGCGGGTTCTTCTCCAGCACGTTGGTCGCGAGCATCAGGAAGCCCGGCGTGCAGTAGCCGCATTGCAGGCCGTGATTGTCGATGAAAGCCTGCTGCAGCACCGAGAGCTTGTCGCCGTCGGCGAGGCCTTCGACGGTGCGGATCTTCTTGCCTTGGGCCTGGACGGCGAACATCAGGCAGGATCGCACGGCCTCGCCGTCGACGATGACGGTGCAGGTGCCGCATACGCCGTGCTCGCAGCCGATATGGGTGCCGGTTTGCCCGCAGTCGTCGCGGATGGCGTCGACCAGCGTTTTGCGCGGCTCGACGCGGATTGGATAATCGCGGCCGTTGATGGTGAGCGTGATGTCGAATGTTTCGGTCATTGCATTCTCGGCTTAGCGTGGCAGCACGGCGGAAAATTTTCCGCGTACCTGATCCTCGACTTCCTTACTCGTGCGCACCACGATCGGGAAGGTGTCGCGGCGCTTGAACGGTTTGCAGGCATCGATCACCACCCGGGCGTTGCGCGGATCGTCGCTGGCATAGGCCATCGGATCGAGCGCGGTCGACCAGCAGCCGCGCAGCGTCTCCATGCCCTCGCGCGGGTCGAAGCGCGTGCACATCGCCCACACCACCTTGTCCATGTCGGCCGGGTCGATGTCGTCGTCCACCACGACCACGAAGCGGTTGGCGTAGGCGCCGGCGTGGCATTGCGAGGCGATCAGTCCGGCCTGCTTAGCGTGGCCGGCATATTGCTGCTTGATGGCTACTGTGAGCCAGAGCCGGCTGCCGCCGGCCGCATGTGCCCAAACGCCTTTCACCTCCGGCACTCCGGCAGCTTCGAGCTGGTTCCACACCGCGCCGGAGCGGTAGGTGCCGCGATAGAACGAATCGTCGTCCGGCGGGATACCCGGAATGGCGCCGAGCAGGATTGGATCGTCGCGGTGCATGAATGTCTCGATGCGGATCACCGGCTCCTTCTTCAGCCCGCCGGCGTAATATCCGGTCCACTCGCCGAGCGGGCCTTCGTCGCGCAGTTCGTTGGGATGAATGAAGCCCTCGAAGGCGATCTCGGCGTGTGCCGGAATAGGCAATCCCGTGCGCGGCCCCTTGATCACTTCCACCGGCTCGCCGATCAGGCCGCCGGCAGCATCGTATTCGTTCTTGCCGTAGGGAATTTCCAGGCCGGCGATCATGAACAGAGCCGGGTGCATGCCGCACACCACGGCGATCGGGCACGGCTCGCCGCGCTCATGGTATTTGCGTTTGATGATGTCGCCGTGCTTGCCCTTCGAGAACATGACGGTCGCGACATTGGGCTCATGGGCCTGCACGCGGTAGGCGCCGTAATTGATCCAGCCGGTATCCGGATCGCGCATGACAACCATGTCGCCAGTGCCGATGTAATAGCCGCCGTCATGCTCGTGCCAGCGCGGCACCGGGATTTGGAAAATGTCGATATCTTTGCCGGTGCGCACATTTTCCATCAGCAGGCCGCTCGTGACCGTCGCTGGAGCGATGGCCTTGGCCTCTTTCATGTATCGGCGCCAGTAGTGCACCAACTCGACGGCGCTGGTGTCGGGATCGAGTCCGAGCGTGATGTTGATGCGCCGCACCGAGGTGAGGATGTTCGCGAGAATGCGGCGGCCACGGGGAAAGCCCGGTACGTCGTCGAACAGCACCGCCTTGTTGCCGATGCGGCGCTGATAGATGTCGACAATGCCGCCGATTTCCTTCTCGCGCTCGGCGCCAGTGACGTCCTGCAACTCGCCGGCGGCGCGCAAATGCGCGATCCAGGCGCGCAGGTCCTGACGTTCGTTGACTATCGGTTGTTTCGTTGTGCGAGTTTTGACCGGTGCGTCCATTTTCCGTCATCACCGGGCTTGTTCCGGTGATCCATGCTGAGGTTCGGCCGTCGCATATCCGACGGCGAGATTGTGAAGCACCTTATCGCAGCATGGATTGCCGGCAAAGACTAGCGAAGCGGTGTCGTCGTTCGGACGACTTTGGCCCGGCATTGACGGATCACATATCCAGCACCAGCCGTTCGCTGGCGCAGCCACAGCAGCAGATCATGACCTTCTCGTTGGTCGCCTGCTCCTCTTCGCTGAGCACTGAATCGTGGTGGATGGGAGTGCCGGAGATGACGCGCGTCTCGCAGGCGCCGCAGATGCCGAGCTCGCACGAATAGTCGACGTCGACGCCGGCCTGGAACAGCACTTCAAGAACCTTCTGGCCCTCGGGGATGAAATATTCCTCGCCGGAGCGCGCCAGTTCGACCCAGAAGCCGCCGAGCTTGGAGTCCTGCGCCGCCGCCTCTTCCTTGGGAGTGAAATACTCGACGTGGATATTGCCGCGCGGCCGGTTGGCGGTGGCGGCCTCGAAGGCCTTCAGCATCGGATTGGGGCCGCAACAATAGATGTGTGCGGTCGCCGGCGCGGCCGCGATGGCGGCGGCGATGTCCAGAACGCCGCCGGCTTCATCGTCGAAATGCAGATGGACGGATTCGGGGCCGAGGCCCTGCAGGGTCTCGAGAAACGCCATGTCGGCGCGCGAGCGGCAGGCATAGTGGAGCTTCCAAGAACGCTGGCGCGCGTTTAGCTCCTGCGCCATGCACCAGATCGGCGTGATGCCGATGCCGCCGGCGAACAGCGTCACCTGCTCGGCGTCCTCCACCAACGGGAAATTGTTGCGCGGCGCGCTGATCCTGATCTCGTCGCCGACCTTCATCTCGTCGATGATGTAGCGCGAGCCGCCGCGGCTGTTCTCGTCACGCTTGACGCCGACGACGTAGCTTTCCGGATTGCCATTCGTGGGAACAACCAGCGAGAATTGCCGCAGGAGCCCGTTGGGCAGGTGCAGGTCAATATGGGCGCCTGGCTTGTAGGTAGGCAGCGGGGCGCCATCCGTGCGGCGGAAGGTATAAAGCTTAGTGTCACGCGCGACCGTCTTAATGTCGATCAATCGGGCGGCGATCAAGTGCGAGGCCGCTGCGTGGGTGAGATGCGCCTCGTCGGTCGGCGGTGTGGTCACGGTATCCATGCGAGGCTTAGATAGGCGGCAAAGGTGCGGTTCCGCAACCTATACTTCGCGCGCCTCATTCCGGAGCGGCGAGCCCGGTATCCATAACCATTGATTGCGGGGTTTTTGGAATGCCCTGCCAAATTTCATTGGGCTGGTAGGACGGGTTCGAGATTTGGGCCTTACGCCGCCCCCGGGAGGACGGCTACTTTCCGACCGCCCGCGCCAAAGTCGCCGGCGCCAAAGTCGTCGCCGCTATGGCGGATTCCGCGACGATACCGCTAAATACGTGCCCGATCATCACCACAGTTGGCCCGGTCGGCGGCGCGGTGGCGAGCCGCACGGGAAGTTCGGCAATGGTGGCGGCGGTAACACGCTCACCGGGGCGCGTTGCTCGTTCGACGGCGATGGCGGGAGTTCGCGGATCGAGCCCAGCCGCGATGGCGCGCGCGGCCAGTTCGGCCAACGTCCTCGTGGGCATGTAGACGATCGTGGTCACTGCCGGATCGGCGAGGCTCGCCCAATCGATATCGGCGGGGAGTTTCCCGTCGCGGCCGTGCCCGGTGATGTATTGCAGGCGGCGTGCCTCGGCCCGGCGCGTCAGCGAGACGAGAAGACGGCTCGCGGCGCCTTGTGCAGTGCTGATTCCGGGAACGACTTCGACCGCAATGCCTGCCGTGCGGCATGCGGCGATCTCCTCGTCGGCACGGCCGAAAATCATCGGGTCGCCGCCTTTCAATCGCACCACCCGGCGTCCGGCCTTGGCGAACGAGATCATCAGCGCGTTGATGTCGTCCTGCCGGCATGACGGCGCATGGCCGGTCTTGCCGACCAGCATTTTCTTCGCCTCGCGGCGCGAATAGTCGAGAATATCGGCGGAGACGAGATCGTCGAACAGAATGACGTCGGCCGATTGCAATGCGCGCACGGCGCGCAGCGTCAACAGCTCCGGATCACCGGGACCGGCGCCAACCAGCACGACCGACCCTGCCTCCCGGACGTTCGCCGGAGCGAGCAGATCGTCGAGATCGGCTTTCGTCGGCGCGGCGTCGGGTGAGGCCATCGCGCGCCGGGTAAATCTCTCCCAGACGCTGCGCCGGCCGCGAAACGGCAGGGCGCGTTCGCGCACGTGCGGGCGCCAGCTGCGTGCGGCTTCCGCCCAGCGCGCGAAGCCTCGTGGGATCAATGCTTCGATCTTGGCGCGGATCGCCTGGCCGAATACCGGCGCAGCGCCGTCGGTCGAAATGCCGATGACGAGCGGCGAGCGGTTGACGATGGCGCCGAAGGAAAAATCGCAGAAGTCCGGTCGGTCGATGACATTGACCGGTACGCCGGCAGTGCGCGCGGCGGCGGCGAACGCTGCAGCTTCTATGTCATCGGCGCAGTCGGCAACGGCGATCGCCGCACCCGCGCAGTCGTCAGCTTTCCAGGCGCGTTCGCAGATCGCGACCGGCCCGCGCGGCGCAGGGCCCGCCAGCATCCGCATCTCTTCTGAGGGCGCGGCAGCGTAGACATCGACGCGGGCGCCGGCGGCGGAGAGCAATTCGGCCTTCCACGCCGCCGCCTGGCTGCCACCCGCCACGATGGCACGCTTGTTTTCAAGCGCGAAGAAGGCCGGCAGCCGCGCCAAGGGGCCGATGCGCGACGACGGAACAATGGCTGGCGAGCGGTCGGCGGTCACGCGCTACGCTTTCCTAATAAACGTCGGCCTGATAGCGGTCGCCGGCTTTCAGTTCGTGGAGGAACTTCGCTGCTTCCGCTCGCGTGCGGTCGCCATGTTCGGCGATAATGTCGACAAACGCGGTCTCGACGTCCTTCGCCATGCGCAGAGCGTCGCCGCACACATAGACGTGCGCACCGTCGCTGAGCCACGACCAGAGATCGCGGCCGGCCTCGCGCATGCGATGCTGGACGTAGACTTTCTCGCCGGCATCGCGCGACCAGGCGAGCGATAGTTTGGTCAAGAACCCAGACGCGTGCATGGCGGTCAGTTCGTCCTCGTAGAAGAAGTCATGCTTGCTGCGCTGGTGGCCGAAGAACAACCAGTTGCGCCCTTGCGCGCCGATGGCCCGCCGCTCGTGCAGGAAGGCGCGGAACGGCGCGATACCGGTGCCGGGGCCGATCATGATGATCGGTTTTGACGGATCGGCGGGCAGCGCGAAATGCTGGGCGCGCTGGGTATAGACCTTGATCCTGTCGCCGGGCGCGATCCGGCCGCTGAGAAAGGTCGAACAGACGCCTTGGCGCTCGCGGGCACCGATCTCGTAGCGGACCGCGTCGACGGTTAGCGAGACGCGGGTGGGGCTGGTCTTGGGCGATGAGGAAATCGAATAGAGGCGAGGCTGCAGCGGATCGAGCGACTCGATGAACGCCTCCGGATCGGATCTTACCCTCGGGAATTTCTGCAAGGCTGCCAGCACGTCGAGCGTCGCCGCATCGCCATCGGGATCCTGACCAGAGGCGAGTTTCTTCGCCTTCTGCTTGCGCTCGCCGCCGGTCAGATGAGAAATGAGCTCAAACAACATGTCGGGCGCGGGGGATAGCGACACGCCGTCGACGAGTTCTTCGCGCAATGTGCGATTGCCGATCGGGAAATCTGGCGGCGCGTCGATTGCGGCGAGGACAGCTTCGACGAGCTTCGGATCGTTAGTGGGAAAAATGCCGAACGAATCGCCGACCACATAGTCAAGATCGGTGCCCTCAAGATCGATGTCGATGTGCCACGTTTCTTTCTGCGAGCCAGGCTTGTTCAGCCGTCGGCGTTCAAGAAAGGTCGCATAGACAGGATTCGCGCGCGCGCGCCTGGCCTGTGTTTGCGGTGCAGCCGGGAGCGCCGACGGGATCGGCGTTGCCACAGGCGAGGCTTCGGCCGGGGTGCCCTCAAGCTCCTGGTAGAGCTGCTTAAGCGTGCGGGACGTTTCCTTGCCCCCCGGCACGCAGAGATTCAGCCGCTTCTCGGATTTTGCGAAGAGCGCGTTGGCGTAATCGTTGCAATTATAACCGCACTGGCCGCAATCCTGTTGCGCCATGGCCGCCATGAACCGCCGCGGCAGCGGCCGTCCATCGGCGAGCTTGAGGCGCTCCGGCAACGGCATCGCCGGATCGTGCCAAGGCGCGCCATCGTCTTCGCCGGCGCGATCTTCGATTTTGACCTCTGCGGGTCCCGTTCCGGCTGAGAGAATGTCGGGCAAGAGCTTGGCCACATCGGCGGGCGAGAGCGGCGTGACGGAGTCCTCAAGACCGAATAATCCGGCAAAGAGTCCGTTGAGCCACGTGCGTTGCTCCGGCGTGAACGGCGCCGACTCGGGGATGAACGAAGGGATCGGCGGCCGCGGCGTCATGCTCATTCCGCGGCCTCCTGTTGTGTCATCGCCTTCAAGGCTTCGAGATCGTGTCGCCGCGCGAAGGCGAGGAAACTTTCTTCGCTCGAGGATCGGTGCGCCAGATAAGCTTTCAGGATGCGCTCGATTGTGCGCGGCGCAGCTTCGGCGGGCACGTCGCGAAACAGCTCCCGCCCGAGCGCTGCATCCGGCCCAAAGCCGCCGCCAATCAGGATGTGGTAGCCCTCGA
>DATJTL010000024.1:0-10564 GCA_035503415.1 Xanthobacteraceae bacterium
GACCAGGCGGGCGGTGTAGCGCAGATTGTCCGCCGCAGTGAGCTGGTCGTAAAAGCCGACCGTGTCGGGCAGATAACCGACGCGGCGTTTGACCGACAGCGGCTCGCGCGCGGGATTGAAGCCCAGCACGCTCACCTCGCCGCCTGAAATGTCGGTGAGCCCGAGCAGCATCAGGATGGTGGTCGTCTTGCCCGCGCCGTTCGGACCGAGGAGGCCGAAAATCTCCCCCCGTCCGACGGCAAACGAGATGTTGTCGACGGCGACTGCCTGTCCGTACTTCTTGGTGAGGCCTTTGGCCTCGATGACGACATCGCCGCTCATCGTCGACCAAACCTTGCAACCGCGCCAACCATGACGAGAAGGGCGATGCCAATGATGCCGACACCAGCAATGCCCCACATCGTCGACGTCGTCACCGTGACGCGGAAGTCGGTGGAGGCCGTTTCGCCGCGCGCGGCCGCGGTGATCGTCGTGACATAGTCGCCGGCGATCGCCTTGTCGGTCGGCGTGATCAGCGCCTGCACTTCCTTGTTTTCGTTCGGCGCGATGCGGTCGACCGAGGTCGGGTTGAACTCGACTTTCCAGCCGCTCGGCGCCGAACCAGAAAGTTCGACATCTTCCGCCGGCGCCGTGCCGGTATTGGTGATGACGATCGGCACCGGTGTCTGCTTGCCGGCCGAGGCCCGCGTGGACACGAGACCCTCGCGGCCACTCACTTGGAGCTTCGGCTGGCCGGTAATGTCGAGGCCGAGATCGGCTGTGGCCGAGGTATCCTCGGCGCTCACGCGGGCGACGACCTTATAGTCGCCCGCCGCCGCCGTATTGGGCGGGGTCACCTTGAGCTTGACGTCCTTGCTCTGGCCGGCGTCGATCGGGACCGCGTTGAGCTCCTGGGTGCCATATTGCTCGGTGTAGGAAACGTCGAAGTTACGCGGGGCTTGAGCGGCGAGGCTGACAGTGAGCTTCTTGCCGCTGTCGTTCTTGATGCTCAGCGTATATTCGAAACTCGATTTCGAGTTGCCGCGCAATTCAGGCAGCTGCGGCGTCAGCGACAGCTTGGCCGGCAGGTCCTTGGCCAGCGTCACCGCGATCGGCAGCTGCAGCGGCGGGTTTGATGCGTCGCCGGCGGCCGTCACCGTGAGCGTTTGTGTGCCGATCGGGGCGTCCTTCGGCACGTCGAGCCGCAGTTGCAGCGAGACGTTGGAATCGCTCGACGGCATGACCGCGCCGATAGGCTGGCCGCCGCCCATCAAGGTAGCCGTCCAGCCAGTCGGGACCCCCGTAACGCTCAGCTTGAGCAACTGCGGCGCCACGTCGTAATTGCGTAGCTGCATGTTGATCGTCGAGGTCTCGCCCGGCCGCACCGTAACCGCCGGATAGTCGCTGGTCAGATAAAGGCCCTTGACGTCCTTGGGCGTGTCCTGGGCCAAAGCCGCGGAGGCCAGCACAGCCGACAAAGCGGCTACCGCGGCGATAAAACCATATCGCATTGACGTTAGCTCCCGTGCACAGAATTGGTTCGGTTGCCCCGATGCGCGCTATATCATCCCATAGTCAACGGCGCGATCCTAGCGGGCGGCATCTTCGGGGTAATCGTGACAAAATCATGCAGAGATGGGCCCCTTTAGCAAGACCTGCGCTAGAGAGCCGCAGATTTGCGACGGGCTGCGCGCATGCGCCGCACCGCCACTCAAGCCCCGGTTGTACCAGCCAGGCCGCCTGCCGACGATGAGTACCGCCAACATCAGCGCCGGCCTGCTGGCGTTTCGCCGCCGGAACCAAGTCGAGGTCCTGCTGGCGCATCCGGGTGGCCCGTTCTGGGCGAGAAAGGATGATGGCGCGTGGTCGATCCCCAAGGGCCTCGCCGAACCCGGTGCCGATTTGTTTGGCACAGCGCGGCGCGAGTTCGCCGAGGAGACCAATTTCTCCGTCCCTGCCCGTTTCGAGGCTTTCATTCCACTCACCCCGGTCAAGCAGAAAAGCGGCAAGATCGTCCACGCCTGGGCGTTCGAAGCCGATTTCGATCTGTCGTCGTTCGCGAGCAATACTTTCGAAATCGAGTGGCCGCCGAAATCGGGGCAGCGGCGGAGCTTTCCGGAAGTCGACCGCGTCGCCTATTTCGCGCTGCCGGCGGCGACGCTCAAAATTCTTCCTTATCAGCTGCCGCTTGTGCGCGAACTTGAACGGCGGGTGACCTAAGCGCTTTCACTCGCGCAGCACCTGTGGCCAATCCACTTCGTCATGCGCAAGCACCCAGGGCTCAATGCGCGCGGCTTCACGCCATTGCAGCGATGCCGGCAGCGCCAGCACAGCGCGCATATAGTCGCGCGCGGATGCGCTCACTTCCACCGCGTAGGTGTGAAAGCGCCAGACGACCGGCGCATACATGGCATCGGCTGCGCCGAATGTGCCGTAGAGGAACGGGCCAGCACTGCCATAGCGGCTGCGGCACTCGCTCCAGAGCGCGTCGATACGCGCCACGTCGGCCGCGACCGCAGCGTCGAGCGAGCGCGGCTTGACCGGCCGCCGGATATTCATCGGCAGGTGCCGGCGCAGCGCGGCGAAGCCAGAATGCATCTCGGCGGCAACCGCGCGCGCGTGCGCGCGGGCGGCCTCCGGTGACGGCCACAAGCCAGTCTGCGGAAACTTCTCGGCTGCGTATTCGAGGATCGCGAGCGATTCCCAAACGCAAATATCCCCGTCGATCAATACCGGAACCCGGCTCGCGGCCCCATTGCTCAATGCCGCGACCTGCGCCTTGAACTCCGGCGTGTCGAGACAAACCTGCTTTTCCTCGAACGCGATGCCGACAACCTTGAGAGCAAGCCATGGCCGCAGCGACCACGAGGAATAGTTCTTATTGCCGATGATGAGACGCAGCCCCATGCTCGCTCCGTGGTCGCCCTGTCTGCAATTTCCGCCGCCAGGATCGAATCTCGGCGTCGCGCACACAAGCAAATTTTATACGCCCAGGCGCCAAAACAGGCAGCTTCGGCGCAAGAGTTAAGGCCAAGAGCGGGCGTAACGCTGGCGTTGTTATGCGACGGCCTGGAGGACGGCGACCAAGGAGACCAGCAGGACCGAAGCGGCGACGAACAACACGGTCAGCGCCGTCTCGATCCACGCCCGCCGAGCCAAATCCGTCTCGGCCGCTTCCGCCTCCGCTCGGCCATCAAGCGCGGCAGGCAAATCAATGGACATGACGATTCTTCCCCCCAGAAGCGTCGCGCGAAAGTTCGCCGCAAAGCCCCTGACGGTGAAGACTTCTCACCGCAAAGCTTGGCGGCAGGATCACGCGCACGGCCATTGCCCACGGCCGAATCACTCAGCCCGGCGGTGAGAGTATCCCGGTAAGGTAGTGAAAGGGCGGTGAACACGCATAGTTAAGCGCATAATCCACAGCGGTCGGCGAATCGAGCCCGCATTCCCCTTATGGCGCCGGAAATATTTCCTTGGTCATGCCGGTAAGGCGATAAGCCAGAAGCCCGATCCATTCGTGCGCGGCGGTATCGGTGCGCGCCAGCCCCTCGCTCAGCGAGCCGAACGGCCGCGTCGCATCGACCGGGCCGCGGGTGCGCCAATCGACCGGATAGGCCTCGACCGCAAAGCCGGCGGCACGGAACGCGCCGATGGCGCGCGGCATGTGAAACGCCGAGGTCACCAAGAGCCAGCGTTCGCCCGGTTTTGGCTGGGCGATCAGGCGAGAGAACACCGCATTTTCGATGGTGTTGCGCGACTGCTCCTCGGCGGTGATGCGATCGTGCGCGACGCCGAGCGCTTCCAGTTCTTCGACGGCGAACGGCGCTTCGGAGATCCGATCGGCAAGCACGGCATTGCTTCCGCCGCTGTAAATGATGCGCGCATTTGGATAGCGGCGTGCAAGCGCCGCCGCCGCGGTGATGCGCTCAGCCGCCTCGTTAAGCGCAACCGCGCCGCGCGCAGCCGAAACATCCGGCGAGATCGCCCCTCCAAGCACGACGATGCCGTCGGGTGGCCCTTGCGAAGGATCCCACGGCGGAAAGCGCTGCTCGAGCGGCAGGATCAAAATATTGCCGAGCGGCGACCAGCCGACCACGGCGGTCAGCACGATGCTGGTCACGACAAGCCAGCTGGCAAGCCGCCTGAACTTTGTGAATAGCAACAAAACCCCGACGATGCCGATCTCGATCAACAGATTGGACGGCAGTGCCACGAAGCCGACGATTTTGGACAGGACGAACAGCATTCCCCTCCCCGGCGAAACCGCGTTCCATCCCACGATAGCGCTGATTGATGATCAGGCGAGAGTCACGATCGCGTTTTGCGCCACGCCGCGTAACGCGCCTTGGCATCCTCGTTTGGTGGATAGAGTCCGGGAAGCTTCACGCCTTTTTCGACTTCGCCGAACACCCAGCTCTCGTAGAGCTCGTGCTCGGCGCCCTCGTGGGCGACGAACTCGACCAACGCTGGCGGAATGACGACCGCGCCGTCGTCGTCGGCCACGATCACGTCGCCCGGGAAAATGGCACAGCCACCGCAGCCGACCGGCTGCTGCCAGCCGACGAAGGTCAGGCCGTTCACCGAGGCCGGCGCGGCGACGCCGGCACACCACACCGGCAATGCGCTGGTGAGCACACCCGCGCGATCACGCAGCACTCCGTCAGTCACCAGTGCGGCCACGTTCCGCTTTCGCATGCGCGCACACAGGATGTCGCCGAAAATTCCAGCGCTCTGCACGCCCATGGCGTCGGCGACCGCTATGGCGCCCTCGGGCATTTCCTCGATCGCTGCTCGCGTCGAAATCGGATGCGCCCAGCTTTCGGGAGTCGCGAGATCTTCGCGCACCGGCACGAAACGTAACGTGAAGGCCGGCCCAACGATGCGCTCGCCGGTGGCAACGAGCGGCTTCGGCCCGTCCATCCAACACCGGCGGATGCCCTTTTTCAAAAGCATCGTCGTGATGGTTGCGGTGGTGACCTTGCGCAGAATGTCGAAGACAGCAGTGCTCATCGTCAGCCCCAATCGAATCTCACGCCGGTTTCATGCCGAGCCGCTCGTCGCGGCGGCGCAGCCAGGCGACGAACGGTATGGACAGCAGCACCATCCAGGCCTTGCCGACGACCTGCCCGGGCAGGAATTCGAGCGAACCGAATGCGAGCCACAGGAACACGATCGAGTCGACGATGAGACCGGCGCCACTCGAGGCCACCACGGCGGCGACGAGTCGCCGCCGCGAAAGCGGCGTGTAGACCGCAAGATCAGCGAATTCAGAAAGCAGGAAGGCGGCCGCCGAGGCGAAAATAAGCGCCGGCGGCGCAACCAGAGCCGACAGGCCGGCGCCGGCGAGGATCGCTAGCGCCGACAATCCGGTACCGAGCCGCCGCTGCACCAGATCGCGCAGGACCAGCGCGACGCCGACCATGATCACCCCAGACGGCGCCATGACGCCCGGCGCGACCGGCACCACGCACGGTCCGGTAGGCGCAATGCAGGCGGTGCCGACGTGACCGATCAGCCAATTCGCGGCCGGAATGGTCAGCGCGAACAGGACCAGAAATATCACGCCTTCGCGCCTACGTTGGCGTTGGGAGGCGGAATTCACGATGCGGCCTTCCACTTGGCGTAGCCCTCAGAGCGCAACCGGCAGGCCGGGCATTGGCCGCAGCCATAGCCCCAGTCGTGCCGATGCGTGCGGTCGCCGAGATAGCAGGTGTGAGTATCGGCGAGAAGCAGATCGATCAGTCTTTTGCCGCCGATCTCGTGAGCGAGCGCGAAGGTGGCCGCCTTGTCGATCCACATCAACGGCGTGTGGATCACGAAGCGTCGGTCCATGCCGAGCGTAAGCGCGACCTGCATCGCCTTGACGGTGTCGTCGCGGCAATCCGGATAGCCGGAAAAGTCGGTCTCGCACATGCCGGCGACGAGATGTTTGATGCCGCGTCGATAGGCGAGCGCCGCGGCAAATGACAGAAAGATCAGGTTGCGGCCCGGCACGAACGTGGTCGGCAGACCCGTAGTGGAGATTTCAATAGCGACGTCGCGGGTCAGCGCCGTCTCCGAAATCTCCGCGAGCGCGTCGACGCGCACAACGTGGTCTTCGCCGAGCCGCTCGCGCCAGCGCGCAAGGAGTTCCGGCATGCGTTCGCGGATGCGCGGGCGCACCTCCAGTTCAACCTCGTGCCGTTGTCCATAAGCGAAGCCGACGGTCTCGACGCGAGCAAAGCGCTCAAGCGCCCAGGCAAGGCAAACCGTCGAATCCTGGCCGCCAGAGAACAGCACGAGCGCGCTGTCGAGCAAACTCACCGTGTTATCCCTTCAGCCAGGCACCGATCCGCTCGACCGCCTCGGCCATGTCGTGGCGTGCGCCGGCGTAGCACAAGCGCACGAACGCGCCGCCGCGCAGTGGATCGAAATCGATCCCTGGCGTGACGGCCACGCCGGCCTCCTCCAGCATGCGCGAGGCGAAAGCGAAACTGTCGGTCGAAAAACGCGAAACGTCGGCATAGAGATAGAATGCACCGTCGACGGGCAGGAACGACTCGAGGCCGGCGCGCGGCAAGCCGTCGAGCAGGATACGGCGGTTATCCTGATATCCGTGCTTGATCTCTTCGAGCTCGGCGCGTCCATCGAAAGCGGCCTCGGCCGCGATCTGCGAGAGCGTCGGCACCGAGATCGCTAGATTCTGCTGCAGCCGTTCGAGCGCGCGCACCAGCGCGGGCGGCACCACCATCCAACCGATCCGCCAGCCGGTCATGCAGTAGTATTTGGAGAAGGAATTTATGATGATCGTATCGGACGAGATGCGCGCGGCGCTCTCAGCCGGGAAGGCATAGTCGAGGCCGTGGTAGATCTCATCGGAGATGACGGCGATGCCGGCAGCCTCGGCGCAGCCGATCAGGCCGGCGAGCGCCTGCGCGCCCATCATCGTTCCCGTCGGATTGTTCGGCGAGGCCACGACCAGACCCTTGAGCGGGCGCGCTCGATGCTCTGCCAGAAGGGCTTCTCCCGTGATCGACCAACGGGTCTGCGCGTTCGTCTCAATTCCGACGGGCTCGCAGCCGAGCGCGGTAAGGATGTGGCGATAAGGCGGATAGCCCGGCAACGGTACCGCTACCCGATCGCCGGGCTCGAAGGCGGCGAGGAAGGCCAGGATAAACCCGGCCGAGGAGCCGGTGGTGACCACGATCCGCTGCGGATCGATCTCAAGGCCGTGACATTCGCGATAGGCGCGCGCGATACGCGCCCGCAGCGACGCGATCCCGAGCGTCTCGGTGTAGCCGAGGGCGCCGTTGGATAGCGCCGCCCTCGCCGCCGCGATCGCAGCCGCCGGCGCTCCCGCCGCCGGTTGGCCGACCTCCATGTGGATGATCCGGCGTCCTTGCGCCTCAAGCCGTGCCGCGGCCGCCATGACGTCCATGACCATGAAGGGCGGGACCGCGCTGCGGGCAGACGGTTGCAGCAGACTCCTTGCCGAGCTTCTCGCCTTGTCGAGCATTACTTTGCCTTTGCGTGGCGAGCGGGAACGACGGGCCGCCCACCAACGCCCCGCCCCTGTGCTGCCGTATTCACCGGGTTTTGTGGCAGTCGCGTCGCCGCAGCGAACGCTCCGGCGTTGTGTTGACCGCGACCGGTTCCATCCATAGCTTGGGTCCCGCAACGAGGGATCGCGTATTGCCGCAGATGAACGCTGCCGAACCTCCTATCAAGGCGCGGCGCGCGAGGCCAGTTTCTCGCGCCGTGGCGTTCGCGACCGCCGCCCTGGCGGCATTGGGAAGCATCCCCGCGCGAGCACAGGAATCGCCTCCGGCCCCAGGCATCCCGATCATCCGCGATGCCGAAATCGAACAGCTTCTGCGCGATTACACGAAACCGATCCTCAAGGTCGCGGGTCTTGGCGACCAGAACATCCACGTCGTCATCATCAACGACCGGTCGTTCAACGCCTTCGTGATGGACGCGCATCACATTTTCGTCAATGCCGGCGCGCTGATGGAATCGAAGACGCCTAATCAGATCATCGGCGTCTTCGCCCACGAAACCGGGCACATCGTCGGCGGCCACCTTTCGAAAATGCGCCAGGAGCTCGCCAACGCGCAAACCGCCTCGATCGTCGCCCTGCTCGTTGGCGTGGGCACGGTGGCGGCAGCCGCCCACTCCGGCAATGTCAATGTTGGCAATGTCGGCGGCGCCCTCGTTCAGGCTCCGCAATCCTATATTGAGCACTCGCTCCTTGCCTATCAGCGCGCCCAGGAGGAATACGCAGACCGCGCCGGGGTGCGTTTCCTGACCGAGACGGGCCAGTCGGCGAAGGGCATGTATGACACGTTCAAACGTTTCGCCGACGAAATGATGTTCCAGTCGAACATCGACCCCTACGTGCAAAACCATCCGCTGCCTGCGGAGCGCATGCAGGAGCTGGCGAACCTGGTGCACAATCAGTATTGGGACAAGAAGGATCCGCCCGAACTGCAATTCCGCCACGACATGATGCGGGCAAAGCTTTATGGCTTCATGGACGCTCCCAACGTGGTGTTGCGGCGTTATCCAATGACCGACAGCAGCCTGCCCGCGCGCTACGCCCGCGCAATTTCCGCCTACCGCTTCGGCGATCTGCGCGACGCCATTACTCAGATCGACGGCTTGATCCGCGCGATGCCGAACAATCCGTATTTCTACGAGCTTAAGGGTCAGGCGCTGCTGGAGGCCGGCCATGCAGCCGAGGCCATTCCGCCGCTGCAGCGCGCGGTGCAGCTTGCGCCCGATCCTGCGCTCATTCAGATCACGCTCGCGCAGGCGCTCGTCGCCACCAATAACACCAAGCTCGCCGACCAGGCGATCCCGCTATTGCACGCAGCGCTGATCAAGGAGCCTGAATCGGCGGACGCCTATGACCAGCTCGCCATGGCTTATGGGCGCAAGAACGACCTCGCCGATGCCGATCTCGCTTCGGCGCAGGCCGCTTTCGCGCGGGGCGATAACAAGACCGCACGCGAACTGGCGGAGAGGGCCAAGCAGCGATTCCCCATCGGCTCGCCCGGCTGGGTCCGCGCCGACGACATCGTCGCTTTTAACAGGAATACGAGCAGGAACCCGCTCGGAATCGGTAACTGACAACAAAAGGACAACACCAATGGCATTTTTCCCGCGCACATTTTTTGCCGTTGCGGCCGCCACCCTGTTGGCGATGCCGGCGGCATTTGCGCAGTCGTTCTCCCCGGATCAACGGCACGAGATCGAAAACATCGTCAAGGAGTACCTGATCGCCCATCCGGAGGTGCTGCAAGACGCACAGGCCGCGCTCGACAAGCAGCAACAGCAAGCCCAGGCGCAGAAGGCGCACGAGGCGATCAGCAAGGACAGCGCAACCCTCTTTAATTCCTCTCACCAGGTCGTGCTCGGGAACCCGAACGGCAAGGTCACAATGGTTGAGTTCTTCGATTACAACTGCCCGCACTGCAAGGATGCCGTTCCCGACATGATGAAATTGCTGAAGACCGATCACAACTTGAAATTCGTTCTCAAGGAGTTCCCTATTTTGGCCCAGGGCTCCGTGGACGCAGCCCATGTCGCGGTCGCCGTGCGCATGCAGGATCCAAGCGGCGAGAAATACCTCGCTTTTCATCAGAAGCTGTTCAGCAGCCGTGGCATGGTCGATCAGGATCGGGCGCTGGCCGCCGCCAAAGACGCTGGTTGTGATATGGCGCGGCTCGAAAAGGACATGAAAAGCCCCGAGGTGCAGGCGACCATCGACGAGGACATGAAGCTCGCCGACGCAATCGGCGTCGACGGCACGCCAAGCTACGTGATCGGTGATCAGCTCATCGTCGGGGCCATCGGCTTCGACAAGCTGCAGGAGAAGATCGCCGCTCTAGAGAAATAGGAACGTTCCTGTCTGCGCTGGCATTGGCACTTCCCCGGCCGTGGGAAGGGCCTTTGTTGGGGAGGACCGATCGCCTGACGCAGCAATTGCGCCACCGTCGCGCGCTGGCCGCTTCCCCTTTGGGGGGCCGTTCCCTATAACGAATTCGGCGCGGCGGCAGCGGCCCGCGCCGGCGTCAACAATGGCGGTGCAGCGCGGGCGATGTCGAACACGATCTACGTCCTCAACGGACCCAACCTCAATCTGCTCGGCACGCGCGAACCGGAGCTTTACGGCAGCGCCACGCTTGCCGACGTCGAAAAGCTGTGCCGCGCGACGGCGCAGCGGTTCGCCCTCACGGTGGAATTCCGTCAATCCAATCACGAGGGCGAGTTGGTCGATTGGATTCAGCAGGCGCTCGCGGAAAATGCCGCAGGCCTGATCCTTAATCCGGCTGGCTATACGACGACCTCGATCGCCATTCTCGATGCCCTCTACACTTTGAAGGCGCCCGTCATCGAGGTGCATATCACCAACATTCATGCCCGCGAATCATTTCGCCAGCACTCCTACGTGTCGCTGGCAGCACGCGCGGTGGTGTGCGGATTCGGTATCGAAGGCTACGCGCTGGCGATCGCCGGTCTTGCATCGCTGATCGGCGCCAAAGCGTGATTAATGGCATGATCAAGTCATCATGCTTGCTAGTGGTCCTCCGATTCCATCATT
>DATJTL010000025.1:0-11946 GCA_035503415.1 Xanthobacteraceae bacterium
CCGCCACGAAATCGGCAAGTCGGCTCAAGGTCTGCACCAAACCCGTGTCGGCGCCGTATTCCTTGATCACGCGATCGCGTTCCGCCGCTGATGGGAAGTCGCCGCGCCACGTGATGCGCGTGCGGCCGCCGAGATCGTCGAATGTGATGGTCTGCCGGAACTGTACCGGCTCGACGTCCTCGCCGCCGCCGTGGCGATAGACGAGGCGCTCCGGCGGCACGATCTCTTCGTAGGTAACGCGATTCTGATAGTCGCGGCCGTCTGGCCCGTGCATGACAAAGCGCCACACGCCGCCGGGCCGCATATCAAAACTCAATGTGGTCGTCTTAAAGCCGTTCGGCCCCCACCATTGCGCCAGATGCGCAGGATCGGTGAACGCCGCAAACACCAGGTCGCGCGGCGCGTCGTATTCACGCGTTCCGACGATCGCGCGCGGATCACTTGTCAGGTCGAGGCTGCTTTTTGCGGCCATGTTTCGGACTCCCGGCTTCGAGGTCTTTGCGCTTCGGTTCCTTGTTCGGCTCTTTGGCTTGGAGCTGCTTCAAATAGTCGTCGAGCCGGTCGAAGCTTTCGTCGTAGAAGCGGCGATAATGATCGAGCCAGTCGTCCACCGCTTTCAGGGCGCGCGGCTCGATGCGGCACGGCCGCAACTGCGCCTCGCGCGAGCGCGCGATCAGACCGGCGCGCTCCAGCACCTTCAGATGCTTGGACACCGCCGGCAGGCTCATGGCGAACGGCTTCGCCAGTTCCATGACCGAGGTTTCGCCGAGAGCGAGCCTGGCGAGGATGGCGCGCCGGGTCGGATCGGCAAGCGCGGCGAAGGCGGCGTCGAGGGTATTCATTAACTTCTCGGTTAAATAACTCATTGGTTAAATATACAACGGCCATCACCCCGTCAAGGGCGTAGTCCCATTCCTTGCCAAAGCCGGAACAAGCACGATCTTGTCAGTCATATTTCAACCGCACCGGCTATAAACGGTCTGCAAATGTCGTTTCTGCGGCTTTACCTGCGCGTCCTTGCCCTGCTCGGGCCCGAAGCGCGCCTCGCCATGACGCTCGCCGCCGCCAACATCGCGCTGGCGGTGTCGCAATTCGTCGAGCCGGTGCTTTTCGGCCGCATCGTCGACCGCTTGTCGAGCGCGCTTCCCGGCAGCGCGAGCGAAGCGGCGCGCACGCTGGCGCCGCTGATCGGCGCATGGGTCGGCTTTGGCCTGTTCATCATCGCCGCCGCCGCGCTCGTCGCCTGGTTTGCCGACCGGCTGTCGCACCGCCGCCGCAACGTGGTGATCGCAGACTATTTCGAGCACGTGCTGCAACTGCCGCTCGCCTTCCACACCGCCGCGCATTCGGGCCGGCAGGTCAAGGTCATGCTCACCGGCACCGATACGCTGTGGTGGCTGTGGCTGCAGTTCTTCCGCGAGTATTTCGCGGCTTTCGTGTTCATTTTCGTGCTACTGCCGACCTCGCTCGTTCTCAATTGGCGGCTGGCATTGCCGCTGCTCGTCCTGTGCGTGGCGTTCACCGGACTGACCGTGCTGGTCATGCACCGGGCTTTCGGCATGCAGCGCGCTGTCGAGCGGCACTATTCCGAACTCGCCGAGACCGCCGCTGATGCGCTCGGCAACGTCGCGCTGGTGCAAAGCTATGCGCGCGTCGAGCGCGAAGTGTCCGGTCTCAAAAGCATCACGGATTCGCTGCTGCGGGCGCAGCTGCCCGTGTTGTCGTGGTGGGCGGCCGCCACGGTGCTGACGCGCGCCGGCACCACGCTGACGCTGCTGGTGATCCTTATCTTCGGCACCTACCTGAAACTGGTCGGATTGGCGTCGGTCGGCCAAATCGTAAGCTTCATGAGCATCGCGGCGCTGCTGATCGCCCGCCTCGAGCAAGCGGTCAGCTTCGCCAATCGGCTATTCCTCGATGCGCCGAAGCTTAAGGACTTTTTCGACGTGCTCGATACGGTGCCCGCATTGCGCGACCGGCCGGACGCCATCGATCCGGGCCGCGTGCACGGCCGCATCGAATTCAAGCACGCATCGCTGTCCTACGACGGCAAGCGCGCCGCGGTGGAAGACTTAAGCTTCACTGCGCAGCCGGGCGATATGGTGGCGCTGGTCGGGCCGACCGGCAGCGGCAAGTCGACGGCTCTGGCGCTGCTTCATCGCGCCTTCGACCCGCAATCGGGTTCAATCGCAATCGACGGAACCGACATTCGCGATTTCAAACTGACGGCGCTGCGGCACAACATCGGCGTGGTGTTTCAGGAGACGCTCTTGTTCAACCGCTCGATCGCCGAGAACCTGCGCATCGGCAAACCCGATGCCACATTGCAGGAGATGCGCGAAGCCGCCATCCGGGCGCAAGCGCTTGATTTCATCGAGGACAACCCTGACGGTTTCGAAGCGCCTATCGGCGAGCGCGGACGGCTGTTGTCGGGCGGCGAACGTCAGCGGCTCGCCATCGCGCGTGCGCTGCTGAAGGATCCGCCGATCCTTATTCTCGATGAAGCCACCAGCGCGCTTGATCCGGTGACCGAGGCGCGGCTCAACCTCGCGCTCGACGAAGTGATGAAGGGACGCACCACCTTCGTCATCGCGCATCGGCTGGCCACTATCCGCAACGCCACGCGCATTCTGGTCTTTACCCACGGACATATCGTCGAGACTGGCACCTTCGAAGAGTTGCAGCGGCGTGGCGGATTTTTCGCCGAGCTGGTGCGCGCGCAGTTCGATGTCCCTCTCCCCTTGCGGGAGAGCGAGTCGCAGGGCGCGGGATCGGTCGACGGGTAGCCAAACCCATCGTCGAAGGCCGCGAGATGGCTTCACTCACAATCCAAGACCGTGGCGCAGGTCGCATCGTCCAAGCATTATACGATGCGGATCGGTTTCGACCTATCTGACTCAGATTGAGCCGCTTGTCCTTGTTGATACCGTTTCCACATTATCGTGTATGCGGACTCAATCTGGCGCGTAGCGCCCTCGGTATTGAACAGGGGGCAAATATTGCGAGTGAGCCTCAGCTTTTCCTTGATGGAAGCGAGATAGGACGGGTTGTGGGCTAGTTTGAGCGCCAATGCTTCGTAGTCTTCGAGTGTCGGAGTGATCAATTCGTCAAGGCCAACCGCTTTGAGGAGGCTTGCTCCAACACGCCCTGCGAATGTCGAACCGCGACATGTCACGACCGGAAGACCCGCCCAAAGCGCGTCGCTTGCGGTGGTGTGGGCGTTGTAGGGCAATGTGTCGAGGAACAGATCAGCTAGTCGGTGACGCGCTAAGTGATCCGGCAAGTTCGAGACCGGAGCAAATATCAAACGTTGTGATGAAACGCCGCGCTTTTCGGCCTCCCGGCATAAATTTGCCGAAGTTATCGAATTTCTCTCGAGCAGCCATACGACGCTATTCTCTGTTCTTTTCAGAAGCCTCATCCAAACATCGAATACATTTGGCATGATCTTGTAAAGATTGCTGAAGCAACAAAAAACGAATGCCGTCTCCGGCAAGCCACATTCACGGCGCGTCGGCGTGTTTTCGGAGATATACCGCTGATCATCGTTGATCTGATAACTACCAGGAAGCCAGACCACCTGCTCGGTGTAGAGCGCGCATTGGTCCTCGGGGATGACCGTCGAGTCGGCGAGGATGTAGTCGATGTAGCTGGCGCCCATGGTCCCAGGATATCCGAGATAATTGACTTGGACGGGCGCGGGCCGTTGCGCCAAGACATTGAGACGGTTATTCGACGTGAAGCCCATGAGGTCGACCGCGATATCGATCTCGAGCCGGTGAATGAGCTCGGCGATTTCCCGGTCGCTTTTATCCCGAACGTCGACGAAATGTTCGAATCCCCTCTTTATTCTTTGCCGCATCGGCGAGTTCTGTTCCGGCCCGAACGATACCCCGGTCACTTCAAAGCGCGACCTGTCGTGCTTCTCGAACAAGCCGGCACTTAGCTGTGCTGTTGCATGCTCATAAAAGTCGGCCGACAGATAAGCTACGCGAATGCGATCGTGGGAATAGACTTCGCCGCGCCAAAGCGCGGGAAAGCAAGGTTGGTCTTGCACGTAGCGCCTGGCGCATTGCAACTGATCGGCTGCCGCCGACCGTATTGAGAGGACCGTGAAAGGAACGCTTGCAGGCTTCCCCTCTCTTACCGCCGACAACAGCTCATCGACTTCGTCCGTCAGATTTGTCCAGTCGCATTCAAGCAACTTCGATTTAAGACGACTGCCGGCCGCATACTTTAAGTCAGGCTTCAGTGCCAGCGCCCTGTCATATGCTGCAGCCGCATCGCCGTGCCGCGCGCGTTCGGTCAAAATGGTG
Organism: Xanthobacteraceae bacterium; assembly: GCA_035503415.1. Taxonomy (GTDB): domain Bacteria; phylum Pseudomonadota; class Alphaproteobacteria; order Rhizobiales; family Xanthobacteraceae; genus BOG-931. Next base: position 4,317 of record DATJTL010000025.1, read on the forward strand.
CCGCGACCCAGCCACGCCTCAGCCAAATCGGGCTTTAAATGCAGCGCCGTCTCATAAGCGGCGAATGCATCATCGAACCGCTTGAGCTCGGTGAAGACGTTGCCGCGGCCCAACCAAGCTTCGGCGAGATCGGGCTTCAACGCCCGCGCCTTCTCATAGGCCGCAAATGCATCGCTATACAGAGCGAGTTCTGCAAATGCGTTGCCACGGCCCAGCCATGCTTCAGCGAGATCGGGCTTATTCGCCAGCGCCTTTTCATAGCCGGCCAACGCATCGTCATAGCGCTTGAGTTCAGCAAGGACGCCGCCGCGGCCGAGCCATGCTTCAGCGAGATCGGGCTTCAGCACCAGCGCCTTGTCATAGCCGGCCAATGCATCGTCGTAGCGCTTGAGTTCGGCGGAGGCACCGCCGCGGCCAAGCCATGCTTCGGCGAGATCAGGGCTCAGCGCCAGTACCTTGTCATAAGCGGCCAGCGCATCATCGCGCCGTTTGAATTTGCGGAGAATGTTGCCGCGAGCAAGCCATGCTTCGGCAACAGCTGGAGCGATTGCAACGGCTTTATCGGCACTTTCAAGCGCGGCGTCATGGAGTTGGAGATCCGAGAGCACTCTTGCTCGCTGTACGTGCCCTTGAACGAAATCGGGCCTCTTGGCGATGGCCCGGTCGAAGCTCGATACCGCCTCCTCGCAACGCCCAACGGCATAAAGCGCCAAGCCACGATTGAACCAGTCTTCGATAGCATCCGGTTCAAGGGCCAAAGCCCGGTCGTAACTATCGACCGCCTCACTGTAGCGCCCAAGCTCGCTTAGGACATCGGCGCGGTGGCTGTGCGCCTGGGCGAACTCCGGCGCCAGCGAAATCGCGCGGTCGAAACAGGCCAGCGCTTCCCCGCGACGCTCGAGCGCATTCAATGCGCGCCCTAACAGCACGTACGCGCGAACGTGTCGTGGGTCGCTAGCCAGTGCTTGGCGCGCGCGCTGCGCGCCCTCGGCAAAGTGGCCGTCCTGGCAGCAGATCATTCCCAAGTAGTAATGAGCGTCGGCGTTGCCTGGATCGGTTTGCAGCACCTCTGCGTAGCGTGCAGTAGCTTCAGCTACAGCGCCGCGCCGATGCAGGGTCAGCCCTTCTTGCAGCAAGTCAGCGGTCGTAGAATCGGCCATATCGAGGCACGCAAACGATAGTGAGGCTGGGGACCATCGCTGAATGTCCTATGATGCCCCACGAGAATGCGTCAGAGCAGTACCTAGCTGAACTGCAAAAGTCTAAACCTTTCTAATGTCTATTTCAGCGCCCATTGTTTGCTTCGACTCCGCTGATCTTCGGGGGTCACCTTCGGTGCATTGGAGGTAGACCTTGCCCTGCCGGACGTCAGCTCCTGGTACTACGAGTTAGGCTGCATACTCATAAACGGTAGGCAAATCACTTTAAAAGTGATTCAAGCTCTGCAACTGGGGAGCTTGACCATGGCCCGCTACGAACTAACCGAGTTTGAGTGGAAGACCATCCAGCCACTTCTGCCGAACAAGCCGCGCGGTGTTCCTCGGGTAGATGATCGCAGGGTATTGAACGGCATCTTCTGGATCCTGCGATCTGGCTCGCCTTGGGCCGATCTGCCTGAGCGTTATGGGCCTCCAACCACGGTCTATAACCGCTTCAATCGCTGGCGGAAGGCGGGCATCTGGGACAAGCTGATGGATGCCATCATCGACGCCCATGACGGCAAAGTGCAGATGATCGATTCCAGCGTGGTGCGCGTTCATCAGCAGGCTGCCGCCCAAAAAAACAGACTGGAGACGCTTGTATCGGTCGAAGCCGCGGAGGACTGACGACCAAGCTGCATCTGCGGGTGATCGGCAATGGCCTTCCGGTTCAGATCGAACTGTCGCCCGGCCAAATGAACGACCAACCGATGGCCGAACTCTTGCTCAATGATCTGCCCGCGGGAGCCGATGTCATCGCCGACAGGGGCTACGATGCAGACTGGATCAGGGATTTGATAGAGGACCAGAACTGTACGCCTCACATCCCGCCAAAATCCAACCGCTACGACGGCATCACCTACAGCAGGGCCAAGTACAAGAAACGCAACCTAATCGAGCGCTGCTTCAACAAACTCAAGCAGTTCAGGCACATCGCCACCCGTTATGACCGCAACGCCCTGAACTACCTCGCTATGCTCAAAATCGCTTGCCTCCGCCTATGGCTCAGGTTTTATGAGTCCGCAGCCTAGATCGCAGCGGGCCAGCCTCAGTCGCATTCGGACGTATAGCCGGCATGGCCGGGCTTGACCCGAGGCGGCGTTCGTCACCCCGAACGATAGAAGCAGTTACGAGTTGATATCTGCAGCACACAGGACCTGCGGCATGTCGCTGGATTCATGCCCGCCTCCGGTAATCGATCCAACTCAGCGACTTCTCCGCAAGGCCGCTGAGCCTGTGGCTTTCGCGGCGCCCGCTGCGCTTCCGCGTTCCTCCATGACTGGATGCCAAGGCTCTCTGCTCCTGACGACGCTCGCCTACGTGGCAGCACTTGGCGGAGCTGCATTCCTCAACGTCGAGACGCCAATACTCGAGGGTGTGCCGCTCTATCTCATGGCAGCAGGATTCCTATGCTTTTGGGGTCATGCCATCTTCCCCCGGTTCCATCGCACCGTCCTTATTGTGGAGGGAGCATGCATCGTTTTCGCTCTCGGTCTTAGCCTTGCCTGTCTGAGCTACCTGGGCCCGATCACGGACTTGCCGCTTCGCGACACGGAAATGATCTGGATCGATCAGCACCTTGGTTTCGATTGGGTTCAGATCATGCGCGGATTTGACCATCAGCGATTTCTGCTCGCGACAATGGATGGCGCTTATGCAACGTTCACCGCTCAATTGATCGGGACCGTGCTGGTGCTCATCGCCTTTAGGCGAACGTCCGAACTTGATCGTTTCTTCGTAACATTCATCTGCGCCTCGATCCTCGCCGAGCTCGCAAGCGTTCTCGCTCCGACACTGGGGCCGATGCTGACGATCGCTCAGAACGACAATTTCCTGCATTTGAGCACGCTGGGCCGCACCACCGGTCAGATCGTACTGGCATTGAGAAACGGAAACCTCAGGGTGATCGATCTCAATGCGATTGACGGAATCATCAGCTTCCCGTCACTGCATGCCGCCGTCGCCGTCATCGTGCCGTACACGCTGCGCTGGAATAAGCCGCTATTCTGGCCGATCCTCGTCCTTAACTGTGTGATGCTTGGTTCCGCCATCCCCAGCGGCAACCATTATCTCTCCGACGTCCTCGGCGGGATCGTGGTGGCAGTACTTGCCATTCTATGCGAAGGACGCGCCCGGCAATTGGCCGATGTAATACTCAAGCAGAGAACACCTGCGTCCGCACTCAGCTAGGCAGAGCACGCGGTCCGATATCGCCCGGCGCGGCAAGTCGCTGGTATGCACTTTTATTGACTTCGTCATACTCGCGGTGGCATGATGATACTGCTCACCGGACGAAATCGGGGCGTTCGCCGGTGCAGGACGGGGGAGCGCACTTGATCATCGCCGAGTATTGTCGGGCCGCGCAGATCGTCTGCGCGTAGTGGCGTTGTCGGGTTTCGTCCCCCCAGAACGGGGGGTCTTCATGTCGTTGCGTGCGCGGTCAGTCGCGTCCACATCCATTCTGTTCACGTCCGTTTGCGCGGGTGCCTTGGCGCAAACGCCGACAGTCCAACAGCCCTCGGCGACAGATCAGACGCCAGCAGCGGCCGCTCCCGCACCGCCATCGCCCGCAGACTCGGGCGCTACGCAGCTGCCGACCATCAATGTGTCCGGCAAACGCAAGCCGCCGCATTTGCGTGCTCGCGCGCCGAGAACTGCCGCGGCCTCGCCCACGACCGCGCCGGCGCCCGCCTCGCCCTACGAGACCGGCGCTCCTAATACGGCCGGCGGGCCGGCCGTAGCGCCGACGATGGCGAGCTCGATGACGGTGTCAGGCGAAGACCTCAACGCGCGTCCGATCACGCGGCCGGGCGAGATTCTCGAGGCAGCGCCGGGCCTGATGACGGTCATGCATTCCGACGCTGGCAAGGCCAATCAATATTATCTGCGCGGCTGGAATCTCGATCACGGCACCGACCTCGCCACGTTCTGGGACGACATCCCGATCAATCTGCCGACGCATGCCCACGGCCAGGGCTACACCGATCTCAACTGGCTTATTCCTGAGACTGTCAGCGGACTGGATATCCGCAAGGGGCCGTACTGGGCTGACGCCGGCGACTTCGAGAACGCCGGTAACCTACACATCTCGGTGTTGGACACCGTTCCGCAGAACATCGAATCGGTCACCGTGGGCAGCTTCGGTTACGAGCGGTATCTGACGCTGGGCTCGACCAAAGCCGACAGCGGCAATTTGCTCTACGCCGGCGAATTCACCACGTACAACGGTCCGTGGACGACGCCAGATGACATGAAGAAGTTCAGCGGCCTCCTGCGCTACAGCCAGGGCACTGCGACGGATGGATTCACCCTCACCGGGATGGCCTATACGAACACCTGGAATGCGACCGACCAGAACGCGCTCCGGTACTATACGACCGGCCAGATGGGCCTTTATGGCACATTCGATGGGACCGACGGTGGCGACACCAGCCGCTTCTCGCTGTCAGGCCGCGTGGCGCAAACCACCGACGACGGCTCGTGGAAAGCCAATGCCTACATCGTCAAATACTCAATGGATCTGTGGAACAATTACACCTATGACACCAACGATCCCGTCAATGGCGACCAGTTTCACCAGCACGACGACCGCGTCTACGGCGGCGGGGGAGCGTCGCGCACCTTTGTCGGAACGTTCGGCGGCCTGCCGGAGGAGACCGTGTTGGGCGTGCAAGGCCGCGATGACGACATTATCACGGCGTTGAATTATTCGTACCAGCGCCAATTGCTGGCGCCTTACATCAACGACCATGTCAATGAGGGCAACGCCGCCGTTTACGCCGAGAACACGGTGCACTGGACCGATTGGATGCGGACGGTGCTTGGATGGCGCGGCGATTATTACGCGGCTTCGGTCGACTCGATGCTGCAGCCGGCGAATTCGGGAAATCCGAAAGGGGCCATCGGCAGTCCGAAGTTTCGCATGGTGCTGGGGCCGTTCGAGAAGACCGAATTGTTCGTCGGTGCCGGCATGGGCTATCACAGCAATGACGCCCGCAGCACGGCACTGACCGAAGTGCCCGGCGATGCGGCGACGCCCGAGGGGGCAACACCATTCCTGGTGCGTTCACGTGGCGCCGAGGTCGGCATTCGCACCAAGGCGATCCCGAACCTCGATAGCTCTGTCAGTCTTTTCTACCTCCATCAGGATTCGGAGTTGTTTTTTGATGGCGACACCGGCGACACCACGGCGGGGCTGCCGAGCCAGCGCACCGGTATCGAGTTCACCAACGATTATCGGCCGGCCTCCTGGGTGCACATTGACGCCGATCTCGCGCTCTCGCGCGCCCGTTTTCTCGGCTTTGATACGACGCAGGAGGCGCTTTACGAGTCGCTTGCCGGCTATCCGCAGGCGCAGATCGGCAACGCGCCTGGCAATTACGTCTATAACGCCCCGTGGATGGTTGCGTCGGCCGGTCTGACGCTTGGCGAGAAGACCGGCTGGTTCAGCGAAATGCGCTGGCGTTATATCAGCTCGCGGCCGCTCACCGAGGATGGAGTCTTCCAGTCGCCGCCAATGAACATCATCAACGGGGGAGTGGGCTATCGGTTCGACAATGGTTGGCGCATACAGCTTGATGCGCTCAATCTCCTTAGCTCGACGACCGACTTGGACACCTACGCCTACGGTTCGCTGCTCACTTCCGACGCGATGTTCTCCATGTGCTACCCGACGCCGAAAATCCCGGCTGCGGTGTGCGCAAACGGCGTGATGGACTACATCTATCATCCGATCGAGCCGTTGGCCTTTCGGCTGACGCTCTCCGGGCCGCTGGAAACGATCAATACGATCAACATTCCGGCAATGGCCGCCGAGATGAGGCGGTCGTTCCCCGCCGATCCCGTGCAGGCGGCGAATTACGATTGGACCGGGTTCTATGTCGGTGCCCATGTCGGCGGGCAGCAGTCGAGTACCAGCGGAAGCACCGTCAATAGCGCGACCGGTGCCGCATCGGCGCCGATATACGGCAATCCGCCGGATTGGCATGGCGGCGTCCAGGTCGGTTACGACTACATGCTGCCCTCGCGCCTTGTGATCGGCGTGAGTGGAGACGTTTCTTCTGGTGGCATCAAGACGATCACGAAGACCGATGCGTCCGGCACCAGCACTAGCCAGTTTGCCGTCTTCGACAGCGAATCTGTGCGCGCGCGGCTCGGCTATGCGGTCAACAACGTGCTGTTCTATGGCACCGGCGGCTGGGCTTGGTCGAGCAATCAGTACATCCGCACGCAATTGACCGGCACTCTTAACCTGGCAACTGCCGGGACCGACGAGGCCGTCAACAAATACCTTACCGGCTGGACCGCGGGCGCCGGAGTGGCGCTGGCAATCGCGCAAAACTGGAACGCATTCGCAGAATATCGCTACACGGATTTTGGCTCTTCCACCATCAGTCTGCCGTTCTCGCAACTCTCCACGACTTCAGCCTCCAAAGTGAGCGAGGTTGATCTCGGGGTGAACTATAAGTTCCCTGCACGATGATTCTTTGATTTGTGCGAGCCGCCTTGCCCGTCGCCGCGAGAACGTGATTTTATTGTCATCTCCCCGCAGGCGGCGAGAAGGATCAGCTTTACCGCAATCGTTCCAGAATGCTGACGTAATTGGCGACCGCGGTGCCGCCCATGTTGAAGATGCCGCCGAGGCGGGCGTCCTTGATCTGCATGTCGCCGGCGGCGCCGGTGAGCTGCATCGAGGCGAGTGCATGCATCGACACGCCAGTGGCGCCGATCGGATGGCCTTTGGACTTCAGCCCGCCCGAGGGATTGATCGGCAACGCGCCGTCTTTGGCCGTCACGCCCTCGGCGATCACGCGCGCCCCCTGCCCTTGCGGCGCGAGCCCCATGGCCTCGTACTCGATCAGTTCGGCGATGGTGAAACAGTCGTGCACCTCGGCGAACGAAAGTTCTTTCAGCGCAATTCCCGCCTGCGCCAGCGCTCGCTGCCAGGCGAGCGTACAGCCTTCGAACTTGAGCACGTCGCGCCGCGACATCGGCAGGAAGTCCTGCACATGCGCGGCGCCGCGGAACACGATCGCCTTGCCGAGCGTGAGCGCGGTGTCGACATCGGCAAGCACCAAAGCCGCGGCGCCGTCGGAAACCAGCGAGCAGTCGGTGCGCTTGAGCGGACCGGCCACGCGCGGATTCTTCTCGCTCTCGCTGCGGCAGAATTCGTAGCCGAGATCCTTGCGGATTTGTGCGTAGGGATTGCCGACGCCGTTCTTGTGGTTCTTCGCCGCAATGGCCGCCAGCGCGTTGGACTGATCGCCCCAGCGTTGGAAATAGAGCCCGGCGATCTTGCCAAAAATGCCGGCAAAGCCGCCATCGATGTCGGCTTCCTCACGCACGTAGGAGGCCTTGAGCAAATTGCGGCCGACCTCCGGCCCCGGCGTCGTCGTCATCTGCTCGACGCCGACGACCAGCACGATGCGCGC
>DATJTL010000026.1:0-7074 GCA_035503415.1 Xanthobacteraceae bacterium
TCACCGCATCGACCGTCGCGGCGCGCGGTACCGCCAGCACGGCGGCATCGACGCCTTCCGGCAGCTCGTCGATCGAGCCGACGCAGGTTCGGCCGCCGATCTCGCGGTTGCTGCGGCTGACCAAATGAATGTCACCGGCAAAGCCGATGCCGAGAAGGTTATTGAGCGCGTTGGCGCCGATCGATCCCGGCTCGGGCGAAATGCCGACAATGGCGACCGAACGCGGGCGCAGGAGCCGCGCAAGCGCGGCGCTGTGTTCGTGTGATGTCACGGCCGCGTCAGCCGTCGCGCCGATAGGCGCCAAGCCCCGGCCGGTAGGATTTGTCGTCGAGGAACTGGTGCATGCCCTTCTCGCGGCCCTTTTCCGGATCGAGGAAGCGCAACTGGTCGAGCTTGGCGAACAGATAATCCTCGGCGTCCTCCCAGCTCATGTCGCGCACGCGCCGTGTTGCGTGCTTGGCGATGCGCAAAGCCATCGGATTTTTCTCGAGCAGCGTCTTTGCCAGTTTTTCCACGCGCGCGCGCAATTCGCCGCGCGGCGCCGCCTCGTTAACGAGCCCCATGGCGGCGGCTTTGCGTCCGTCGAAGGTCTCGCCGGTCATGATGTAGTACATCGCATCGCGCGCGCCCATCACCGAGGCGACCGCCTTGGTCACAGTGCCGGCCGGGATGATTCCCCAGTTGATTTCCGATAGACCAAAGGTGGCATCGTCGGCCGCGATGGCGAGGTCGCAGGCAATCAAAGAATTGAAGGCGCCGCCGAAGCACCAGCCGTTGACCATGGCGATGGTCGGCTTGCCGTAATATTGCAGCCGCTTCCACTGCGCCATCGCGCTTCGCCGCATGATCTTGAGCCGCTCGTCGTAGGAGAGCCTGTCGGTGGCGCGGAAATATTCGCGCAGATCCATGCCCGACGAATAGGCCTCGCCAGCGCCGGTGAGCACCAGCACGCCGCAGCGCTCGTCGGCTTCCAGCGCCTCGAAGACGTCGAGCATTTCGAACGACAGCGCGGGATTGATCGCGTTGCGCTTCTCGGGACGATTCATCGTCACGAACGCGATGCGGTCCCTGATTTCAACAAGGACGGTGTTGCCGCCGGGAAGTTTCGCGGCATCGGCGCTTGCATTCATCGACGGTGTCCCTTTTGACGCTGATAGGCCCGGCGATTTCTAAACCATCGGGACGGACTGGACAAAGGGCCGAAAAGCCCGGCATGCAGATTTTCGAGACAGGGGAGGAAACGATGGACCTGAAGCTTTCCGGCCGCACGGCGCTGATCACCGGCTCATCGAAAGGCATCGGGCTTGCGGTGGCGCAATGGTTCGCGCGCGAGGGCGTGCATGTTTGCCTGGTGGCGCGATCGGGAGATGCACTGAAAAAGGAAGCGGCCGCCATCCATCAGACCACCGGGGTGAAGGTCGATACGCTCGCGGCGGACCTCGCCGACGCCGCGGCGCGCGAGCGCGTTTACGGGACCTTTCCGGACATCGACATCCTGGTCAACAATGCCGGCGCCATTCCGGGCGGGACGATCCACGACGTCGACGAGCCGGCTTGGCGCGCCGGTTTCGATCTCAAAGTCTTCGGCTATGTCGGCCTCACCCGGCATTATTTGAAGGCCATGGAGAAGCGCCGCCACGGCGTGATCATCAATGTCATCGGGCTCGGCGGCGAGCGGGTCGACGCGACATACATCGCCGGCGCTATGGGCAATGCCGGGCTGATGGCGTTCACCCGCGCCATCGGTGCCAACAGCCTCGATCACGGCGTGCGCGTGCTCGGCGTCAATCCGGGGCCGGTGCTGACCGAGCGCGTCGAAACTCTCGGCCGCAAGCGCGCGGCACGGCAATACGGCGATGAGAGTCGGTGGAAAGAAAGCTTCGCCAAGATGCCCCACGGCCGCCCGGCGACGCCCGACGAGGTTGCCGCGACGGTCGTCTTTCTTGCGTCGGATCTGTCCTCTTATACGAGCGGGACCATCGTCACCATTGACGGCGGCCTCGCCCATCGCGGCGGCATGCCGTAACCAAATAAAGCGTACAGGCGGCTTTTATGGCCGCCCGTTTGCACGACGGGCGCCCACGAGGGGCGCCCCTACGATATTACTGATTATTACCGTCCGCCGCCGGCAAGTACCGCGCGCGTGGCGCGGTCGGGGCCGAAATCATCAACGCTGTCGATCGACAGCAGGTCGGCAAGCCGGGTACGCGCCCGGTTGACCCGGCTCTTGATGGTGCCGACTGCACAGCCGCAGATCGCCGCAGCGTCGTCGTAGGAGAAGCCGGAGGCGCCCACCAGGATCAGCGCCTCGCGCTGGTCGGGCGGCAGCTTGGCCAGAGCAGAGCGGAATTCCTCGAACTCCACGCGGCCGGTCTGTTCGGGGTGCGATTTGAGCGTTTCGGCGTAGCGGCCGTCGGCGTCTTCGACCTCGCGCCGCCGCTTGCGGTATTCGGAGCGGAACAGGTTTCGAAGGATGGTGAACAGCCAAGCCGGCATATTGGTGCCGGGCTGGAAGGAATCGATATGCGCCAGTGCGCGCAACAGCGTTTCCTGAACCAGATCGTCGGCGCGGTCGATATTACCGCAGAGCGATATGGCAAAGGCTCGCAAACTCGGTACCGTGGCGAGCACCTGTTCGCGTAGCGCAGGATCGAGCTTCATGCGTGCGACCCCTTAAGTGGGTTACTCTTGTTCGCTGATGCGGCGGACGAGATCGTCTAACTGCTCTGGCACGCCCTGATTTACGTAGGAATTGTACATGGCGCGCAGCAGTTCGCCGATCCGGACCTGAGCTTCGCGGCCGAGGCGAATTTCCTTGTGTGGACGCCGGCCCATCGGATTCTCCATTTCTGGCTTCTCCGATTCCGGTTCGACCGCTTCGAGATTGGTCTTGCTCTTCATGACTTCACATGTCCCCGTAATCGCTTCACTCATACCGCGCCGGCCTGAGTCATGGCGGGATGGCCCGTTCACGTTTTCGTCCAATCCCTTGCTCTAGTCCTAGTCCTTGCCCACGTCTTCGCAGTATCTTCGCCAGTGTCTTCGACCTTCTGCCGCCCTGTTCCGAGGGCAACCTCTGGCCTAACGCGACCTGGCGGGACTGGTTCCCGTTCGCGGAACGCTTTTTGGAACTTTCCCAGCCCGGTGGCGTTTTGCCGACAGTTCTGGGTTCATGGAGGGGAGGGTATAGTGTCAACCTCGCAAGCCGTTCTGCAACAGCTGCCATTCCTGCGCCGATACGCCCGCGCTCTGTGCGGTAGCCAGGCCTCGGGCGACGCCTACGTCGCGGCGACCCTGGAATCGCTGATTGCAAGCCCGCAAATACTTCAAACCGGGTCGAATTCGCGGGTAGCCCTTTACCGGTTGTTTACCAGGATTTGGAACTCGGTCGCCGTCAACGGCGACGCTGATCCCTCTGTTGCGGTGCTGCCGCCCGAACGGCATCTGACCCAGATTACGCCGCGGCCGCGCCAGGCATTCCTGCTGGTGGCGCTCGAAGGCTTCGCGGAGGAGGCGGCGGCCGAAGTGCTCGACTGCGACCTACCGACGCTGCGCGGGCTCGTCGAGGAATCCGGCCGCGAGATCGCCGCCGAGATCGCCACCGACGTCCTCATCATCGAGGATGAAACCTTCATCGCCATGGATATCGAGGCGCTGGTGGAAAGTCTCGGCCACAACGTCATCGGCGTCGCGCGCACCCATGCCGAGGCGCTTGCGCTCGCAAAGAAGAAGCGGCCCGGGCTCATCCTCGCCGACATCCAGCTTGCCGACGGCAGCTCCGGTCTCGATGCGGTGAACGAACTTCTCGGCATGTTCGAAGTGCCGGTGATTTTCATCACCGCCTTCCCGGAACGTTTCCTCACTGGGCTGCGGCCCGAACCGGCGTTTCTGATCGCCAAGCCGTTCCAACTTTCAGTCGTGTCGGCGGTGGTGAGCCAGGCGCTGTTCTTCGGACGAAAAGCGCGGCAACGCGACCGGCAGCCGAAGGAACGGCGAGCGTCGTTGTAGATCTTTCCACAACCGTCTCATTCAGAACCGTCTCTTTCAGGACCTTCACCGCGGCCGGCTCGCCTGCGCGTCCGCTGACGCGTGAGTGCGGCGCCGATAGAGCGCGCGTAGAGTCAACCTCAAAAGTTTGACCGATCAAGCACACGTTGGCAGCGGCCTGCGTTGGGCCGTCGAATCGCTATGGCCACAAAAAATGCGCGCCGAACTGATCGTCGGCGTGGCCCCGCGCGGCAAATCAACAAATGGCAAATGAAAGGGCGCAGCCGATCGGCATATCGGCTGCGCCCGGATGGCCGACCAAGCACGGGGGGAGGGGGGAAAGGATGGCCGGCCGCCACATCAAAGCGCGACGCGGCCCTTTGTTCCTTCGCGGCCTCGGTCGCCTGTCGGCGATGGTTGCTGCCCGACCCTGTGGCCGCGGTGCAACTTTCCGTACCACTGCCGATCACGAGTCGGTGAATGACTCAACCGATCGGAACGGCGGCCACACTAAGACGTTGGGCCGCCGGTGTCGTGGAGCGCGGGGGCCTTTGTAATACGCGCAACGGAACAATGTCTCAACGATCGTTGCGTCGTTTCGGAGGTGTCCCATGGCCAGACTCTGGTCTCTTCCTGTTTCGAGCATGCTTGCAGCGTTCGCGCTCGCCTTCTCCTTCCTGAGCGTGCAGACCCTTTTGAGCGCGGCTCCGGTCGCGCCCGCAATCCGCGGAGCGACGCCGCCCGTCATGGTCAACCACTTCCGCAAGGGCGACCGTCTGCCGCTTTATCGGCCGGCCGCGGCCCCGCCGGCATCGCGTATGCCGGGCGACCTGTGGACGCAGAAGAAGGTGCCGCTGGGCTGCGATCGTGCCTTCAGTCCCGTGTCTTCTCCCTCGGCCGCGAATGTTTACGGCCGCTGCCTTGCTTGAAGCCGGAGGCGACGCGTTTTGCCGCGCGGCTTCCTGCCGACGGCGTGAAGCGATCGCTTTGAACCTTCAGGCGTGCCGTTGCGACTTATAGAGGAGGCGGGGGAGGTCACGCGCACCGTCGCTTCGAAACTGCCGCGCATTTAACTCTAATCAAGATTCGCGGGCGGAACTTCTTACAGATTTGCGCGGTTATCTGGACAGCATTCTTCAGCACGGTGGAATGTATCATGTTAACCAACTTGTCGCGGCGCCTTTTTGGCGCGTTGTTCTTTGTTGGCCTATTCGCTCTCCCGGCCGTTTCCGCGAGTGCACAGACGTTTGCTTTTAGCCAGACCAATCCGAACGCGCCGGTCTACCAATTCACCCCGGATGCGGACGAGCAACCGTCACCCGCGCTGCAGCGCCAAGTGGTGCCGTATGCGATCAACGAGCCGGCGGGCACCATCATCGTCGATCCCGGACACACCTTCCTTTACCTGACCCTCGGCGGCGGCAGAGCGCTGCGCTACGGTATTGGCGTAGGGCGCGAGGGCTTCGAGTGGTCGGGCACGGAATCGATTGTGCGCAAGGCCGAGTGGCCGGACTGGATACCGCCGGCGGCGATGGTCGCCCGGCAGCCCTATCTGCCGCGCTGGATCGGCGGCGGCCCCGGCAATCCGCTCGGCGCTCGTGCGCTCTATCTCGGCAACACCGATTACCGCATCCACGGCACCAACGATCCGACCTCGATCGGCAAGCACATGTCGAGCGGATGCATCCGGCTGCTCAATGCGGACATCATCGACCTTTACAGCCGCGTCAATATCGGGACCAAGGTGATCGTGCTGCCGGACTCGGGGTCACGCCAGATCGCTGCGACGCAGACCGACGTCAACCTGCCGGCGCCGGTCGCCGCGGTACCGCTTGCGCGCACCGACGTCCGTGGCCGCCAGACGTTCAGCGGTATCTACTGACCGCCACGCCTGCGCTTTTCGCGCACCCTGCTTCGCAGAATTTAGGTCCCTTCGCTCGGCCCCGCGGGCGAAGGGGATCGCTGCTTCTTGCCGTGGCAGTTTACGGATGCACGTCTTCGGTAAACCAGTCGGTCGGCAGGTCGTGGCCGACACCACTCTCCTTCGCCTTGCGATAGAGCAGCGAACCGGCGGCGGCGAACTGATAGCCGAGCCCGATATTGTTGATGAAGCAGGTCACCTCGCGCCCTGAAGAGCGCCCCGGCACCCGGCCGGTAATCAGGTCCGGCAAGGTCGGCAGTTTTTCGAAATCGATGTCGCCGGCAACTTGCCAACCGCGGCCGTCGGCCGTTTCCGGCACCACCAGGTCCTTGGTCATCACATGGATCGGCTTGCTGTCGTTGACGTGGATGACGACGCGGTCAGCGCGCTTCACCGCCTTGGCTTCGATCTCCGGCCGCTTGATTGAGCTTAAGTGCATGCCGGGCTCGATCCAGTGTTCGAAGAGCACGGGATCGACCGTGTTGGTCGCGCACATGACGATGTCGGCGCCTTTGATCGCCTCCTCGGCCGAGGCGACCGGCGTTACGGCGACGCCGAGGAGCCCGCTCATCTCTGCCGCGAAGGTCTCCCGATTTTGCGGGTTGGGGGAGAAGCAGCGGATCGTCTCCACGGGACGCACGGCGCACACCGCCATGAGTTGCGCGCCGGCTTGCCAGCCCGAGCCCAGAATGCCGACCGTCTTTGAATCTTTGCGCGCCAAATATTTGGCGCCGAGTCCGTTGGCGGCGCCGACCCGCATGCGCTGCATGACGCCGTCTGGGAAGATTGCCAGCGGCTCGCCATTCTCCGTCGAAAACAACAGCACCAGGCCGACATAGCGGTTGCCGGGCGCCGCCGGCACCTTCTCGCGCCGCACGTTGTTGCCCTTCTTCGGCCAGGTCACGATGTCGGAATTGATCCGCACCGCGCCGACCCCGAGCTTGGGAATGACCCCGTCCATCGATTTGAGGCTGTAGAGAGCGTCCTCGCGTGCCGTGCGGGCGAAGCAGTCGGAGCGCGTGCGTGACACGCCGCGGCCTTCGGCTAGCTCGCTATAGGCTTCTTCCAGCACCGCGATGCACTCCGGCATCGTGAGGAGCTTGTCGACGTCGGCGTTGGACAGAATAAGGGTCATGTTCGTTGCGTACCCGACAGCCAAGAAAGGT
>DATJTL010000027.1:0-2646 GCA_035503415.1 Xanthobacteraceae bacterium
GGCGGGCCCGCGGAATCTACCCCTGCGCCTTTCGGCGCTCCGCCTCCCTTTTTTGGGGAGCATGATCTCCTCCGAAAACCGGAGGCCACTTTTCGGGATCATGCTCTTCTTTGTTTGGAGGCAAAGCTTTCGTGCCGTGCAGCAAAACTCGGATGCGAAGACGCATCGCGGGAACGAGGAAGCTTGCGTTCACCTCTCCCCGCGCGCGGGGACCGTCGGGGAAACGGACTATGAGAACGGAAGCGCTGTCAATTCGCCTTGGCCGGCGCCGCCAGATTGGTCGGCACGTAGTTCATCTCCTTGAGCGTCGATTCGAGGAGCTTGCGGGCGATGAACTGTTCCGGATCGGGCAGCGGCTTGTCGGCCGGCCATTGCCGCGCCGCGATCATCGTCTGCCGGCGCGACTCCAGGATTTCGCGGAACAGATTGGGCGGCACCTCGGCGCCGTAGGAATCGTGCAGCTGATCCCAGATCAGCCCGGCCTCCTGGTCGTTCTTGATGCTGGCGATGTGATGCTCCAGCACCTTGATCGAGCCCGCCTTGTTGGTGCGGAAATACATCACCGCCTTGGCGATGGCGCGGATGATTTTCTTCACCGTTTCGGGATGCTGCTCGACAAAGCTTTGCATGCAGAAGATCGTGCCGCCGGCGCGCGGAATGAAGTCGCCGGTACGCAGCAGGATTTTCAGACCGGTCTGTTGGGCGACGACCGCGTGCGGGATGGACAGCCCGGCGCCCTGGATGTCGTTATTGCTGAGCGCGGCGATGCGCTCGGGCTCGCCCTGGAAGGAAATGACCTTGTAGTCCTTGCCGGCATCCATGTGGAAGAAGCGGTGCAGCACCGCCTGCACCTCGTCGTAATCGGCACCGCCGGGCCGGCCAAGGCCGATGGTCTTGCCTTTGAGTTCTTCCGGCTTGCTGATGTCCTGGCGGGTGGTGAGCGTCCACTGCGATTTGAGCGATTCGCCGACGATGTACATGATCTTGGCGCCGCTCAACGCCGCTTGTGCGCCGCCGGATGGGATAGGCGCACAGTCGAGATTGCCGGACAGAACTGCGGTGACCTGAGCGGGAGCCTGCAATTCCACCAGCGAGGCGTCGAGGCCTTCTTCTTTGAAGAAGCCTTCGTCGAGCGCCACGTAGGTCGGCACGTGGAAACCGTCGCCGCCGATGATCTTTCCGATCGTCACTTTGGTCTGCGCCTGGGCGCCGGCGGCAAAGCAAAGGGCAAGCGTGAGCGTCGCCGCGGCAGCGAGCAGCGGGAGCCGGAGCATTTGCATGGCAGTCTCCTGTCAATCAGTGAGAATCGGATCGAGCGGCACTCGGGACGCAGCCGCCGCGACAGGGCGGGGGCCATCAGGGGAAGGCGACAGAGCGTAAGCCTAGCACAGGCAGCGCATGTTGCCATTGCCGCCACCGTTTGTCGCAGCCGAGGTATTGAGCCCCTTGATCGCGCTCTGGTATCGGCTTCAAATTCCAACCGCACGGGGCAAAGCGCGAGGTGTAGTCGCGCTTTGTGGGGGCATCATGGGTGGCAATTCCATCGACGCTGCGCGGGTTCGGCGCGGAGCGTTGTTTCTTATCAACATCGGCGTCCCGGTGCTTGTCGGCGCGCTACGCGGAGAATTCGGCGGCGCGTTGATAGGCGCCGTGGTCGGCACGGCGTTGGCGTTTGCCGACAACGACACGGAATTGCCGGGGCGACTGCGGCTATTGGCGGTCGATGCGGGCGCGATCGCGGGCGGCGGCATAGTCGGTTGGCTGTGCCGGGATTCGGCCGCCGCGTTGTGGCCGGTCTTCGTGGCGATCACGCTATCCGTCGGCATGGCGGCGCGCGGCGGTCGCGAGTCGCTGCTCGTTGCCCGCCACTGCGCCATCGCGTTCACCGTCGCCGCCGTCATTCCGGCATTCGAATCTTACCAGATTTGGTACCTGTTCGGCGTTCTTGCGCTGGCTGCGGCTTCGCGCACCATCGATTATTTGTTCGCCGGGAAGCTAGTGCTACAGCCGGCGGCGCCGCTGCAGGCTCCGTCCGGACAAAGCGGCTGGCTGCGCTATGCGCTGGCGTTTTCCGGCGCGGGCCTTGCGGCGCTATGGATCGGCAGGACGCTCGACCCGGTCCATACCGTCTGGGTGGTCGTCACCACGCTCGTCGTCATGCGGCCCGATGCCGGGGCGAGCTATCGCCGCGTTGTCGAGAGAGTGGCGGGAACCTTTGTGGGCGCGGCCGCCGCCTGGGTCATCGCCATGCTGTTTCATTCCGCCGCCGTGATTGTGATCGTCATCCTTTTGGTCGCGCCGTTCATTCCCCGTCATCGCGCCAACCGTTATTGGCTGCACACCGCGCTGATCGCGTTTGTGGTGCTGCTCGCCTACGACCTGACGCTGCTCGGAACGCGGGGTGCCGTCCATCTCCTTTCCGAGCGGCTGGAGGACGTGCTGCTCGGCTGCGCGATCGCGCTGGTCGGCACTGCGGCGGCGTTTCCGCGCGAGGCGGCCGCCGAGCTCGACGATCTGGTCGGCGGCGATCCGTCCGATCGATGATGCGCGGCGCTCGCCGCTCGCTCGCCTCTATGGATCGGCGGCGAGAGCGTGCTAAGCCGGCAGCCCAATCGCCGATAACGCGATGGGCGCATGGGAGGCAAG
>DATJTL010000028.1:0-2380 GCA_035503415.1 Xanthobacteraceae bacterium
GCTCAACGTCGACCGCGTGATCGCGGCCGTCGGCGTGGTCGGCAATATCGAGAATCTCGGCCTCGAAAAGCTCGGCGTCAAAACCGAGCGCGGCATGATCGTCATTGACGGTGCCTGCAAGACCAATGTGCCCGGCATTTACGCCATCGGCGATGTCGCGGGTCCGCCGCTGCTCGCGCATAAGGCCGAGCACGAAGGCGTCATCTGCGTCGAAGCCATCAAGGGTCTGCACCCGCATGCGATGGACAAGAGGATGATCCCCGGCTGCACCTATTGCACGCCGCAGATCGCATCCGTGGGCCTGACCGAACAGGCGGCGAAAGAGCGAAAGATCGACATCCGCGTCGGCCGCTTTCCGTTCGTCGGCAACGGCAAGGCGATCGCGCTCGGCGAGGATCAAGGCCTGGTCAAAGTGATCTTCGACAAGAGCACGGGTCAGCTTCTCGGCGCTCACATGGTCGGCGCGGAGGTCACCGAGCTCATTCAGGGCTACGTGATCGCGATGAATCTGGAGACCACCGAGGAAGAGCTGATGCACACGGTCTTCCCGCATCCGACGTTGTCGGAAATGATGAAGGAAGCTGTGCTCGACGCGTACGGGCGAGTGTTGAATATTTGAGTCCGTCATTCCGGGGCCGAGTGCAACGAGGCACGCGGAATCCATAATCACAGGCCAGCGAATATGGATTCCGGACGCGCCGCTGCGCGGCGATCCGGAATGACCAGCTACCCCACCAACCCGGCCATCGGCTTGACGTTTCCGCTGCCCGGGAAAACGTTTTCGGCGAGCACGCGCTCGTCGGCACGCAGATGGTCGCGCAAAAGTCCCATCAGCACGGCGCGCAGATCGGTCGTCGCCTTAAGATCGCGGCCCTCGTAGAGATCGGCGGGCTTAAGCCCCGGCCAATCGGCGACGACACGTCCGCCCTTGAGCGCGCCGCCGACCAGCAGCGCCACCGTGCCGGTACCGTGATCGGTGCCCTCGGTGCCGTTGATATGCGCAGTGCGGCCGAACTCCGTCATCAGCACGACCGCGGTTTCGCTCCACGCCGGCCCCATATTGGTCTTTACCGCAGCCAATGCGTCATCGAGCGCGGCGAGCAATTGCGACAGCCGCCCGTGCGCAATGCCTTCGTCGAAGTGAGTGTCCCAGCCGTCTAGCGCCAGCGCGCCGACGCGCGGCCCTTCCGGCTGCGCCAGGAATTTTGCCGCGTTGCCGGCGACCTCGGCAAAATAAGCGCGCACTTGGCCAGGACCGGGACCGCCGGGTTTGCGCTCCGCCATGCCGCCCGCTTTTTCAATTGCCGCAAGCTTGGCGTTATCGTCGAGCGCGCGGGCGAGAGCGGGATCCGATTGCCGATAAAGCGCCAGCAACCGTTGCACGGTGTCCTCGCTCGCCGGCAAAACGTGCTGCGGCGACCACGACAGAACCGGTGCCGCGCCGCGCGCAATGAGCGGCGTCACCGGTCCGACGGCAAATATTTTGCCGCCTTTCGGATTGACGCGGCCGCCCGGCGTAAGACCGGCAAGCGCGCGATTGAGCCAGCCCGAGTCGCTGGCATTCGGCTTGGTCATGCCGCTTTCCAGCACGTCCTGGCCGTCGAAATGCGACCGCTCGCGATAGGGCGTCGCAGCGGCGTGCACAATGATCGCCTCATGAGCCGCGAACATTCGCTGCAGGTTCGGCATCGCCGGATTGAGCGCGAAGAAATTGTCGAGCCGCAGCGCCGGAATCTTGCCGTCGAGGGTGAGGGCGTCATCGCCGCGCAGTGCGACCCAGTTCGGGTCGCCGACTGGCGCTACCGTGGCAAGCCCATCGAGCGCGCCGCGCAGTACGACCGCGAGAAAGCGCGGATCGCGGCCCTCGGCACGGGCAAGCTTCGGCAGATAGGCCCAGGCGAACAGCGTACCGGAGGAGAGCAGTACGGCGCGGCGAGAGGGGGCATGAGGATATTTCATGGTCAGCTCCGCAGGAATTCGGGTGACATGACGAGAAGCGTCAAGGCCTGGGCGCGGCTTTCGGCGCGCAGAACGGTATCGCGCGTTTGTGCCGAGGCGAGCGGACCGAGCGCGCTGTCGAGCATCTCGATCGGATCCCCGCTCATCGCCAGGCGGTTGGCGAATTGGTTGGCCAGGTCGAGGCGGTGCGGTACGCCGTCGATCCATGCCGCCTCGCGATCGGAATAGCCGTTCGGCGCCGGTGGCCGCCACAGCGCGGCGCCAAGCTGCGCCTGCGCCCCCATCACGAGCCCGATCGGAACGAGCGGCCCGCCATCGGTCAGTCGCAAGACGGCGGCGATCCACTCCGCCGGCGGCTTGAGCTTGGTCCGTGGCGGCGTCCACGCTTCGTCGGCGGCAATCAGCGCTTTGGCGACCTCTT
>DATJTL010000029.1:0-39764 GCA_035503415.1 Xanthobacteraceae bacterium
GACCCGAACCATCGACTACGCCCTCGTACTGGACGGCGAAATCGACATGCTGCTCGACGATACGCAGGTTCACGTGAAGGCCGGCGACGTGCTCGTCCAACAGGGCACCAACCACGCCTGGGTCAATAACGGAACAAAGCCCTGCCGAATCGCCTTCATCCTCATCGACGGCAAGACGCCGCCGGCTTGGCAGAAGGGGTGGAAGCCGTAGCGGACGGCGGAAATCAGAAGTCAGAAGACGACAGCATGAAGCCGGAAATCCGAAATCCAAACTTAAATCTTGAGATTCCCGGCTTCCGATCACCGTCTTCCGATAGTCGGAAAAGGAGCCATCGATGAGCTCTCTCACGCTTGATCTCGGGCGCTTCGTCGCCGACTTGAGTTTGCCCCAAGTTCCCGCAGAGGGTTGCGCGATCGCTCGTACCGGCATCGCCGACTGCTTCGGCGTGTTGATCGCCGGCGCGCGCGATACGGAAATTGCGCTCGTCGATCGCGAACTCGGCGTTTCGAGTGGAACGAGCCTCGCCTCGCTCATTCCGTCAGGCGCGCGCCGCAGCGTCGAGAGCGCGGCCCTGATCAACGGCGTTGCAGCGCACGTGCTCGACTACGACGACGTGGCGCTCGACGGCCATCCGAGCGCGGTGCTCGTGCCGGCGATCCTCGCCCAGGGCGAAGCGAGCGGATCGAGCGGCGCCGAGATGCTGACCGCCTATGTCGCTGGCTTCGAAGTGTGGGCCGAACTGCTGGCCCGCGAGCCGACGCCGCTGCATCGCAAGGGCTGGCATCCGAGCGCAGTGCTCGGCACCGTGGCGGCGGCGGCGGCCTGCGCCAAATTGCGCAGTCTCGACGCCTCGGGCACGGCTACCGCGCTTGCCATTGCCGCCTCGATGTCCGCTGGACTTGTCGCCAATTTCGGCTCGATGACCAAATCCTTCCAGGTCGCTCGCGCGGCCCAGTCCGGTGTAATCGCCGCGCGGCTCGCCCAGGCCGGACTGACGGCTTCGCCCGATGCGCTCGAACACCCGTCCGGCCTGCTCGCGGCTTTGTCGCCGGAAGGAAAAGCCGACCGCGATCGCCCCTTCGTTGCCGCGCGAAAAGAGTGGCACATCATCGGCGAGGGGCTGAACATCAAACGCTATCCGATCTGCTACGCCACCCACCGCTCGATCGACGCCGCGCTTGGATTGGTCGCCCGTCACGATCTCAAACCCGACGCGGTCGAGCGCATCCATGTCTTTACCGGCGAGACGCAATTGCGCATGCTGCGCAACGGCTCTCCGCAGACCGGGCTCGAGGCGAAATTTTCCATGCAGTTCGCCATGGCCGCGGCGCTGGTCGCGCGCAAAGTCGGACTCGTTGAATTGACCGACGGCTTCGTGCGCCGGCAGGACGTGCAGGCGCTCTTCCCGCTGGTGTCGTTTACGACCACTGACGCGAGAAAAGACGGCTCCAACTTCGCGCCCGCCGATGCCGTCGAAATCACCACTAAGAACGGAGAGACCCACAAAAGCGGGCCGGTCGAATACGCCAAGGGCAGCCACCAGCATCCGCTGTCGCGCGAGGAGCTTTACGACAAATTCGCCGACTGCCTTGGCGCCGGCTACGAGCAGGGAAGGAAATCGCGCGCATTCGAGACTTTGATGATGTTCGATCGGCTCAACGGCACCGGAGACCTTGCACTGCAAAGTTAGCCCGACCGCGGCCGATGATGCGCGTGCACAATACCCCTCTCAGTGCCCGGCAAGCAGCTCAGGCCGATATTCGAAGTGCATTGTGTCAAAGTGGTACCACTTGCCACCCCAAATGAAGCCGTACTTCTCGAAAATCGCGACTATTTCTTGCGGCATGCGACTTCGATAACCGATGGCGCCATTGTGCGGCTGCCAGTACCAATAATCTGAGAACGCGGTATTCAGATCGATCGCAATGCCGTAGCCGTGAGGACTGGGCTCGCCGGTATCGGCGATCGTGCGGCAATTGTAAGTGCCGGCGATCGGATAGGCGGCGCGTTTGACGGCTTCGGGCAACGCATCAATCTCCGCCGAGATGGCGCGCAATTTTTTATCAACACCGTTGACGGACGTGATGAGGATCGATTTGCCCCAGGTCTTGGGAAGCCAGGGCAGCGAAACCAGATGCGGGGTGACTTCACCCTTGCGGCAGTCGCCGTACATCTTGATGAAGAAGGCCGTGTTGCGGTAACGGCCGGGATCGGCATCGACGGCCGGTGGCCGATCGAGGATGCCGCGCGGATACGGGATGCGCAGCTGATCGATGATCGAGGCGTGCCGCAGCAGGTCCGCGAATGTCTTGTTCGGAGCGCCCTCGGAGAGCGGCATTACCGTTCCGTCGCGCCAGCGCAGCACCTTGGCATCGTGGCCGGCAAGCGCGTCCGGATAGGCGGCGACCAGATCGTCGAGTGCGGCGCCAAGGCGGTCATCCTGCGCCAGCAAAGCGCCGCTGCACGCGACCACCGCAAGTACGACGAACGCCGCGAGCGAATATAATCCGCTCCCAATCCGGCAGGCGGAGTTGGCTCGCGGCATCGACTGCCCGCTAAGCGTGCGTCGGCCAGCGACGGTCGTGGAACCAGCTGCGGTATTCGGTCATCTTCGAGCGCTGTGTCGCCGGCGCGCGCCGCTTGCACGTCGAGGCCTCATCGCTGCCCGCAGACGCACCCCAGCGCAGCTCGACGCAATCATTCGGATTGTACGCCATTTCCAGATCAACCTCGCGGTCGATCACGTCCTTGAGCGACAGCGTCCATTGCGAGCCGTTGCTGCGCGTGTAGGTGAACTTGTGCGCCGCAAGCTCCGCAGCGAGCGTGCTGTCCAACTCCGCCTTCACCTCCGCGATGCTCTTGCCCGGCGGCATCGCGTAGCGTTCAGCCCGCCGAGCGACGTGCTCGGGAAATCCACGCACCACGTCGATCGCGATCAACAGACGGAAATCACGCGCCGGCGTCGAATAATCTTCCCACGCGCCGGTCGTCTCGAAGATCGAGGGCCCCGACGGCATCTCGACGTCACCGTGTTCCTTGTCTTGATATTTCCGCCCGTTTTCAACCGCGGTGACGCGCGTCTTGACCTGCTCGTCGAGATTAGCGATCGCGTTCTCCATCGCCTGCACCGGATCGACGGGCTCGGGCGACATCACGTCATCCATTCGATCGTAAAACTGCTCAAGGCTGAGCTGCGTCTGTTCGAGCGAGAAATCGCCGTACTGCGGATCTTTGGCGATTTCAGCATTGGTCAGCCGCCGCAATGCGCCGTTCTTTTCGCGCACGATCGGCCGGAAGCGCTTGAAGCCGGGATTGCCGAGCGCGGGATCGTGTACGAACAGGAAATTGCCGCGCCAGAAGCGCTTGCGGGTGACGGTCCCATCGGGCTCCGCGTCGACCGCCAGGAACACGCCCGGCGCGCCGTTCGCCTCCGGTATGAGCTTCACCAGCATCAGAACGTGCCCGTAGGGATCGGCGTACACGGTGCCCGGCCGCAGCGTCGCCTGCGTCAGTGGAACCATGTAAAAGTCCGTTCGGTCGTCGGTCGCCGATACCCGCACCGCACCGGTTTGCACCACGTCGGCGACGGCCGGCAGATATTGCCGGAACGCCGCCGCAAGCCCCAACTGTCTGTTCGGCGCGGGTTTGGAGACCCGCTTTTTCGGCGCAGGAGTTGGAGGCGGACTTGCCGGATCCGCGGCGGGCGGAGCGGTCTGGCCGAACATCTGCTGGAGCAGGTTGGGTGCGTGAGCCGGCGGCGGCGGCGCCGCTACCGTGACCGGCTCGGAAACCTGTTCGGCCGGCAGCGCCGGACGGACCACCTCCGGATGTTCAACGTCGAACCATTGGTAGCATTTGGGCGGTGAGCCGCCGGTACCGCGCGAGCAGTTCGAATAGCCGAACGGCAGGCCCATCTTGAAAGCGAAATAGGCGCGCAAGAAGTAGACGAAATCGGCGCAGTCCGGACGAAGGCCCCTTATGACGTTGTCTTCGCCGAGGCCCAGATAATTGAACAGAAGATTGCGCGACTGGTCATGCAGCACCTCGTCCCAGGTTTTCCACGAGAGTTCCTGGTCGAGCGGACCATCGAACAGTTTCGCGATCCAGGCCGAATACAAATTTTCCGTTTCACGATTCCAGTTGCTGCGCAGCGGCCAGAGGCTTCCGGCGGTCGCGCTTGGCCCCGGCGGCTTGCGCTCGCTCACGGCGATGTCGCGGGTGATCGTGCTGCATCCGGTGGGCGCCTCGTCGAGCGAAAGCGTTGCGTGCCAAGTCCCGGCAGCCGGCGAAGCGACTTCGGCATACCAGTAGTACGGCGGCCCGCCTTCGCGGCCGGCCGATTTTACCGCGACGCTGCCATCGGGCGTGATCAGCGATAGCTCGCCATCAAGCGGCTTCTCGGCGGCGACGAGGACGCGCAGAGGCGCGCCGGTCCAGGGCGCCATCGGCGCGGGCAGGACCGCAATTTCGGCCGCTACTTCGCACGCGTTCGATGAATCCTCGGCCCATGCGCCGCCGGTCCAAAGAAGATTGGCTAAAAATGCTCCGACGATCAGCAACGATGCCGTCGCAGCAGAACCGACCCGTCGCTCCCGCACGTGAGGCCCCTTTCGGCTTAGGCCGCCATTGCACAATATTGCGCTTGCTTTGGCTGAATCATGGCATTCGGGAGCAATTTTGCAACCAGCGGGAAGTACCGGACGAACGGAGCGGTAAAAAAGCGGCCCAATCAGCAGCTGTCCGCCCGCCACACCCCAAGGCCGACGTCATTTCGGCAGGCCAATACTCTCACGGGGCATAGACCCAGGTTTCCATCATCACAGTCGCCCCCGGTACCGGCAGAGGTCCGGGCACCTCGACCGCAGAAAACGGCAGCGGACGACCGTCTAGGCGGCGCTCCAAAACTTTGGCAACCGGATAGAACTCGCGAATGTCGGTGAGGAAGAGAAGCACCCGCACCACATTGGCGAGCGACGTCCCGGCGGCTTCGCAGAGCCTTCCGGCGTTCTCGATGATCACTTCGGCCTGCGCCTCCGGTGACGACGAGAAATACGGCTGCTTCGAGTTCACGGCAGCCGAGGGCACGAGTCCGTTGCGATCGGCCGCCATCAACGCCGGGATGAACAACAGGTCCCCGGCTTTGACGGCTTGCGGTTGTTGGTGGAATGCGGTCCAGACGCCGGCGTCGATCGGCCGCGGGCTCGCCTTGCTGCCGGGCCTCACGGCGATCACATTGATTTCGATTTTGCCGTCGTATGGCGCAAGCCCGTGCTTGCTGCATGGAATGATCGACACACCGGGAGCCGCTTCGCCGAAATGTTGCGTCCACGCCGCGTTGAAGGCCGAGTAGTCTTCGGGGTCGGTGAGATAAACCTGCGCGTGGACGATATCGTCGAGTCTGGCGCCAGCCAGTTCCAGCGATGTTGCGATCCGCCGTGTGACGAGAAATTCAGTTTCAAGCTTGATCGGCTGGCCGCCCCATTGCATGCCTTCGGCCATAAGCGCCGCGGCCGCTACTCCATTGCGGCGCGGTTCATCTCCGATCGCGAGCGAAGTAACGCCCGGCAGGAAGATGAAATCGCCGACCGTGAGCGCGGGCGAGTAACCGGATGTCGGCCGCCCTTTCAGTTCCTCATGCTTGAGGTGCTCGACTAGGAATCCCTGCTCCGGGATGACGGCCATCGCCTGAATGTTCATATCCGCGCCCGGCAACAACAAGCCCTGCTGAGCGATCGATGTCGACGGCGGGATGCGTGCGTTGAGAAAGTTGCGTCGCACCTGCTGATAGGGCGGTACCGCCTTCACGGTCGTGTAATATTGGTCGGTGCGAACGAGATTGCTTCGATCGGTGCCGGCAGCCCGCAGCACGGCATCGAGGTTCTCGAAAATGCGCGAAGCCTCCTTCTCGCGCTTGGGCAAGCCCGCGTGCCGCGTTGCCTCCGCAAGAACGTCCGCCGCGATGCCGTTGACAAAATCCTGCGCCATCAGCCCGGTCGCGAAAACCCACCGGCCCGCTTTCACGCCCTGCGCAAACTTGATCTTGCCCGAGCCGAGCTCAACCGGAAGCAATGGCTCCACGACGCCGGTCGCGTTCACATTCATTTTCATTGGCTCCCTCAACCCACACAATGGAGGCGGAGTAGAAGGCGGGCCTCAACCTTGGCCTCCTCCCGCCTCGAACACTAACACAGGCGCACTCCTTCGGCGGCCGGTTTGAGCCGGCAGCCAACGTGACGTTTCCAGCAACTCAGTGTCGAGCGACGTCGGCCCAGGGCATGACGAGCTTCTGCGCCACCACGACGGCAATGAATAACAGGATGCCCAAGACGCTGAGCCAAATAAGCGCCGCCCAGGTCAGGGGCCCGTCGAGCTGCGAGTTGGCAGAAAGGAGCAGATTGCCCAGTCCGTTGACCGAACCGACAAACTCGCCGATGACCGCGCCGATCACCGCCAGCGTTACCGCAACCTTTGCGCCTGAAAAAATAAACGGCAGCGCAGCGGGCAATTGTATTTTCCAGAACATCTGCCAGCGGCTCGCCCGCAACGAGCGCCCCAGCTCGATCAGCCCCGGCGGCGTTTCCCGCAGGCCCGTCGCCGTGTCCACAATGATCGGGAAGAAGGCGACGAGAAATGCGATGGCAAGCTTTGACTGCATCCCCAGTCCGAACCAGACAAGAATGATCGGCGCGATGGCGACCTTCGGCACCGACTGGGTGGCAATCAGAATCGGATAGAGGGACAGATTCAACACGCGCGAATTCGCCACACAAACCGCTAACGGGATTCCCAGCGCGACCGCAAGCGCAAATCCGCAGACGCTTTCGGCAAATGTCGGCCAAGTCTCCTGCAACAGCAGACCGAAGTGTCGCCACGACGCATTAAGAATAGCCGTCGGCGCCGGCAGCACGATCGTGCTGACATGAAACAGGTCCACATAAGCCTGCCAGGCCACCAAAATGACGGCAAAGCCAACAAGCGGATAGACGATCCGGCCGAGCCGCAGCGAGTTCATCGGATGATACCCAAGGCGCGGCCGGCGCGATGTGCGAGGTCGGTAAAGGCTGCGGAATAGCGGAGTTCCGCCGTCCGCGGATAAGGCAGCCCCACCTCCAAATAGTCGGCAATCACTGCTGGGCGCTTGGAGAAGACGACGACGGCGTCCGATAAATACACCGCCTCGCTGATGCTATGGGTTACGAACATGATGGTGGCTTCGGTCTTGGCGCGGATGTCGAGGAGCAGGTCTTGCATCTCCATGCGCGTCAGTTCATCGAGCGCGCCGAACGGCTCGTCCATCAGCAATAGCTTCGGCCGATGGACAAGCGCGCGGCACAGCGCCACGCGCTGCTGCATGCCGCCGGACAATTGCGAGGGATAAGATTGCTCGAAGCCTTGCAGACCGACCAGCGCGAGTAGATCCCTGGCGCGGTCCTGCACCTTCCGCCCGATCTCGCCGCGAAGCTCCATCGGGAACAGGACGTTCCAAAGCACCGTCCGCCACGGCATGAGGTTGGGCTGCTGGAACGCCATGCCGAAGTCGGCGTGCGGTTCGGTGACTTCCACACCGTTGATATGAATGCTGCCGGCGCTGGCGCGGGCCAAGCCGCCGACGATCCGCAGGAAAGTGGTCTTACCGCAGCCGCTCGGACCCAAGAGGCTGACCAAAGTACCCGACCGCAAGTCGAAGGAAACGTCCGCTATGGCGACGAGTTCTTCGCCGCCGGGGCGGTGGAACGACTGACGGACGTTTCGAAAACGACCGAACGCTTCAGTCGAAGACTCTTCACACGGAACTTGCATTCGCGGGAAAGCATTCAATCACGGTTTGATCGGCGGCGACGGCAGGAAGCCGGTCGCATAAAGGTCCTCAGCGCGCGGCGGCGTTCCGCCGAGCCCCACGTACTTGTTCATGAAGTCGAGGCCCGCTTTCATCTCCGCCGGATCGAACCAGCCGAGCCCGTTCTGTTCGACTTCGGGAGTGACCGCAAGCGATTTTACGATGTCGATTTCGGCAACGCTTTTGTTGACGTCAAGCGTCGGCACGAACTTTATCTGATCTTCCGCCGCTTGCTTTGGGTGGCTTAGTGCAAACTGCCATCCGCGCAAGCTCGCGCGTACGAAGCGCTTCATCACGTCGGCGTTCTTCGACAGATAATCCTGCGTGGCGACGATCCCATTGGAGTAGAGCTTGAGCCCATGGTCGGCGAGCAGGAACGTCCGCAACTGCATGTTCTTTGCCTTGGCGGCGGCCGCGAGAGTCGGCTCCGACATCACGAAGAACTCGATGGAGGGCACTTGACCCGACAGCAGCGCGCTCGCGCGCGCCGGCGGCGCGACATTGTCGATTGTCAGGGTTTTGGGATCGAGACCGTGCTCGGCCATCAGCCCCGCGATCACCTTGGGCGTGAAGCTTCCCGCGCCGCTGCCGAGCGACAGGCCGGCGAGTTGCTTGATATCGGTGACATTGGCCCCAGGATCGAGGCTGAAAATGGCGTACGGCGCCTTCTCATAATTGACGGCGACCATTTTGATCTTGGAGCCCTGCGCGCGGGCAAGTGCGACGCTGGGCAGATCCGTGAAGCCGATTTGCGCCGTGCCTGCCTCGACCGCCTGAACGGTCTGCGCCGTTCCCTGCGACGGGATGATCGAAACGTCGAGCCCCTCGTCCTTATAGTAACCCTCAGCGATCGCCGCATACCAGGGCGCGTGACGGCCAAGCGGAATGAAATCGAGCGAAAAAGTGATCTTGGTCAGTGATCGAGCCTGCGCTTGAGCGGATGGCGCGCCGAGCACGCCGCCAACCGCAATCGCTGAAGCCAAGGCTCCCATTGCCAGCGTGCTGGTTATTTTCATGACCATCTCCGTTTGGCCGCCCGTGCGTACCGAGCGGCACGAAAGCTTCCCGGAAACATCCTGACATTGCCTTTATCGAAAGGTCAATAGATTTTCGAAAATCTGATTGCTTGTCGCAAAACGATGGGTTAGGCACTGCATCAGCTTTCGATCACAGCCTTGCCGTCGCGGATCATGGAGCAGACCTTGCCGCCCACCCCAATCGCAGGCGAAACGCTGCACGCCCGCGTGCTGGCACAAATCCGGACTGACATCGTTGAGTGCCGGTTGATGCCGAACGAGCGGCTCACGCTCGAAGCGCTGCGAGAACGATATGGGGCGGGGTTCAGCCCCATTCGCGAGGCGCTGATGCGACTTGCCGCCGAGGGGATGGTCTGCCTCGAACAAAACAAGGGTTTCCGAGTCGCCGCGGTATCGCGCGCGAGCTTATTCGATCTCATGCGGTCACGAATCGAGATCGAGAGCATCACGCTGCGCCGGGCGATCGAGAACGGCGGTGTGGGATGGGAAGCAGATCTGCTCGCGGCGTTCCACCGGCTCTCCAAGCAGAGCAAGCACGTTCATCCCGACAGGCTCAGCACCGAATGGTCGAAAGAGCACCGAACGTTTCACCGGGCGCTGGTCGCCGCCTGCGACTCGCCGATCATGCTCTCCATCCAGGAGAGCTTGTTCGATAAAGCCGAGCGCTACGTCGCGCTCTCCATCGTTTCGAAATCACCTTCGCGTAACGACGTTGCCGAGCACGAACAAATCATGCGCGCAGCGCTGGCTGGCAACGTCGGCAGAGCGCTATCGCTCAATTGCGAACATATCGAGCGGACGCTCAATAAGGTCGCCAAGTCGCTGGAGAATCATCCTGAGTTCTCCGAATTTGCCGCCTCCCCTGCGCGCGCCCGCGAAGCGCTGGTTGCGCTTCCCGGATAGCCGGGTCCTTCTTCGTTGAGTTGGCAAGCACGTATCGCCCGATGACCGCAGCGCTTCCGATCCTGGTTCCGGCCGACGACCTTGTCGCCTTCGTCACGCGCATCTTCGTTGCTGCGGGATTGACGGAGAATGCAGCGACGACGGTCGCAACGGGACTTGTACAGGCCGATCTCGAGGGGCTGCCTTCCCACGGCGTGCTGCTGGTAGACCTTTATGTCGATCGCCTGCGCGGCGGCTCGGTCAGCACGCGTGAATCCGGTGAGGTTGTTTCCGACCGCGGATGCTGCGTCGTCCTCGACGCCGGCCATGCACTCGGCCAGCTCACCGGCGACCAATCAATCGCGATCGCGGCTGCGCGCGCCAAGCAGCATGGGGTCGGAATTGTTGCCGTGCGCCACGGCTTTCACTTCGGTGCCGCACGCCGTTACGCGATCAAGGCGGCGGACGATGGCTGCATCGGCATCGTCATGTGCAATACCCGACCGCTGATGCCGGCGCCCGGCGGCGCCGAGCGCGTGGTCGGCAACAATCCGATTGCCATCGCGATACCGTCCGACGGCCCGGTTCCGTTGGTGCTGGACATGGCGACCAGCGAAGCGGCCATGGGCAAGATCAGGCTCGCGGAAAAGGCCGGACAGGCCATTCCAAACACGTGGGCGGTCCGGCAGGACGGCAGCCCGACCACGAGCCCGACAGAGGCGATTGCCGGGATGCTGTTGCCGGCCGCGGGCCCGAAAGGCTTCGGCTTGGCGCTGATGATCGATTTGATGTGTAGTCTGCTATCGGGCGGCGCCGGCGGCGATCAGGTCAAGCCGCTCTATGGAGACCCGACCGTCCCATACGATTGTTCGCATCTGTTTATCGCGATCGACGTGGGCGCTTTCGGCGACGCCTCTCGTTTTCGCGCCCAGGCTGCCGCTGCCGCCGAGCGGATCCGTCTGGGCCAGCCGGCGCCGGGTGTCGACCGGCTATACGTGCCTGGCGAACCTGAATGGCAGCGGTGCGAAACTGCTGCCGGCAAGGTTAGACTCGAACGCGCCGTGCTCGACAACCTGATCAAGGTCGCCCAATCGCTGCACGTCTCGGCCGATTTCTTCCCCGCGTCCCCGCCCAATTCTCTGGAGAAACCGCACCATGCCCAAACGTGAAGTCACCTCGGATGCGATCCGCAAACCTATCGGAGTCTTCTCGCAAGCAACCGTGACCGAGGCCAAGGGCCGCCTCGTCTTTGTCTCCGGCATGACGGCGCGTCGGCCCGACGGATCGATCGCGGGAATTGGCGACATCGAAGCGCAAACCCGGCAGGTCTGCGAAAACATCAAAGCCGCGGTCGAGAGCGCCGGCGGCACCTTGAGCGATGTCTGCCGCGTCGACGTTTACGTCCGCAACATGGAGCACTTTGACGCGATCCACAAAGTGCGCCGCGAATACTTCAAGCCGCCGCTGCCCGCCTCGACGATGGTCGAGGTCACCAAGATGGTCTCGCCCGACTATCTGATCGAGATCAACGCGATCGCGGTCGTTGCCGATTGATCGCAGAGGATACGCCATGCCGGATGAATACGGACTCAAGCTTGCGGCGGATCGCGGCATCGCCTTGGGCGCGGTCGGCCAGCGCATCGTGCTGGAGAACGACTATGTCCGGGTCTGGGAAATCAACCTGGATCCGGGCCAGACGATCGACTTCCATATTCACCACCATCCCTATTTGGTGATTTCCCTCGGTGGCGGCGAAAACGAAATCGAGACGATCTTCGGCAAGCGGATCACGACCGAAGAGCCGCTTGGCGCCACCGTTTTCATCAACGAAATGCGTGCCGTGCATCGCCTGACCAACCGCGCGAACACGCCTTATCTGTCGCGGCTGATCGAATTAAAGCACGTCCGCTGGTCAGCGGATCAACCCGAGTAAGGAGTGGTTACAATGCTTCCCAACGGCGCACCAAAACTCGAAGAACTGCTCATTCAATCGGAATCGCTGGCCTGGCGTGAAAAGTCGCTCAAAGGTATTTCCGAGAAAATGCTGTGGCGCGACGAGGCGACCGGCTCATCCATCGCGCTCATCAAATTCGCCAAGGGCGCCGGCATTCCGCAACCCCATTTTCACGCCTCGAACCAATTCATGTTTTGCCTGCGCGGCCGCTATGAATACACCTCGACCGGCGTCACGCTGACAGCGGGCTCGTTCTACTGCAATCCGAAGGGCAATGTGCATGGGCCCGCAATTGCCCACGAGGAAACGGTGGTGATCGAGATCTATGACGGCCCGCATTATCCCGAAAAGCCGTCCTGGTATGCCGACGAACAGGATGCCCGCTAGCGTGGATAGTGTTGGATTTTAGCCTCTGGCGAAGAGAGGAGTGTGCGCCCGTCGATCTCGGATAATTCCGCATCGGTGAAAATGGGCGGCGCCAGCGGACACGGCGAACAAATGTCGTCCTGGCGGAGGGAGTGAAACTGCAATCCAAAATTCTCCAGAGCAAGCACTCAATCGCGCTGTGCCCTCCCATCCACCCATCAATGCTGGTAAATGCGACCCATGATCGCAGCGTGGCTTGCCAGCGCGCTTTCCACGTCGAAGTCGATGAAGTTGCCGCGCCCGATGATTTCGCGGCCATTGATAAACGAATAGTCGACCTTGAAAGGTCCGCACATGATCAGCGCCGCGAGCGGATCGCGTTGCGTGCCCGAGAGGCCAAGCTGGTTCAGCCTGACCGCGATGAAATCCGCGCTCATACCAGGCGCTAACATGCCGATGTCGTCGCGGCCCAGCAGCGCGGCGCCGCCGCGCGTCGCCATTTCGAGCGCGTCGCGGGCGCTGAGTGCCTTCGGGCTGCCGCCGAAGCCGCCGGGACCGCCGGGCGCCTCCGACAGATAGCGCGCCGGCGCGACGCGCTGCAGGAGCTGCGCCAGCCGGGCTTCCAAAAACATATTGCTGGTGTCATTCGACGCCGAACCGTCGACCCCAAGTCCTATCTTCACGCCGGCTTGGCGCATCTGGCGGATCTTGGCGATGCCCTGGCCGCACCGCATGTTTGCCGATGGACAATGGGTCATGCCGGTTCCGCTCTCGGCGAATTTGCGGATCTCGGCGTCGTTGAGGAAAATGGCGTGCGCGAACCAGACATCGGGACCGAGCCAGCCAACCGACTCGGCAAAATCTACCGATCGCATGCCGTAGACTTTCGCGCAGTAGGATTCCTCGTCGAGGTCCTCGGCGAGGTGGGAGTGCAGATGCACACCTTTGTGCGTGCGTGCGAGTTGGGCCGCCTCGCGCATCAAGCCCGGCGTCACCGAAAATGGCGAACACGGCGCAAGCACAATGCGATTCATCGCGTGCCGAGCGTCGTCATGATACCGGTGAATGAGGCGCTCGCAATCCTTGAGGATCGCGTCCTCCTTTTCGACGCAACTGTCCGGCGGCAATCCCCCTTGGCTTTGGCCTCGCGACATGGCGCCGCGCGCGGCATGAAAGCGGATACCGATCTCGCGCGCGGCGCGGATTTCGGCATCGATCGTGGCATCGTTGGGCAGCACATAGAGGTGATCGGAGCTCGTAGTGCAGCCCGATTGGATCAACTCCGCCATCGCCACGCGCGCGCTGACGTAGATCGCCTCGTCGTCGAGTCTGGCCCAGATCGGATAGAGCGTGGTCAGCCAGACGAACAGCTCGTCGTCCTGGACCATGACGCGCGTCAACGTCTGGTACATGTGGTGATGCGTGTTGACCATTCCCGGCATCACAATATGACCAGAGAGATCGAGCACGCGGTCCGCCGGCATCGAGCCAATCACCGACGTCGCCGCCACCCGTTCGATGACATTGTCGCGAACGAACAATGCGCCATCCTTGATCTCACGTCGCGCGTCATCGAACGTCGCAAGATGATCGATGTTTTTCACAAGAAGCGTCGGCATCGATACCTGTTCCCGGGGTTATCTTTGGTCGCGGAAATAGGGGACCCCAAGCGCCGCCGGTGCCGCGAGCCGGCGCTGCAGGCGCCGCGATATGATCACCGGAATTATCATGCAGGCGATGGTGACGACATAGGGCAACATGGACAGAAAGGCCGGCGGTATAATCCAGTTGCGGGCTTGGCCGACAAAGCCGAGCGCGGTAATCAGGCCGAACAGAAAGGCCCCAAGCGTCGCGCTGTAGGGCCGATAGCCGGCGAAGATCACCAGCGCGACGGCGATCCACCCCCGACCGCCGGTGATGCCATCAGACCAGGAGGGGACGAAGGCAAGGGTCAGGTAGCCGCCGGCCGCGCCGGCAAAGCCGGCACCGATCGTTACATAGCAGAAGCGGATTAGCGTGACCGGTACGCCCGCCGCATCTGCCGCCGCCGGATTTTCGCCGACGGCACGCAGGTTGATGCCGTGGCGTGTCTTAAACAGAAGCCAATGCAGGGCGACAGGTAGCGCAATCCAGATCACATAGATGAGCGGACTCTGCGAGAAGATCGCGCGTCCTACGATCGGCAGATCGGACAGGTAGGGGACGCTAACGGTGTTGAAGATCGCCTTTGCGGGCTGCCCGGAATAGGACTGCCCAATCGAAGAGGCGAGTCCGCTTCCGGCGATCGTCAACGCCAATCCGCATAAGGTCTGATTGGCTCTCGCTAGCACGACAGCGCCGGAGAAGATCGCGCCCGCGAACAAGCCGACGATAATCGCGGCCAACATGCCGAGCGGTGCATTCGGAACATGCGCTACGGTAATGATCGCACTCACTCCGCCCAGCGCCATCAGTCCTTCAAGACCGAGGTTGAACACTCCGACGCGCTGGCTCAGAACCTCGCCCAATGCGCCGAGCACAAGAACGCCGCCGGCGAGCAGCGCGGTGGCGAGAACGCCTGTAATCAGCTCGATCATCGGGTGGGCCGCTGCGCCATGTGCGGGATGCGATAGTACGCGAGCTGCTCGCCGACGGCGATAAAGAGAAGAATCAGGCCGGTAAGGGCCAGCACCTGATAGATCGAGACCCCGTAGGACTGCAGCACAATCCCACCATTGAGGATGATGCCCATCAGGACGGCAGCGGGGAGCACACCAATCGGCTGACCTCCGGCTAGAACCGCCACCATGACTCCGAGATAGCCGAAATTGTTGGAAATACCGCCTTGTAGGCGGTGCACGGTGCCGGTGACCTCCAGCATGCCCGCAAGACCGGCGATGCCACCCGACAGCAGCATTGTTTGAAGGAGCCGGCGCGGTACGGGAATGCCTGCATAATGCGCCGCGAACCGGTTGGCGCCAGCCAGCCGTACCTCGTAGCCCCACCGGCTGTACGCTAGAATGAGAGCAATGACTATGGCGAGAGCGACGGCAACGCCCAATCCCCAGTGCAGATCGCCGACCAGCGTCGGAATATCGTAAGGAATGCGCGCGGTTGCCGAGGTTACGGCCTGACCCGGGTCTCGAAGCGGTCCGGTGCTGAGATAGTTGACGAAGAGGATCGCCACGAAATTCAACAGCAGCGTCGTGATAATCTCGTCGACGGCGAGATAGGCTCGCGCCAGCGCCGGAATCAGGATCCATAGCGCCCCACCGAGGAACCCCCCGGCCCCAAGCACGACCAGCATGAGAGCCGGGTCCGCGTGAATTTCTAGTCCGATCACCGTCGCGGCAATGGCGCCTGCGTAAAACTGGCCTTCACCTCCGATATTCCACAGCCCGATGCGAAGCGTCACAGCCGCCGCCAAGCCCGTAAGGATCAGCGGCGAGACCAGCAAGCCAAGATCTTCAAGCGCGAACATGTTGTCGAATGACCCGCGCATGACGTCGCCTGCCAACCTCGGAACATCGTAGCCGGCTGCGGCAAAGAGCAAGGCACCGAGCGCGAGCGCGGCGACGACCGAGATGACCCGAGTGGCGATGATCGTCCAGGGTTTGATGGATTCGACGCGATGGAAGCGGAACATATCAGGCCGCAACCTCGGTCGGCATCGCTCCCGCATGCCCGCCCATCAGCAGACCGATCTGCTCTGCCTCCGCGTGGCGCGCCGCGAACGTTCCCATGATGCGGCCCTGAAACATCACCGCGACACGGTCGGCAATGCTGAGCAACTCTTCCAGCTCCTCGGACACCAATAGCACGGCAACGCCCCGGTCGCGAATTTCGATCAGATAGCGCAGCATCGAATCGATGGCGCCGACGTCAAGGCCACGCGTCGGGTAAGCGGCGACGAGGGCCGTTTCAGCGACCCGCATTTCGCGCCTAGCAACGAGGCGCTGCTGATTCCCGCCGGAGAGATTGCGAACCGGCGCGCGCATATTCGGCACGATCACCCTCGCATCGTCGACAATTCGGCGCGCCAATTTCCTGACCGCGCTGGGAATAAAGAGCGGCCCCCGAGCGATCGGCGGCTTTCGGTATTCGCGGAGCACTGCATTGTCCGCCACCGCCATCGAGGGTGCCAGGCCGCTGCGAAGGCGGTCCTCAGGTACATGGCCGATGCCGGCTTGGAGAAATTCGGCCGGAGAAGCGCCATTCATTGACTTGCCGCGAACCCGCACTTCGCCGGCTGTGGGCAGGCGAATCCCGGTCAGCACCTCCGTGAGTTCCCGCTGGCCGTTGCCGGCAACACCGGCAATCCCGACAATCTCGCCTGCACGGACGTCGAGATCGATCTCGTTGAGCGCGGGTACGCCTTGGTCGTTGAAAGTCGACACGCCGCTCAGCTGCAGCACTACGGAACCCGGGCGGTGCACAGCGTCTTCTTCACGGCTGTGTGGCAGTATGATTTCACGTCCAACCATCAGCGTCGCCAATCGTGCGTGGGTGCACTCGACGGCGGGCAAAGTCGCCACCTTGCGGCCAGCGCGCAATACGGTGATGCGATCAGCGATCTCCAGCACTTCATCAAGCTTATGGCTGATGAAAATCACCGCATAGCCGCTGGCCGTGAATTCGCGCACCGCCCGCGCCAGTGCTGTCGCCTCAGTTGGGGTAAGCACGGCGGTTGGTTCGTCCAAAATCAGCACGCGCGCGCCGCGCGAGAGCACGCGTAAAATTTCAACACGCTGCTGCTCGCCAGCCGACAAGTCCTCGATGCGGGCCCCTGGCCGCACTTCGAGCCCGAAACGCTCCGCGAGAGCCGTAGTGCGACGTTCGAGTTCACCCGCGTTGACGCGTCGTGGCGTCTCGTTCCAGCCGAGATGGATATTTTCCGCGACTGTGAACGCTTTGATGAGCTTGAAATGCTGATGGACCATACCAATGCCGGCAGCGATGGCCTGCATCGGCGAGGTGAAACGGACCTTCGCGCCGTTGAGGATAATTTCACCGGCATCAGGCTGGTAGATGCCGGTGAGAATATTCATCAGGGTCGATTTACCGGCGCCGTTTTCACCAAGCAGCGCGTGTACTTCGCCGGCACGGAGTTCCAGGTTTATGGCATCGTTGGCGACGAGGCCAGGAAACGTCTTGGTGATGCCGATAAGCTCGACAACGTTCCGCGCCGGCGCCGCGGACACTTGATCTCCCTGACGCATGAGAACGGGTTAGCCCATTTTCAGGCCGGAAACTCCCTCGATCGGCCAGTCCCAATTATAGAGCGCGAGGTCGTCCATTTTCTGACCCTTGGGAACGCGAACTGTCCCCTTGATGTCTTTGATCTCTCCGACGAACGGTGAATAGCCATTCAACATCTTCGCGCGGACGGCATCGGCCGCGTTCCGAGCGGCTTCCGGAACAGATTCACCCCACGCATCGCGATCGACACCATGGCCGATGTCAAGCAAAATCTGCTGATCACCCTTCCAGGCGCCGTTGAGACGCGCCTTGACTTGCCCGACGTAGAAGTCGTCCCAGTTGACCACGATCGAACTGACATAGGATTTCGGGCCGTACCGCCGAACGTCGGTATTCCACATCACGGCGGGTACCCCGCGTTTCTCCGCGACTTGCAGATAGGCGGCCTCGTCCATGATGCCGAACAGGAAATCGCAGCCGTTGTCGATCAAAGCGGTTCCGGCCTGCGCAGCGGCCTGCGGATCGAACCATGAGTTGATTAGGATCACTTGCATCGTCGCGTTTGGCTTCACTGAACGCGCGCCCATCAAGAAGGCATTGACGCCGCCGTAGACTGACGGGACCGGCAGCGAGCCGACATACCCAAGCTTGCCCGACTTGCTCATAAGTCCGGCGGCCACACCGGTGACATAGGTTGGCAGCCAATGTTTCACGTAATACCAGCTTCGGTTTGGCGCGACTGAGTGACCGTTACACTCAAGCCATGCGATGTCTGGCGCTTTATCCGACACGGCGTGCAGAAGGTCGCCGTATTCCGAGGAAATGATGACGATGCTGGAATTCTGAGCGACGAACTGACGGAATGTGCGGGTGGCATCGGCGGAATAGGGAATGTTCTGGACCTCGATATACTTGGCCTTGGGATAAGCCTTCTGTACAGCCAGTAATCCTCGGTGATGTGTATACGTCCAGCCTTCATCGGAAATCGGACCGACATGCCCAAATGAGATAACCGCATCCTCTTCCTTTAGCGGACCAAAGGCAGCAGCCGCGGCGGGCTGGATCAGTCCCGTAGGGGCAAGCATCGAGGCGCCAGCCACACTTGCAAGCGAAAGCACTTGACGTCGAGAAGGTTGTTTCAGATCGGTCATGGAAACTATCCTCGAATGCGATGGTGAAACCCGGCAGCAAAGGTCAGTCAGCCGCAGGTCAGCGATCAGCGCCAGAGAGAGAATTTAAGCACGTCGCAACCGTCGTGATCGCGACTTCGCCCGCGCTCCCTGGACCGGAGCAGCAAATTATATGCCAGTGAGTTCGCACGCCGTTGACGCGCTTTGGCTTGCTTTTGTGACCCGCGTCAGCGAACTCATTGGATGCAACGGTCAAACTGCCCGACTTATGACTGCGCTGCCGTCAAATTGGGCAATCGAACTCCGAGATCGGGACGGCGACCTCAAGGTTGCATTTTTTGGACGATATAACATTTGATATATAATATAGAGCTGGCTCCGAATTCGTCCCCAGACGGCAAATCGGCAACCGTCGACGCGGCTTTCGCACCCAATCTGGATTATTTGGCGCGCCAGTATTGAGGGAGTGGGATCGGACGGCGTCCAATTTCACGGTCCGCGAATCCAGTCCAGCGGCGGCTAAATCGCCGTCGCTATACCAAGCTCCTGCAGCCATCGTTGGTATTCGATAAGTGGCAAGTCGCCCGGCCCCATTGGCATCTCGATGTGAGTCCAGAACGGTGGGATGAGCCAAGGCCGTTGGCTTTCGATGATCGGCTTATCTTGCAGCCGCACCCGCGCCGACATCGCCCGATATTCAGCATCCCTTACTGGTTCGAGGTCATAATTTCGAGCGAATACCCAGAAATTTCGCGTCGTATTGAAATCCACGGGGCAAGCCGCCAGCCAGACAACATAACGGCCGCTTTTCAAGTCTTTAACCAGCCGAATGACGTTCGGCATGCCGACATAGTCGGTATAGATAACCCCAACGGCCGCGGGGGGCATGTCGGAATTGACTTCTGTCGTGATTAGGCTCGCCGGCTGCTCTGTCTCATATTGGACGACGAGTTCGTTGCCGGCGCGCCAAACGCGGTGGTTCGGCGGCTCCGGGTGATTAGGGTCACCCAGGATTCCTTCGTGGACCCAAGGAAAATGAGTATCATCGAGCGTGCCCATAATCATGCGGGTGGCACTTGCGCGGGTGACTTCCGGTTCTTCGAGCGTGATCTTCCGAAAAACCGCGTCGTCATATTCAGGAAAGTCAGGAATTGGGAATTTTGGCGTAGAAGCGAGGCAGACCCAGATCAACCCAAAGCGCTCCTTAACCTGGAAGGCGGGAAGATTTGCTGACTGCGGGATACTGCGCGCAGGGGGCAATTGTGGAATGCGGACACATTGGCCGCCGCTGCCGAACGTCCAACCGTGATACGCACACTGCAGCGCCGTCCGCGTGCCGACGGACACGATCTTGCCGAGCGACAACTGAGCTTGGAAATGCCGGCAGGTATCCGGAACGACGAGAATTTCCTCGCCGAGTCTTGCGAGAACCAGCCGACGGCCAAGGAGGCAAATGCCCTTCGGCTTGTCCGCAAGAGCATGCGAAGCCAGTACCGGGTGCCAAAACGGCAGCATTCCTTCATAGAACGCGGCAATCGCTTCTTTACTGGGGCCGTCTTGATCGACGTAGGGTGTGGTCTTCCGAGTGAGGTCCATCCAACTTTCCAAGTTGCTCAAAATGGAATTGTGCAGATTTCCGCTTTATCGCAATCAGATTCGTCCAAATACACTGTATACCAATTCTCTGGACGCGGCTCAGCGTGATTTCGACGAGGGCAAACGTCGGGCGACTGATCGAGCAACGTTCGAGGCCGCGTGAGCCGTCCCCGATACCGGGTGCACAAAAAATAGGCTCAGGCGCGCCACTATTTTTATCTGCCGCGGCGTTAGATACCAAGGCATCTCCTTTCCATCGCATATTGATAATCCAGTTGCGGGCCGGAGCGCGGTTGGCACAAAATTCGCCATGCGATCCGCAAGCGGCCCCCACTGTCCGAATGAGCCAGGGATGAACGCAAAACCCAAATGCTCCGACCCGGTCATCCTCAATCTCTGGCACGCCATTGTCGCGTTTGCTGAGCTTCGACCGAACACAGTGTATGAAACCGTTCTGCTCGAAGAACCGGTATCCTTTGCCATTGACAGCGCACAAACGCCCGTCGCCTGGCGCTCGCAACCTGCCTACAGGGCGGGCGATACAGTGGATCCGGCGCGCGTGGCCGATAGGCTGCTAACGCTGTCGGCCTACGGCTACGTCTGGATCTGCCTTGGCACGCCTGCGGCCGATATTTTTCCCATCCCGGAGTATTTCGAAGCCAAGCGCCGCAATCTCAACGCGGCGACTATCGGGGTCCACGTCTCCGCCCCGCGAGCTATCGAGAATTTTCTCGACATGGGCCATTTTCCTTATGTTCACACCAACATCCTTGGCGCCGAGCCACACACTGAAGTGAAGGAATACGAGGTCGAGATTACCCCCGATGGCAACGAGGTGGTGGCGACCCGCTGCCGGTTCTATCAGCCCAAGGCCTCGGCCGCTTCCACCGAAGGCGGCGATATCGAATACGTCTATCGCGTGCCGCACCCGTATTGCTCGGTGCTCTATAAGACCAGTCACGTTGACACCGCGCGCCTCGACGTGATCGGCATTTTCATCCAGCCGATCGATCAGGAGCACATTCGCGCCCACATGTTGCTGTGCCTGGTCGACGAGGATAATGATGACGTCGCGATCCGGCGTTTTCAGCTCACCATTTTCGGCCAGGACAAGCCCATTCTCGAGAACCAGTTTCCGCGACGCCTGCCGCTCGATCCGCGCGCCGAGACGCCGATCCGCGCCGACAAATCGTCTGTGGCCTATCGGCGCTGGCTGGCGCAGAAAGGCGTTACTTACGGCGTCATCCCGGCCGCGACCTGAAGGCCCCGAGCTGCCGATGTCGGAAAACGCCGCCAGCAGATGGCACCCCATCGCAGCCGCGCATGACGTGCCGTACCGGCACGTGTTTCATGGCCAGTTGCTGGGTCGCGAATTCGCAGTGTGGCGCGCCGACGACGGCTTCGTGAACGTTTGGGAGAACCGCTGTTTGCATCGCGGCGTCCGGCTTTCCATCGGTATCAACGACGGCCGCGAGCTGAAATGTCAGTATCACGGTTGGCGTTATTCCAATCGCTCCGCCGGGTGCACCTACATCCCCGCGCATCCTGCCGACGCACCGGCCCGCACCATCACGATCAGGACTTATCCAGTCGCGGAGCGCTACGGCTTCATCTGGTCGTGCCTCGATCCCGTGACCGAAATGCCGGACATCGCTGCGCTCGATCAAAAGGACCTTGTGTTGCTGCGGGGCATCTCGGTCAATGCTCCCGCAGATTGGGTGATCGAGCGCCTGAAAACTTATCAATTCTGGCCTACCAATGCGCTCGGTGAAGCGGCCGCCGAAACCGTCGTCGAAGGCTCCGACGAATTTTGCGTCACCCTGCGCTCGAGCCGTAACGGCGCTCAGACGCGCGCAGTTTTGTTAGTTCAGCCGGTTGACGCAGGCCGAAGTGTGATCCGAGGAGCGCTGGATGCCGCTCC
The DNA here is from genome assembly GCA_035503415.1 of Xanthobacteraceae bacterium. Classification (GTDB taxonomy): domain Bacteria; phylum Pseudomonadota; class Alphaproteobacteria; order Rhizobiales; family Xanthobacteraceae; genus BOG-931. The sequence goes on from DATJTL010000029.1 coordinate 21,903, forward strand.
TGCCGGCAAAGAACGCATCGCCGTGCTTCGGCATCACAACGAGCGGCTTTCGGCGCTGCGCGACGAAGTCGAGCGCCAAGCCGCCGCACAGCCCGCGCCGATACCAATTGAACCGGTCTACCAGCCGGTCACGCCCGAACTTGCCGCGATGCCCGAACGTGCACCACCCGGGCGCAATGCCGCCCTGCGGGTCGTGGTGGCGCGCAAATGGCGGGCCGGCGAGGGTGTTGCCGGATTCGAGCTGCGCGCGGTCGACGGCTATCTGCCGACATTTCAGCCCGGCGCGCACATCGATGTACATCTCCCCAACGGCCAGGTTCGCCAATATTCGATCGTCAACGCTCCGGGCGAAACCGCCAGCTATGTCATCGGCGTCAAACGCGAACCCGACTCAAAGGGTGGCTCGCAATGCCTGCACGAAGCGGTGCAGGAAGGCGACGTGTTGGCGATATCGGAGCCGCGCAACAATTTTCCGCTGCGCCGCAACGCAACCCGCACGATCTTCATTGCCGGCGGCATTGGGATCACGCCGTTGCTGGCCATGGCGCTCGCTCTGCATCATTCCAGATTTGCCTACGAGCTGCACTATTTTTCGCGGAGCCGCGATCACTTCGCCTTTCCGGAACGTCTCGGCGTTCTTGGCGACAATCTCAAGCCGCACGTCAATCTCTCTCCCGAAACGACCGAGGCGCGCATTCGCGAACTCTTGGCTGTTCGCCGGCCGCGCATGCAGGTCTACGTGTGCGGCCCCGGCCCCATGCTCGACGTTGCGCGGCGCATTGCAGCCGAACATGGCTGGTCTGATTCTGAAGTGCGCTTTGAGTATTTCAGGAACACGCGCAAGCTCGACGACAGTACTGGTTTCGAGGTCGCGCTGTCGCGCTCCTGCATCACGCTCGCCGTGTCGCCGGGCCAATCGATTCTCGCCGCGCTCCGCGAACGCGGCATCGCCATCCCGTCGTCCTGCGAGCAAGGCGCGTGCGGCACCTGCATCGCCACCGTGCTCGAAGGCGAGCCGGATCACCAGGACGTCTATCTCAACGATGCCGAGAAGCGTGGCGGGTCGAGAATCATCACCTGCGTCTCGCGTGCCAAATCGGCGCGCCTCATACTCGATCTATAAGGACCGCAATGATCCGCCTGTATGATTACGAATTGTCGGGAAACTGCTACAAGCTCCGCTTGCTGATGAGCTTTCTGAAAGTCCCCTATGCCGTCGTGCCGGTCGACTTTTATCCCGGCCGCCAGCATAAATCCGAATGGTTCTTGCGGCTTAATCCGCTCGGCCAGCTGCCGGTGATCGATGATGAGGGTTTTGTACTGCGGGACTCGCATGCGATTCTTGTCTATCTGGCCTCGCGCTATGACCCGGCTGGCCCTTGGTATCCGCTCGACAAACCGGCAGTGCTCGGCGATGTCGGCCAATGGCTAGCGTTTGGCGACAGCATTACCGCGACCGCCTCTGCCGCGCGCCTGCATGACGGAATGTTTTACGACCTCGATATCGGCGCCGCCCGCGCGGGCGCACACCGCCTGTTCCGCATTCTCGACGAGCACCTATGGTTCGGCGAGCAGGAGGGGCGTGACTGGGTTTGCCGCGCGGCGCATCCGACCATCGCCGATATCGCCTGCTTTCCCTACGTCATGCTGTCCGAGGAAGGCGGAATTTCGCGCCAGGATTATCCTGCGATCCGCCGATGGTGCGACCGTTTCAAGCGCATCGACAACTTCATCGTGATGCCGGGTGTGTTCCCGGCCTCGCATGCTTTGGCCGCATAGACTGCTCAAACGGGATGTGACTGTGAGAATCGGACCACGAGCGAGTGAACAAACGCGGCGGACTCGTTGCCCGCCGCAGCCCAACGTATCTGCATCATGACGCAAGCTGCGACGCTCATCTTTCTCGGGCGATTTCGAACTGAAAGCTTTCTCGATTTCGTGCGCCATTACGCCGAACGGCTTGCGCTGCGCGCCGGCATCGGCGCCGTCGGCGCGAACCGCATTGAAGTTTCGGTCAGCGGCCAGACGGATCTGCTCGATGCTTTCGAGGTCGCCTGCAGTCTCGGTCCCATCGACTGCGTCGTGCTCGACCACCGGCGGATCGACGCGGCAGCGAATTTGCCAGCGGGCAAGCCGATAGATTCGGGGACCAGCGAATGAGCGGTACCGAACACTGGCATCCGGCGGCGCTGTCGGGCGGTCTTGAACCGGGCCGATCCGCCGGCACCAGGCTGTTCGACCGCGAGTTCTGCATCTGGCGCGATACCGGCGGGGTCGCCCATGCCTGGGAAGACCGCTGCCCGCATCGCGGCATGCGGCTGAGCTTCGGTTTCGTGCGCGGCGATCGCATTGCCTGCCTCTATCACGGCTGGCAGTACGACGAAAAAGGCCAGTGCCGCTTGATCCCGGCCCATCCGACGCTCGATGTTCCGCCGACCATTTGCGTGACGACTTTCCCATGCGTCGAGCGGCTCGGCGTGCTGTGGATTTATCCGCATCACATGGTCGAAGCGCCGCCGGATTTGCCCGTTGCCGAGCGCGATGTCAGTCCGGTGCGCAGCCTTTACATCGATTGCGCGCCCGCCGCCGTGCTGCGGGCGCTGACAGCGCATGCGCAAGACATCGGCCCGCCCGGCGTTCCGTTGTTGTCGTTTGCGTCCGTGGCGGATCAACCGATCGCCGCCGTTCAACCTTTTGGCGCGGCCAAGACGGCGCTGCACATTGTTGTTCCCGGCGCTCTGCGCACGCAGCGCCCCGGCGCGCGGCGGCAAACGGCGGAGTGGGCCGAAGAGCTGCGGCACGATCTCGAGCAAACTTTGTCGCCAGGCGAGCTGCCATCAACGGTGTGCGGGAATTCGACATGGCCGAGCTGATGCTTCACGACTACGAACTCGACGAGCAGTGCTACAAGGTCCGGCTGTTGCTTGGCGTGCTCGCCCGTCGCTACAGGAGAGTCTCCGTCGACGTTTATCCCGGGCGCGAGCAATGCGGCGCCCGTTATTTGCGGCTTAATCCGTTGGGAGCTCTGCCGATCCTCACCGAGGGAGAGTTTGTTCTTTACGGCGCGGAGGCGATCCTGGCCTATCTTGCCCGCAAATACGATCCGAGCCGGAGCTGGCTCCCCGACGAACCGGCGTTATTCGGCGAGGTTGCACAATGGCTCGCCTTCGCCGGCATCGAGCTTCGAGCCGCCTCGTTGGCGCGACTTCGCGCCCTGCTGGAAACCGGCACCGGCGACTCGGACAACGTTGGCGCCGCGCGCCGCGCTTTCCGGCTGATGGACGATCACATGACCAAGCGCGAGCTCGACGATGCGCGGTGGTTCGTCGGCAATGCAGCGACTATCGCCGATATCGCGATGTTTCCCGCGATTGCGTTGAGCCGCGACTTCGGCGTCGACCACGACGAGTATCCGGCGCTGCGCCGCTGGATGGCGAACGTGCGCACAATACCCGGCTTCGCCACCATGCCTGGCATTCCGGCTTATCACTGACAGATCGTTTTTTCAGCCGGGAGTAGGGAATGAAAAAAACTTCGGTCGACGCGGTCATCAATGGTCTCAAGAGCGCCGGTGTCAGCGTGGTGTGCTACCTGCCGGACTCGCTGCTGAAGGAGCTTTACCCGGCACTGGATGCCGACCCGGATATCCGCACGATCCGTGTTACCAATGAAGGTGAAGGGGCGGCGATCTGCGGCGGCGTCTTTCTTTCGGGCAAACGCGCCGCGCTGGTGATGGAGAATTCCGGTCTACGCGCTTCGATCGAGCCGCTGGCGCGAATGGGGCTCGGCGCCGGCATCCCTGTCGTGATGCTAATGAGCTACCGCGGCGAACTCGGCGAGAACAATTGGTGGGCCATACCGCACGGCGTGACTATGGAGCCACTGCTTAACGCGATGCGCGTCCCATACCGCCTGGTGAACGACGAGAACGCGATCGGCCGCGCCATCACCGATGCCTTCTCCTGGGCCTACGCGGCCTATTATCACGCGGCAGTCGTGCTGGCCGGGGAGGTCGTGCGATGAGGCGGTTTCAGTGCATGCAGGCGCTGGCCAAGCGCCTTAACAACGAGCTTGTCATCCTGTCGCTCGGCGCCAGCGTTGACGAGTGGTTCAATGCCGCGCCGCACATGCGTGCGGCAAGCCTGTTTCAGCAGCAGCTCGGCTGCGTAACACCGCAGGCTTTTGGTCTAGCCGTCGGCTTGCCGCATCGCCGCATCGTCTCGCTCGATACCGATGGCGGCATGATGTTCAACCTCGGCATTCTCGCCACGCTCGCCAACGAGCAGCCGCCGAACCTGTTCGTCGTGGTCTGGGACAACCAGTGCTACCAATCGATCGGCGGGCCGCCCACCCATACCGCCGGACGCGTCGATATCGCCGCCATCGCCCGCGGCGCGGGCATCGAGCACGCTTATACGGTCACGACCTTGGCCGACTTCGATGCCCATTGTGCCAAAGGCCTGTCGACCGTCGCGCCTTATGTAGTCGTCGCCAAGGTCGAGGCGACGACCGAGCCCGGCATCAAGCGCAAGCACAGCGACGGGCGCGAAGACAAATACGTCTTCGTCCGTCACGTCGAGGACAGCGAGGGCATCGTCATCATGGGCCCCAGCGAGCACAATTGAGAGGGTGGAGCATGGCATTAGGCCCGCAGGTGCCGCTGGCGGCGGAGTACGACTACGTCGTGGTTGGCGGCGGCAGCGGCGGCGCGGTGGTGGCGCGGCGCCTCGCCGAGCGGTCCGACGCCTCGGTGCTGCTGATCGAGGCCGGTCCCTCCGACGTCGGCGTTTCCGCCATCGACGATGCGGCCAACTGGACGGCGCTTTTGCGCGGCGAATACGACTGGGGCTACGACTATGCGCCGACGCCCCACGTCAATGGCCGCACCATCGGCATCCCACGCGGCCGTGTGCTTGGCGGTTCGAGCAGCATCAATGCGATGATCTGGTACCGCGGCCATCCGTCCGACTACGACGGTTGGGCGGCGGCAGGAGCGACCGGCTGGAATTTCTCGGCCGTGCTGCCCTACTTCAAGCGGGCGGAGGATTGGGAGGGCGGCGCCAACACCTGGCGTGGCGCGGGCGGGCCCCTGCGCATCGAGCGGCCGCGTGACCCGCACCCGCTTGCACGCGCCATGCTCGACGCCGCGGCGGCGCTCGGCCTTCCGCTGATCGATGACATGAACGGTGCATCCAATGAGGGTGCAACCCGGCCTAATTTGAACGCCTGCAACGGCGTGCGCTGGAGCGTCGCCCGCGGCTACCTGCGCCCGGTGGTGGAGCGTGCGAACCTGACGGTCCTGACCGAATCGCTGGCAATCAAGCTCGGATTTGATGGCGGCCGCTGTGTGTCGGTCACGCACCTTGTCGCCGGCGCCCCGCGCGTGACGCGGGCAGCCCGGGAAATCATTCTATGCGCGGGCGCGATCGACTCGCCGCGTTTGTTGATGATCTCGGGCATCGGTCCCGCCGCCGAACTGATGCGCCTCGGCGTGCCGGTGGTCATCGATCTTCCCGGAGTGGGCCAGAATTTGCAGGACCATCCGCTGCTGATGGGCGTCAACTTTGCCCCGCGCGCGCCGCTTGCTCCAGCGCGGGACAATGGCGGCGGCGCCATCGTCAACTGGAAGAGCCGGCCGGACTTGCCGGGTCCCGATCTCCACGCCTTCGTCGTGCAAGGACCGCATGCGGGGCCGCAGATCATGCGCGAATATTCGCTGCCGCGCGACTGCTTTGCCATTTCGCCCGGCCTGATGCGCTCCAAAAGCCGCGGCTACATGCGGCTGGAGAGCGCGGCGCCCGGCGGCCACATCGAGATTCAACCGAATTTTCTGTGCGAGCCGTCGGACGTGCAGGCGCTGGCGGAAGGCATCGAGTTCTGCATGGAGCTTGCGGCCGCGCCGGCCTTTGCCGGCCTCTTGGAGCGGCCGGTGGCGCCCGACCGCCGGCTGTCGAAGCGCGAGCGCGAGGCATTCGTGCGCCAAGCATGCGACACCTTCTTTCACACCTGCGGCACCTGCGCCATGGGCGGGGACGGAGACTCGGTGGTTGACCCGTCGTTGCGGGTTCGGGGCGTCGAGGCGCTGCGGATCGCGGACGCGTCGGTCATTCCGGTGATCCCCTCGTGCAACACCAACGCGCCGGTGGTGATGATCGCCGAACGCGCCGCCGATTTCATTCTGGGCACGGTTCCTGTCGCGACGATGCAAGCGGAATTGATCGATGCGCGCGCGTGAGCTCATTCTCGCAGCCGATTTCGTCTTGACTATGGATGCCGGCAACCGCGTCATCCGTAACGGCGCGGTGCTGGTTCGGGACGACCGGATTGGCGCGGTGGGAGACGCGGAGGCGCTGCAGCGCGACCATCCGCTGGCGCCGGTGCGAGTGATGCGCGATCGGCTGTTGATGCCTGGTCTCGTCAACGTTCATTGCCACTCGGGCATCCTGCGCGGCACCGCTGAGAGCCTCCCGGTATGGGACTGGCTGACCCTTCACATCAACCCGATGCATCGCGTGCTAGCGCCCCACGATGCGGAGGCCGCGTCCTGGCTCTGCTACGCCGAAGCGGTGCTCTCCGGCACGACCACAGTCGTCGATATGTGGCGCTTCATGGACGGCAGCGCGCGCGCTGCGCAGACGATCGGCAACCGCCTGATCGCGGTACCCTACGTGGGCGCGCACCCCGACTACAATTATTTCGATACGCTCGACGACAATGAACGCTTGATCGAGACGTGGCACGGCAAGGCCGACGGCCGTGTGCACGTTTGGGTCGGCTTGGAGCATCTGTTCTATGCCGACGAAGCCGGGCAGCAATGGGCCATCGCGCTCGCGAAACGGCATCGCACCGGCTTTCACACTCATACCAGCGAGGCGCAGATCGAAATCCCCGAGATGCAGAAGCGTTATGGCCGGCGTCCGATGCAGGTGTTCCAGGACCTCGGCTTTTTCGAGATCGACAAAGTCATGATCGCGCACGCGGTGTGGCTCGATGACGAGGAGATTGACCTGATCGCGCGGGAAGGCGTGAGCGTCGCCCATAATCCGGTCAGCAACATGAAGCTCGCCAGCGGCATCGCGCGCGTCGACGACATGCGCAAGGCCGGCGTTGCGATCGGCATCGGCACCGATGGCGAGAAGGAAAACAACAATCTCGACATGTTCGAGGAGATGAAGGTCGCTTCGCTATTGGGCAAGCTGGGCGCCAGGAATGCCGCGGCGCTCGATTCTTGGGACGTGCTGCGCATGGGGACCATCGAGGGCGCCCGCGCCATCGGGCTTGACGCCGAGATCGGCTCGCTGGAGGCCGGCAAGAAGGCCGATATCATCGCGGTCCGGACCGACAGTCCACGTATGACCCCGCTGTTCGGCGACCGATATTTCAACCTCCACCATAACCTGGTCCATGCGGTACGCGGGGGCGACGTAGACCTGACCATGGTGGACGGCCGCATCCTGGTGGACGGCGGCCGACTCAAAACAGCCAAGATGACCGATCTTATTGCACACGTGCACGAGGTTGTGCCGGGCCTTTTTGCGCGCCGGGCCGCTTACTTGGCACAAAACCCGCATGGCACCGTGCAATGGAGTGCGTCGTAGGCCGGCCCGCGCGCCTGGCATTGGAAAGCCGTCGCCGATGACCAAAACAACTGATCCTGTTGCGTTGGACGAGTGGTATGCGATCGCGACCTTGACGGAAGTCTCGGAGCGCCCAGTCCGGACCAGGCTCCTTGGCCAGAACATCTCCTATCGGCGCGGCCCGGGAGGCACCTTCGACGTGCGCGAAATCGACACTGACGGCGGCGTCGGCGCGCCGTTGCCGGTCCTTCAGCGCTACGAATGCCTGTGGACCACTTTAGGCGCGCCGCGACGCGATATTTTCGGACTCGCGGAGGCCGAAGAGGCCGGCCGCCGCACTGTTGTGTGTGGCTGGGTAAAGATGCGCACGTCCGGGCTGCGGTTGGTCGAGAACTTCCTCGACATGGCGCATTTCCCCTACATCCACACCAACGTACTCGGCGTCGAGCCGCACACTGAGGTGCCGCGCTACATGAGCGAAATAAGGCGTGACGTCGACGAGGTTTGGGCGACCAACTGCCAGTTCTATCAGCCGCAGATCGTGGCAAACGGTCCAGGCGGCATGGTGCAGCTTGTCTACCGGGTGCCCTCCCCGTTCGTCGTGATGCTCTATCGAGTGTGTCCCTCCGCGTCGGACCGGCTCGACGTCATCACTATGTTCGTGCAGCCCATGGAGGAGGATGTGTGCCGTGCGCAGCCGGTCATGTATCTCGTCGACGATGCTGCGTCACAGATCGACCTTCAGAAGTTCGAGCAAATCATATTTTTGCAGGATCGCATCATCGTCGAGAACCAACGGCCTCTGTTATTGCCACTTGAGCCTCGTAGCGAAGTTCCGACACGCGCTGATCTTTCCTCGGTCACCTACCGGCGCTGGCTGAAGGAGAAAGGTTTGCGTTACGGCACTGCAGAGGGCAGCCGGCGGGCGGCGTGACGATCGCGCGACCATGAGCCCGCAGCGGAGATTTTTTGCTGAAGTCCTGCGCGCGAGGTCGCTTGCACAGGCGGCCGAGCTTGTGGCGGACGCTGATCGCGAGGCCTGCTTTGTCGCGGGCGCGACAGCGCTGCAGCTCGAATGGATCCGTAGTAAGCCCGCGGGGCGCCGCCTTGTCGATGTCACGCGATTGCGCGAACTCGCCGGCGTGAGTGAAACCGCAACCGGCGGCATCCGCATCGGCGCCGCGACCCGACTCGCAGCGCTGGAGCGCGACACCATGCTGCGGCACCGACAGCCGCTTCTGATTCAGGCTATAGCGACCATCGCCGCACCCGGCGTGCGAGAACTCGCGACGATCGGCGGCAACATCGCGACTCGGACGGGCTGCCTTATTCCTCCGCTGCTAGCGCAAGCGGCGTTGCTCGAAATCTTCGAGATGGGCCAGCTCATCACGCTGCCGTTGCGCGCATGGCTGCAACGGTCGGCGGATGCCAATCGTTTGTTGGTGGCTGTGATATTGCGGCCGATGCCTGCGCACCGCCGCGTGGCCTATCGCAAGGTCGGACTGCGCTGGGGATTCACGCCAAGCGTCGTTGGCGCAGCCGGCGTGCTGGCGCTCGATGCGGACGGCCGGATCGGCGAAGCGTGCATGGCGGTCGGCGGCGGCATCACCCCGCCGCATTGTCTCGACCGTGCCGTGACGATGTTGCGGGGGCAGCAGGTTACTGCCGTCGATTGGCACGCGCTGCGGCAAAGGCTCTACGTGGAAATCGCGGCGCCGGGTGATCATCGGTACAGCGCACACTACCGCAACCTGGCGGCCGCCAATGCGCTTGTTACCGAGCTTGGCGACACGGCCGCTCTCGACGCCATCTGCCCGGTGCGCCCAGTCAAGCATTTCACGCCCGCGGCCGCGCCGCCGCCGACCCAGATCGAAGTGTCGCGGCACGAGCTTCCCGACCGCTGGCGGCTGAGGCCCGACATCAAGGACAAGGTTCTCGGCCGCTTCACCTATCTCACCGACCACCGCCGCCCGGGCATGCTGGTAGCGCGCATCCTGCGTGCCGACCTCGCGCATGCCCGCATCATCTCGATCGACACGTCGCGCGCTGAGGCGATGCCGGGCGTGGCCGCCGTGGTTACCGCCAGCGACATCAAGGGCCGCAACGGCTACGGCATCGTGCTGCAGGACCAACCGGCATTGTGCGCCGATAAGGTCCGCTGCATCGGCGATCCGGTTGCGGCAGTTGCCGCCGACGACGATGCGACGGCGAGAGCCGCGCTAACGGCGATACGCGTCGCGTACGCACCGCTGCCGGTCGTCGACGACATGGAGGCGGCGCTCGGGCCCGATGCGATGGCCGTGCACGATGGCGGCAATCTCCAGCGTGAGCTGCATTTTGCCCGTGGCAACGTCAACGATGCCTGGAGCCGCTGCGCCGCCATTGTCGAAGACGACTATGTTACGCCGCGACAATTGCACGGCTTCATGGAAACCGAGGGCGGATACGTCGTGCCGGGAGCGGACGGCTCGCTCACGGTTGCTGTCGGCGGCCAGCACGGGGTGCGCGATCGGATGCAGTTGGCACGCATCCTCGCCATGCCCGAGGAGAAAATTCGGGTCATCACGAGCCCGATCGGCGGCGGCTTCGGCGGCAAGGACGAATTGACGGTGCAAGCGCCGCTGGCGCTCCTGGCGCTGAAGTCGGGACGGCCAGTGCGCATTCATCTTGACCGCCACGAGTCGGTCTGCAGCGGCCGCAAGCGGAATCCCATGCGTATCCACATGCGCACCGGCTGCGATGCCAACGGCCGGCTGATCGCGCAGGCGGTCGATCTCCTCATGGACTGCGGCGCCTATGCGTCGCTGAGCCCAAGCGTGCTTGAGACCGCGCTCGAACATGCCTGCGGGCCGTATGAGATCGCCAATGTCCGCACCCGCGGCCGTCTCGCCTATACAAATAATGGCCTGTGCGGTGCATTCCGCGGCTTCGGTGCCAATCAGATGACCTTTGCGGTCGAATCTCAGATCGCCCGACTCGCGGACCGCCTCGGCATCGATCCAATCGCCATGCGGCGCATCAATCTGCGCAAGCCCAGCACGCCCGGCTATCTGAGTCAGAAAGTCGCACCGACCGAGCGTCTGGCTGAAATGCTCGATGCAGCAGAGGCGAGCGATTTGTGGCACCAGCCGCGGGGACTGTCCGCCGACAACCGCAGCGTAATCGGGGTCGGCATGGCGCTCTGCCATCAGGGCAATGGCCTCGGCTCGATCCTGCCAGATTCCGGCGCCGCGCATCTTGGGCTCTCGCCGGCCGGACGCATCACCGCGGCGTACGGACTCGACGAAATGGGTCAAGGCCTTCTCGCCATAATCCAGGCCTCGGTCGCTGCGGCGGTTGGCTGCGACCGCGACGACGTCGAGCCCATCACTGGCGATACCGCCCGCGCTCCGGATTCCGGCTCGACCTCGGCGTCGCGCGGTACCTACGTAGTATGGAAAGGCGCCGACCTCGCTGGACCGGAACTAAGCCGCAAGCTGCGCGAAGCGGCGGCTGCGGTGCTGAACCGACCGGTTGCAACCCTAATGGTTGCGCCCGGCGGCATCCGCGAGGCACGCGCTAACAGCGACGAACTTCTGATTTCGTTCGGCGAACTCGCCGCGCAACTGGCGCCCGAAGCGCTGCCGCGCGCCACCTGCATCTTCGACTATCCGAAGGCCGACTACCGCGCCGGCAACGCCCGCTTCATTTTCGCCTTCGGAGCGACGCTGGCCCGCGTCGCGGTTGACCGCGCCACCGGGCAAGTGCGCGTGCTTGAGCTCGACCAGCACAGCGCCGCCGGGCCGGTGCTCGATCCGGCGAGCTATGTCGGTCAGATGGAAGGAGGCAGCGTGCAGGGCCTCGGCTTCACGCTGACAGAAGACGTGCGCGTCGAAGGCGGCCGCGTCGTCACCGATAATTTCGACAGCTACATGATGCCAAGCATCGCCGATGCACCGGATCGAATGCGGGTGTTCGCCATGGAAGATCTGGACGACGAACATGGACCGCGCGGCATCGGCGAACTCGGCATCGGCTCGGCCACGCCAGCGATCGCCGCCGCCATCGCCGACGCGACCGGGCATTGGCCTACGGTAACTCCAATTCCACCGGAAGCGACGTTGACAGAGATGATGCGCAGCGAGCAAACATCGTGAACGATACCGCCGCTGCAGCTTTCGACGCCGTCCGCTTCCGCCTCAATGGCGTCGAGCGGACGCTCGACGTCGCCGACATTGCCGACGTCCACTTGATTGATCTTGTGCGCGACCGTTTTGGTCTCATGGCGGCGAAGGAATCCTGCGGCATCGGCCGCTGCGGCTCGTGCCTCATGCTCGTCAACGGCCGTGCAGTCAACGGCTGCCTGATGATGGCTTGGCAGCTCGATGGTGGCGACGTCGTCACCCCCGAGGGGCTCGCAGCGCTGCCCGAGGGTCGCGCCGTGCAGGCGGCACTGACAGCGGAGGTCTCGTTCCAATGCGGCTATTGCGCAGCAGGATTCACTTTGGCGCTGACCGCGTTGTTCATGCGCGACCCCAACGCCGACGCAGCCTCGATACGTGCCGCGCTTTCCGGTAATCTCTGTCGCTGCACCGGGTACGCTTCGATCCTGCGCGGCGCGGCGCTGGCTCAGACCGAGCTCGCGCGCCGGCGCGCCGTAGCCGCGCATCAATCTTATGAATTTGCATCAGAGGAGACCAAACATGCCGACCGCGCAGGCTGACGACACTGATTTACGCAATATTCCGGTAATCGACATTTCCGGCCTGCGTCAGGGCGCGGCGGAGCGCAGGGCCGTGGCGCGCGAATTGCGCAAGGCCTGCACCGAAACCGGTTTCTTCTATATTGTCGGCCACGGCACGCCGGCGGCGCTGATCGAGCAGCTGCTGCGCCAGTCGCGGCTCTTCTTCGCGCTGCCTGCCGAACAGAAGCTGGCGCTCGTAACCGACATGTCGCCGTGCCGCCGCGGTTACGAGCCACTGCGGGCGCAGACGCTCGAGCCCAACATGCCGCCGGACCTTAAGGAAGGATTTCAGATCGGACTTGATCTGCCGCTCGACCATCGGGCCGTCCGCAACGACCCGCAAAATTATGGTCCCAACCAGTGGCCCGTCGGGTTGCCGCAATTCCGCGAGATCACCATGGGCTATGTCGAGGACATGCTGGCGCTGTCCAGACGGTTGATGGCGGGGTTGGCGCTGTCGCTTGATCTTACCGAAGACTACTTCGATGACTTCTGCGAAGTCCCGATCACCACGCTGCGTCTTCTGCATTATCCTCCGCAGCCGCCCAATTCGGCGCCCGGCGAAAAGGGCTGCGGAGCCCATACCGACTGGGGCGGCATTACGGTGCTCTTGCAGGACAGCGCCGGCGGTCTTGAAGTCCTCGCCGGCGATGGCACCTGGATCGCAGCACCGCCGGTCCCTGGCAGTTTCGTGGTCAACATCGGCGACCTGTTCGCGCGCTGGACCAACAACCTCTACCGTTCGACCGTTCACCGCGTCATTAACAAATCCGGCCGCGACCGCTACTCGGTGCCGTTCTTCTTTGATGGCCGTTCTGATCATCTGGTGTCGTGTATTCCGACCTGCCAACAGGTCGGTGAACCGCGCCAATTTGCCGATGTCACAGTGCGCGGACACCTGGAGGAAATGGTGCGCCGGACCTATGCCCACTAAGGTCAATGGTGCCAAGAGGAGCGTGCCGTACATCGCGACAATCCGTTGGGTTCGATCGGGGCACGACCGTCGCCTACTTTTCAGCGGTCACGAGATGTTGGGGGGCCGCGATCAGGAACCCTCCGCCCCAAGCGCGGTTGAAAGGCTAGAGCGCGATGGATCAATAAGACACGGGCGCTGCGAATCGCTCTCCAATGAGGACTACCGGAATCGCCTATCCATGCGCGCATGTCGTTCACCCCTCAATAGTTCGCTGTACGTGCAAAATCGTGAGTTCCGATGAGACTGCAAGCCGCCCCGCGAAGTTCGATACTGCAACGGCAAATCAGCCACGCGGCGCTGTGGCTTCTGATTTGCCTCGGGGGCGGCACCGTAACGATTTTGGTTTTATACTTGGCGGCCGGAAGCCAATTCTTTGACCAATGGGTGGTACGGCTTTGCAGTGGGCAGTCGGGATGAACGCCTGCACTGCGGCAAATCGCCGTCGTGCGAATGCCGCCGGAGCAGCGCAAAGACGCCGGATAGATTTGGCGAAAATTCTACTGGCTGAAAGTTGGCGCACGAGAGCGACCAGGCCTCGAGCGACCGGCTCCCAAGTCGCCAGGAAATCCGGTGGCGACTGCGAACGTTACGTGGCACACTGGTGGTGATGTTGCGGCTGCGACAATTTATCCAGTCGAGAAGTTTGAGCGGACTGCTTCCGCTTGCGATCGCTTATTCGCTTGCGATTCAAGCGCTGATGGCGAGCATCGGGCTTGGCATGTCTGCTTTCGCGGCCCCCGGGCCGGATGGTTTGGTCATCTGCGGTCATGCTTTGGCAGGCACGCCGGCGCCTGCCGGCGACCACCAAAATCCCGCTCGGACTCCGCCCTGCCCATTTTGCTTTGTCGCTGCTCAAAGCGCCGGTCACATCCCCCTGCTGACCGAGCCTCCGGCACTCCCACTCCATGGCGGTCTGCCGATTGCTTCGGCCGCGGATAGCATCGACGACACGGGGTTCATCCCGCAGTTCCGACGCACGCTGGGCGCTCCGCGCGCGCCACCGACTTTCTCCGTCTGACGCTGGAAATTGCTCCGCTTCTGCGGAGCCGTCATCATGCGCTTTCGGAGAACACCATGCGCTTTCTTTCCAAGCTGACCGTAATGGCATTGTTGCTCGCGGCTGCGCCCGCGGCATTCGCTCAAGCGGGCGGGCCATCCAAGATAAACGTTGAACAACCTTGGGCCCGGGCCACACCTGCCGGCGCCATGACCGGCGCCGTCTATATGACGCTTGCCAACAAAACCGACACTGCGGATCGTCTCATCGCAGCCTCTTCTGACGTCGCCGGTAAAGTGCAAGTTCACGAGATGGCAGTCGTTAACGGCATCATGCAAATGCGCGAACTCCCCAGTGGGTTGGCGATTCCGGCCGGTGGATCGGTAACGCTCAAGCCCGGCGGCTACCACGTGATGCTGATCGGACTGAAAAAGCCCTTGATCGCGGGCCAATCGTTGCCGCTCACCCTCACCTTTGCGAAAGCTGGGAATATCTCCATTACCGTTCCGATACAGGCTGTTGGGGCGACGCATAGCGGCAGTATGAGCGGAATGGGAGGAATGCAGGGCAAGAAGCCGGGCGGCACGGGCAACATGGAGATGAAGTGATGCGTGCCCGCCAGTGGGTCATAATGGCCATAGCCGGAGTCGCCGGCTTTGCCGTTATCGCGCTTGTCCTCACATTCCTGATAGCACCAAGGCAAATCGGGCAGGCCACAGGGGTGGCCTCCATCGGCGGTCCGTTCACGCTCGTCGATGACACTGGTGCGACAGTGACCGACAAGACGCTCTTGGGCAAGCCGTACGCGATTTACTTCGGCTATAGGTATTGCCCGGACGTCTGTCCGACCACGCTCTTCGACCTGACGCGCTGGATCAAGGCGCTCGGACCAGATGCCGACAAGCTCAACTACGTATTCGTGACGGTCGATCCCGAGCGAGATACGCCGAAATTGATGCACGAATATCTGGCATCCTTCGACAAGCGCATCCGCGGCTTCACCGGTACGCCGGCGCAAATCGCGAAGATCGCCAAAGAGTATCGCGTCTACTACAAGAAAATTCCGACCAGCGACGGCAGTTATCTCATGGACCACTCCGCCATGATATATCTGATGACCGCCGGCGAGAAATTCGACACGGTGATACCGTATCAGGAGAAGGACTCCCTGGCGCTCGCCAAGCTGAGAAATCTTATTGCGACCGCACCATCGTCCTGATCTTTTCGGGCAAGAAGCACAGGCTCTCGCACCAGACGTCTGGTGCGAGGTAGGGTGTTGCAGTGAAGACCGTTTTGATTTCTGGTTTGGGAGTGGCCGGCCCGACGCTCGCGTTCTGGCTGAGAACAGCTGGATTTCAGCCCACACTCATTGAGCAGGCGCCAGCGCCCCGGAGCGGAGGTTACGTCATCGATTTTTGGGGGCTCGGCTACGATATAGCCGAGCGCATGGGACTACGGGATGAGCTCGACCGCATCGGCTACCACATCTCCGAGATGCGGATTGTCAATGAACGAGGCAAACGCGTTGCCGGCTTCGGCACGAGCGTCTTTCTCGAATTGACTGCCGGCCGTTATGTGACGATTGCGCGCAGCGCATTGTCGCGACTGCTGGTCGAGAAGATCGGGGACGGCGCGGAAATGATTTTCGGAGATGAAATCCAGAGCTTGCGGGAATGCGAAGACTGCGTCGAAGTGGAGCTGGTGCAGCAAGGCAAGCGCAGGTTCGATCTGGTCGTAGGAGCGGACGGCCTGCATTCGAAGGTTCGTGGTCTGGTCTTTGGCCCGCAGGATCGTTTCGAGAGGCGATTGGGCTACATGGTTGCCGCCTTCGAGACGACAGGGTATCGGCCGCGCGATGACGACGTGTACGTGATGTTCGGCGATCCAGGTCGGATGGTCGGCCGTGTCACTTTGCGGGATGATCGAACGCTGTTTCTATTCGTCTTCGATGTCGGAGCTGCCGAGCTCTTGAACCTTTCTGATTTTTCAAAACGTAAGGCGATCCTGCATGCGCGATTTGGCGATAACGCGTGGGAGTGCCCGCGAATTCTTGAAGCCCTCGATCAGGCTGACGACCTTTATTTTGATCGGGTCAGCCAAATCAAAATGCCGAAGTGGTCGCAAGGCCGGATCGCACTTGTCGGCGACGCCGCTTACTGCGTGTCCTTGATGGCGGGGCAAGGCTCAGCGCTGGCGATGACGGGTGCCTACGTGCTGGCTGGTGAGTTGGCAAAGTCATCCGGGCGCCATGTGGAAGCCTTTGCGAATTACGAAAAGGTCTTGCGCCCCTTTATCGAAGCCAAGCAGCGAGGCGCCGAGCGCTTCGCGGGGGCCTTTGCGCCGAAAAGTCGCTGGGGGCTATTTCTGCGCAATCAACTTATCAATGCCACAGCAATTCCGGGATTCGCACGGATTGCGTTCGGCAGAAGCGTTGTCGACAGCCTACAGCTTCCCGCCTATTCGTGGAAATGATGTGAAGCTCGGCGTCTACCCGGCTGAGCTAGGCTCACGGCCAGCATAGTCATTTCCCTTGCTAGGCCGGAACCGTGGTAACCTGTCTAACTTCGCCCGCGTCAGGCGGTGTTTACCAACACTCGCACTTTCGGCCGCGGGTCCGGCGTTAATCGCACGATACCACCCTGTCCTGGCGGCTCAGAATATAGGTCAAAAAGCGGGTCAGAGGGTTCCCGTCAATTTTGCCTAAGACCGCTAAATTGCTTACAAATATGCGATCTTCGGCAGGCTGGCGGAGGGAGTGGGATTCGAACCCACGATACGGTTTCCCGTATACACGCTTTCCAAGCGTGCGCCTTCAGCCACTCGGCCACCCCTCCGGCGCAAGGAAGACGGGCGCAATATAGTCGGGGTGATCGGTCTGGCAACTCGCGCAGAACCCTTGCGCCCGCCAGGCATCATCGAGCCGTCGGCCGCCCTGGCCCGGCGGAACTTTTCGGCGGCCCTTTGGTTATTCGGTGGAGCGACAAATGAGGCGCCACTGGACGTAAATATTACGGTGACGCCCCTTAATATCGCTGCCAGTCATTCCCGTCGTTCGGCCGCTGTGGCCGGCACGGATATTCAATTTCACGGAATGTCTTGCGCCTGATTAGAGGCCCGGCCCAAAGCCGGGCCTCCGGGCGTTTTGCCAGTCCGCTTCCGCCGGCCCGCGCCTTCCCCTACATTAGGGCATGGCTTCGCCGCTTGACGAATATCTGATCCGGCCCGATCCGCTCGACCCGCGGCTCACCGAACGCGTGCGCGGCGTCGACCAGACCGGCGCCGCAATCGAGACCGCGGTGACGGTCGAGCGGGCGCTGACGATCTTCCTCAATTCCCAGGAAATCGTCACCGCGATGACCATCGGCGACCATCCCGAATACCTTGCGCTCGGCTATCTGCTCAACCAAAACATGCTCAAGGCCGACGACGTGGTCACCGATGTCGATTACGATGAGGAATTGTCCGTCGTCGTGGTGCGCACGAAGCGCAAGACCAACTACGAAAAGAAGCTGAAGAAGAAGGTGCAGACGTCCGGCTGCGCGCAGGGCACGGTGTTCGGCGACCTCATGGAGGCTTTGGAGAGCGTCAC
>DATJTL010000030.1:0-6132 GCA_035503415.1 Xanthobacteraceae bacterium
CGAGGCGAAGGGCCTGTTGGTCCGCGTCAAGCGTGCGATCAACAAGGACAGCGAGATGCATCCCCTGGTGCGCTGGCAGTTCCGCGGCGGGATTCCGGAAAAAGACCGCAAGGCGTTCCTGTTCGAAAACGTCATCGACAGTAAGGGCCGCCGCTACGACATTCCGGTCGCGGTGGGCATCCTCGCTTCCAACCGGGAGATTTACGGCGTCGGCATCGGCTGCGACGTCGAGAAGATCAAGGAGAAGTGGGAACACGCGGAGCAGCACCCGCTGCCGCCGGTCTTCATCGAAAATCCGCGCTGCCAGGAGATCGTGATAACGGGCGAGGAGCTCAACCGTCCCGGTAACGGCGTCGACGCGCTGCCAATTCCGATCTCCACGCCCGGCTTCGACAATGCTCCTTACGCGTCATGCTCGATGTTCATCACCAAGGACCCCGATACTGGGCTGCAGAACATCGGCAATTACCGATCGATGGTGAAGAGCCCGACTCGGATGGGAATGAACCCGGAGATCGAGCTCAATCAGGGCATCCACGAGCACTTCCTCAAATATAAGGCGCGCGGCGAAAAGATGCCGGTGGTGCTGATGCTTGGTGCACCACCGGCGATCACGTTTGCCTCGGTGCACAAACTGCCCAAGCACCTCGACGAGCTCTCCGTCGCCGGCGGGCTGGTCGGCGCGCCGATCCGCGTCTGCAGGGCCAAGACCGTCGATCTGGTCGTGCCGGCAGAAGCCGAAATCGTCGTCGAAGGTTTTATCGACACCGAATGGCTCGAGCCGGAAGGAAGTTTTGGCGAGTCGCACGGCTACATGAATCTCAAAGAATACAACGCCTATTTCGACGTGACCGCCATTACGCGGCGCAAGGACGCGGTTCTGGTCTCTATCATCAGCCAGGTGACGCCGAGCGAATCCTCGCTGATCAAGCGTGTCGCCTACGAGCCGGCGTTCCTGCATCACTTGCGGCATCATCTCAACATCAGCGGCGTGACGCGCGTGTTCATGCACGAGCCGCTGACAAACTTGCGCAAGCTGATCGTCATTCAGCTGAAATCCGACACGCTGGACGCCGAAGTGTGGCGCGCGCTCTACGGCGCCTCGTCCTATTCCTCCTCGGTCGGCAAGATGACGATCGCGGTCAACGAGGACATCGATCCGGAAAACCTCGACATGGTGATGTGGGCGATGGCGTATCGGATGCGGCCGCACCAGGATATGCGCGTCCTCGATCACAAGGACATGGGCCACGGGCCGCGCGCCGGAGCCGACGACAATCATTACGAGGCCAACGATTCGGCAATGCTGATCAACGCCATGCTCAAGCGCCCGTACCCGCCGATCTCGCTGCCGGCCAAGGCCTACATGGAGAAGGCCAAGGAGATTTGGCAGGAACTCGGCCTGCCGCCGCTCAAGCCGGAGATGCCGTGGTACGGTTACTCGCTCGGCCAGTGGCCCGAGGAATTTCAGGTCGAAGCCGACCGCGCCGTACGCTCCGAATACTGGACCACCGGCGAAGTGATCAAACAGCGCCGGCGCAACGACAAGCGGCTCAACGATCCGTATTTGTCGCTTTAGGGCGGCAAGTACGGTGCCTCGCCGGGTAGTTGCTCAAGTGCAACATGGGAATTTAATAACGCTTCTCCTACCAACCTACCTCCATCGCTCCGCCCCGAAAACGCAGACTGATTCTCTCATTCTGCTCTTGCCGAGTGCCCTGTCGCAGGGAAGCGGCGGTAGTGTTTGCGTGCGGAGGCGTTCCCATGGCGACTGCGTCAAGCCAGATTTCTGCTGGCCGGGACTATGACGTGGTAGTTGTGGGTGGCGGCCCGACCGGGGCGATCGCCTCGCTGATATTGGCGCGCGCGAATCTGCGCGTTGCGGTATTCGAGCGCACGACCGCGTTTCCGATGCGCGTCGGCGAATCGCTATTGCCCCGCAGCTACGACGTGCTTCACGAACTTGGCCTCGTCGAGCGCATGGCGACGGTGCCTCATACGATAAAGTACGGCGCCAAGTTCGGCTTCGCTCATGAAGAAGACCTTACGCGCGTGGCCTTCGCCGACGGTTTCCGTGACGGCGCGACCATGACTTTCAATGTCGAGCGTGCCGCTTTCGACGAGATGCTCTTGAAGGCCGCGCAAGATGCCGGTGCGAAGCTGCATCGAGGCGTGGTCGCGCATCTTTCAGCTCCGCCGAGGGACGGCGACATCAGGCTGACCGTCGATGGCAAGCAGATCACCGCTTCTTATCTGATCGACGCGAGCGGCCGCGCGACGCTGGTCGGGCGCGAGCTCAACCTACGCAAGGCGATGCCAGACATGCGCAAGCTCGCCTGCTTTGCCCACTATACGGGCGTCGATCGCGATCCGGGCCAGCTCGGCGGCGACCTGCTCGGCCTGATGTGCGAGGAAGGCTGGTTCTGGCTCATTCCGATCGACCCGGCCCGCACCAGCATTGGCTTCGTCGTTGACGTTGCGGCCGAGCAGCAGATCGGCATGACGCACGAACAGTTGCTGGAATGGGCGATTATGCGCGCGCCGCAGGTGGCGCGCCGCTGTGTCAACGCCAAGCGCGTGACGCCGGTACATTTCGTCGCTGATTTCAGTTATACGTGCAAGCCGTATGCTGGCCCTGGATATTTCCTCGCGGGCGACAGCGGCGCATTCATCGACCCCGTGTTCTCGACCGGCGTTTGCCTTGGAATGAGCACCGGCAAGTACGCCGCTGAGGCGGTCATCGCAGTGCTACAAGGCAAGATGAGTCCGCATGAAGCGAAGCGGGGCTATATCAATATGTTCGAGACGGCGTCCAATATCTTTTTCCGCATGGTCCGCGCCTGGTACAAGCACCCATTCCGCGAAGTCCTGAGGTATTCGAGAAATACCGGTCGCGTACGGCGGGCAATCGTTGCTATTCTTGCCGGGCAGATCTTCCCGACACCGATCTCGATGAAAATCCGCTGGCGCCTTTGGGTGATGGAACTCGCGGTCAGACTCCAGCGCTTCATCGCCGTGGTGCCGCGCCGGTCGAGCTATTCGCTGCGCGCGGGCGCAGCCATTGCGGCGACCCGAATAAGATTCTCCGGCATGATCGCACGACTTTGATCGCACGCAGCGCGCACCGTCAGGGGCGCACGTAGCTCCAGCCCTGCTCCTCGAGTTCCATGATCCGCACTACGCCCGAAGGCACGATTCTCGCCTGCGGGATGATCGTGATCGGATGTCCTTCGCGCTTTTCCATCGCCTGCTTGGTGTTGTTGCAGGCGGAAAACACGATTTTGGAGGGAAAGGTTGCGTCTGCGCTGGCAACCTGTGCGATGCGGTCCTTTACGGGGGAAGTGTCTGCACGCAGCATATTGAGACCCGGTCCGTAGGCCACGATCTCCACATCGGCGTCCTCGTGCTTGTCGCGGTAGTATTGGATCACGTTCTGCGCATTGTTGAGCGCGAGATTCATCACCGCGGGATCGTTCTGATCGACCTGGATGACGATGCGGTGCGGCTTGGCGCCTTGCGCGTGTGCACCGGCGACCGCCAGAAAACCAACAGCAATCGCGGTAAGCAGAGCGCGGCATAGTCCAATCATGATTTTCTCACCTCCATTGTTGCGGCCGCACCAGCCCCTGTTCGGTCAGCGTGCGCCGCGGCATTGCCGTCAATCGTTCTCGCCAATGCCCGGATTGCGATCGACGCCCTTGAGCGCGACACGGTTGACCCGCTTTATCTTGACGATCTTTTCCGTCCGCAAGTAGCTGGCCACGACGTCGCTGACCGGCTTGCCCGCTTGTTGGCTGACCGAGGCCCAGCCGGCCACGCGATAGGTCTTGTCGGCTTGCACCGGCCTGCCGTCGTCCAATGTCATGTCGGATATCCTGTTGCCGGACGTCTCGCCCGGCGCGCAGGCATAGTCCATGCCGCCGACGCGGACCATGTCGCCGCCTTGCTGATAATATGGGTCGGGATTGAACAGATTGTCAGCGACATCCTCCATCGCCGCCTTGATCTCGGCGCCGGTAATCTCCTGCACATAGACCTCCGGATAGGTGATGGCGGTCTCGGCGAGGAGTTCCTGCATCCTGATCGGTTGCCCAGCGAGTATTGTGGTCCCCCATCGGAAGCCGGGTGAGAAGGCGATTTGCGCGTCGAGTTCCTGGCGCAAGGCGTCGCAAATCACCTGATCCATCGGGCCGGTGAAGTTGCCGCGGCGAAACAGCAACTCGTCGGCCGTGGCGAGTTTTTCGTCGAATTTTTTCGAAAACGGCGCGCGCAGGCGGTCGATCAGCGCCTGCATGACGGGATCGGGCTTGATGAGATCGGCAAAGACCGGCAGCAGCGTGTAGCGGACATTCTTGAGCACGCCTTTGCCGACGTCGAGATCGAGCACGCCCAAGAATTTGCCATTCGATCCCGCATTGGTCACCAGTGTCGCGCCGCACGGATTGGTCACCGTGATCGGGCGCGGCACCGCGTCATGGGTGTGGCCGCCAAGGATAATGTTGATCCCGCTGCAGCGGCTCGCCAGCTTGAGATCGACGTCCATGCCGTTGTGCGACAATAGAATGATCACGTCCGGGTGCTGCGATGTGCGAACATCGTCAACCAGCTTTTGCAGCTCGGTTTCGCGGATGCCAAAAGTCCAATCGGGCGTGAACCGCTTGGGATGGGCGATCGGTACATAGGGAAACGCTTGGCCGATGACGGCGATGCGCACGCCGCCGACTTCCTTGATGGTCACCGGTTTGAAAACGCGCCCCGACGCCGGGTCGAATGCCTCGGCGTTGTTGAACGCAGCGTCGTCGGTGAGGAAAACATTCTGGGCAAGGAATTCGCCTTTGAACTCCTTGAGCCGCTGTCGCAGCGTGCTTTCGCCGTAAGTGAACTCCCAGTGTCCGGTCATTGCCTCGATGCCGAGGAGATTCGCCGCCTCGATCATGTCGGCGCCGGACATCGCATTGGCGTGACCCGTGCCTTGCAGGAGGTCGCCGCCGTCGAGCAAAAGGCTATGACCGGGCCCGGCTTCGGTGCGCAGGCGATCGATCAGCGCCTTGAGATGGGCAAATCCGCCCATGCGGCCGTAACGAAGCGCAGCTTCCTGATAGTCGAGGTAGGTGAAAGCGTGGGCGGCGCGGCCCCCCGGCGCGATTTTGAAATGGTCGAGAAAGGCGCGACCGACAAGGTGCGGGGGTTTACCGCGCATGCTGCCGACACCGATATTGACGCTGGGCTCGCGAAAATAAATCGGCTCGAGCTGGGCGTGGGTATCGGTGAGATGCAGGACGCGGACGTTGCCGAAGCGGCCGATGTCGTAGAGATCGTCGGTGGCGGCGATGGCGACGCGGGGAATAATTCCCGACAGCGTCGCAGCCGTGAATGCCTTTAATACATCGCGGCGGCGCATCGGGTTCAGCGGATGACGGCCTGCCGCCAATTCGCCGCCTGTTCCTTGGCCTGCGCGATCGAAGCATTGGCGAGCGCCTCGGCCTGCTGTGCGTCCCTGAGCGCCTCGTCATAGTTTCCGGCGGCGGCCGCGGCCTGGGCTGCCTTCAACGCCCCCGCCGTCGCCGTCCATTGATTCTTCAACGCGCCGGCCTCTTTGTTCGCGGCCTCCGCCTTGGCGAGAGCCGCTTTGAAGTCGTCGGCCGGCGCCGCTAGCGCCGCGCTCGTCCATCCACCGACCGACAGTGCGACCGCCAACACGAAGAGTTCACAAATGCGCATCGGTGTCCTCCTTGTGGTCACGGGCGCGCGCCCGGGCCTGAGACCGGCAGCCCATTGCTCATGTAGGAGAGGAAGTACTCGACGTCGCGGTAGAGCTCGTCTTCCGCCTTGAGCGGGACCGCGCGCACCTGGCTGTTGCAGCTGATGAAACGGCGGCTGGTGGTGCCCATGCCGCCCCATTCGGAGCGATAGATCGGCAGCGCCGCGACGAGGCCAAGCGCGGGGGCAAGCACCTCGGTGCGGATATGATCGCCCGCGCTTTGTACGTGACAGCTGGCGCAGGAAAAGTTGAGTTGGCCGCGGCGGGTGTAGAAATATTCCTCGCCCTTCTGATACGCCGCCAGCGCCCGTGGATCGTCAGGGATCTTGATGTCGAAGGGCTTGCCGCGCGAGGTGAACGCCATATAGGCG
>DATJTL010000031.1:0-3139 GCA_035503415.1 Xanthobacteraceae bacterium
TTTCACGCTCGCAGTCACGCAGTTCGTCACCCCGCAATTCGCCCAGGCAGCAGACATGAAAGTCATCAGTGGCGGCGCCTTCAAGCAGGTGCTCAATGATCTCTTGCGCGAGTACACCAAGGAGACCGGCCAGAAAGCCGACGTCACCTATCAAACCGTCGGACAACATTTGAAGCTGATTGCTGCCGGGCAAGAACAGTTCGACGTCGCGGTGCTGACACCCGAGGCGATCGATGCTCTGACCAGCGAAGGCAAGGTGGTGCCGGGCAGCCGCGCCGACCTCGCCAAGACGGGCGTTGGCGTCGTCGTCAAAGCCGGCACGCCGCTTCCCGACATCAGCACTGTCGATGCCTTCAAGCGCACGCTGCTCGCCGCCAAATCGGTCGCCTATATCGATCCGAAGGCCGGCGGCTCGAGCGGCATCTACGTCGCAAAACTGCTCGAGAGATTAGGTATCGCCAAGGAGGTCAACGCGAAGGCGGTGCTGGTGCATGGCGGGGAGGTTGCGACCCACGTCGTCGATGGTGAGGCCGAAATCGGCATCCACCAGATCAGCGAAATCCTTCCCGTGAAGGGGGCGGTTCTGGTCGGTCCGCTGCCTGACGCGATCCAGAATTTTACGATCTACGCGGCCGGCGTCGGAAGTGCGGCCGGCGATCGCGCGGCGGCGAGCGCGTTGGTCAAATTTCTCTCCGGTCCGCACGCGCTCCCGATCATCAAGTCAAAGGGCATGGAGCCGGCCGGTTCGTAGCAGCCGATCAAAAAAGAGAGCGCCCGCACGAAGGCGGGCGCTTGCTCGTCGGGATGATCCGGCGGCGGATTTGATCAGCGCCGGCCGCGAGAGAAGGCGATGCGCGGGATGTCCGACCGGGTGATCCCGAGGTCGGCCAGTTCGCGATCGTTCAGGCTCGAGAGCTCACGAACGGTCGTACCGTATTCCCGCCAAGACCGGACGTAGCGGATAAACGAAGTCAGCATTGGAAGAACCCTTTCCCCGGCGGTTTCGCCGGAATTCCACGACGGAGATATAGGGATTCTCTTTTGCGATGCACAATTAATGCTGCAGCGCAGCTAGGCGTTTCGTGCATGCCTCGGTTCGAGGGAATCTACTTAGAAATCAATGCAGCTGCTTCGCAGCAAATCGTTAGTCTTTACAAATTGCCAATAAAGCTATGCAAAGAATGCGGACCATGTTCGCCTCAAGTCTAGCCATATCACTGCACAAGCCCGCGTTTTGTCACCAAATGACCCCGCCACCGCCGCACTTCCCTTGTGGATTCGATAGGGTACGCGTGGCTTGATTCAGTGGCGTGGGGTGCCTGTAAGTGCGTGTTAGGGACAATGTCATGGGGACGAGAGCAGATCATCGTCGGTATGCCGAAGAATGCGTTGTGAGAGCGCAGCGTGCTGAGGGCGAAAGCGACAAGGTATGCTGGCTCACTCTGGCACAGTCGTGGATGCGGCTCGCCGAGCATGTGGCGGAGAGCGCGTCGGAGCTAGCCGGCGATGACATGCCGGAAGCCGCCTCGTTGAATTTCGACTGAGGCCGGCCGGGCGAGCAAGGGGCGACACCGGTAGTACCGCTGGCTGCCGACAGCGTCAGTCGCGGAGCGCAAGCCGGTTCTGCTGGCTGCCGCTTTAAGGCCGTTGCATCATCAGGCTTGCGCAAAAAGGCCACGCGGCGATACATCTCGCAACACGGGCGGTTAGCTCAGTTGGTAGAGCGTCTGCTTTACACGCAGGATGTCGGCGGTTCGAGTCCGTCACCGCCCACCACACTTCGCAAGTGGAGCACCGCCAAGATTAGCCAATTGTGGGCGAGGGCGGCGCGGATCGCTTGCTACGGCTGACAAACCGGCGTGGCAGGAGCGGAGCAAAGGCGGGCCGTGCAAATCCGCCGCGAGCAACGGCCCGTCAAGCCTAAACCGAGGACAGAGGACAGACGACGGAAGTTGAAGCTGCCGTCATCAAATTTCCGCCCTCCGATCCGCTCGGCTTCAGATCGCTTCTTTGAGTTCTTTGGAGGCGCGGAACGCGACCTTCTTGCTCGCCTTGATCTGGATGGGTTCGCCCGTCGCGGGGTTGCGGCCCATGCGCGCGGCGCGCTTGCGCACTTGCAGGATGCCGAGTCCGCCAATGCGGATGCGCTCGCCCTTCTTCAGATGTTTGACGATGTTGCCTACCAAGCCGCCGAGGATGGCTTCGGCCTGCTTTTTCGACAGTTCGTTGTCTTCCGCTAATGTTGCCGCAAGATGCTTCAATGTCACGGTAGTGGCTGGTTTGGATGCCATAAGACCCTCCTCGATGAAGCGGTTGGCGGGCGAAAAAGACCCTCACCGCGCTGCAGTTAGACGATTCGGCTGCGCCTGACCACGCTTGTTTTGCCGATTCCACCGATGTTTTCGGCGTTGCCGCACTCTGTCCTGTCATTCTATGGCGCAGTTGAGGCAATTAACCAGCGCCGATTTAGGCCCTAAATCCTTGACTTGAAGGGGGGCGGGCCTTAATTGCGCAACGCGCCCGCGGGGGCGTAGCTCAGTTGGTTAGAGCGTCGGCCTGTCACGCCGAAGGTCGCGGGTTCGAGCCCCGTCGCTCCCGCCATATTCCAAATTATTTCAGGTACTTAGTGCGCCGGCTCCGGCGCCCCGATGGGCGCGGCGGCGTTGGCCGCCGGCCGTGCCAAGCCTCGCCGGGCTCAGACGCTTTCGAGAATCTTGTCGGTCTTGGCGCTGAAGCGATAGCGCGGGATGGCGTCGAGATCGGTACCGGTGACGCGGATCACCCAGGCCTTCTGCGGGTGGGCGGTCGAATGGATGGCGCCCGACGCATAGCCGCGGGTCTGGCCCGGACCGAGCGCATAGTGTCGCGTCTTCTCCAGGACCGCGCCTGCCTCGGAGGCCGCGTTGACGCGCCGCCATTCGGTCATCTCGGTAACCCCACGCGCGGTGCCGTAGATCGCCCAGGAGGCGCCGTGGCTGTGCGGCTTGCCGGTCTTGCCGCCTTCCTGCACGTGCGCGAGCACATAGGCGTCGGTCTCCGCATCGTGCCAAAGATCGCGCTTACCGGGCGGCATGTCGTCGGTAAACGTCTCGGCGACGAAGTCGGGATTGTTGAGGAGTTCGGTCAGTTTGCGCGCGAC
>DATJTL010000032.1:0-3199 GCA_035503415.1 Xanthobacteraceae bacterium
CCGGGCCATGACGCAGAATGTGATCTCGCCTGGGCTCAAGGCCGCGACCCCGATACTGCGCGGGATGAGTTCGCAGTTCGGCGCCAGGATCGAGGACACCGAGACAAGATTCTGCTGCTCGATGTCCGCGTCGCGCAAAGCGTATTCAAACGCCGAGAGCTGCTGCCGATGGGTGCCGACGCCGCGAGTGAGAAACACGCGCTTGGGAATGGGGAACATGCAGTCGCTCGCCTGTTTCGTGACAGAGGCGGCGCAGTAAACACCGCCAATATAGCAGTGCTATGATCGCTACGCTTTGTGCCGCTGCGGCGGTCGGACAAAGTCCGGATCAGCGGTCCGGCTCGGCTTTCTGCGCGGCTTGCTGCTCGATTTGCCGCTCGATTTGGCCACGCCGATCGACCATCGGCGCCAAGCCCAGCCGGTCCATCAAGTCCCGGTCGCGATCGCGACCGGGATTAGGTGTGGTCAATAGCTTCGGTCCATAAAAGATCGAATTGGCCCCGGCGAGGAAGCAGAGCGCCTGCGTTTCTTCGCTCATGTCCTCGCGGCCGGCGGAGAGTCTCACCACCGAGCGCGGCATGCAAAGGCGGGCGACCGCAACGGTACGCACAAATTCAAGCGGCTCGAGCCCCTGTTGCTCCGCAAGCGGCGTGCCGGCAACGCGCACCAGCATATTGATCGGCACCGATTCGGGATGCGCCGGCAGGCTCGCCAGCGTTGCGATCATGCCGACACGGTCCTCGCGCGTCTCCCCCATGCCGACAATGCCGCCGCAGCACACGTGAATGCCCGCCTCCCGCACGTGTCCAAGCGTTTGCAGCCGATCGTCATAGGTGCGGGTGGTGATGATCTTTTCGTAGAACTCCGGCGAGGTGTCGAGATTGTGATTGTAATAGTCGAGGCCGGCAGCCTTCAGCCGGCGCGCCTGGACGGCGGTGAGCATGCCGAGCGTCGCGCAGGTTTCGAGGCCCAAGGCCTTCACGCCCACAACCATCGCGCAGACGCCGTCGAGGTCGCGGTCCTTGGGCTCGCGCCAGGCCGCACCCATGCAGAACCGGCTCGCACCCGCGTCCTTCGCCGCACGCGCCTCGGCGAGCACCGCATCGATCGCCATCAGCTTTTCGGCGCGCACGCCGGTATCGTAGCGCGCGCTTTGCGGACAATAGGCGCAATCCTCCGGACAGCCGCCGGTCTTGATCGACAGCAACGTGGAAATCTGCACCTCGGTCGGATCGAAGTTTTGCCGGTGCACGCATTGCGCGCGGAAGATCAACTCCGGAAGCGGCAGCGCGAACAGCGCGCGCACCTCATCGCGCGTCCAGTCGTGGCGCGGTTCGTGCATGGCGGAAGGAGTTCCGGCGCCCCGATGTCCGTCGTGCTGAGGCGAAGAAACGTCCTGCGCGTGCCGTTCGATCTCGTTCACAACCGCACTCTCCAATGTGGCAAACGAGTTTAGCGCGGATCCCGGCAAAGAAAAATCCGGCTACAATGGCAAGCTACCCTTGGCAAGCTTCCCTTGGGCAAGCTACGCCCTTGCGAGGACACCATGATACAGAGACTGGCTTTCGCCTTTGCGGCCTACCTTATCGCTGCCGTTCCAGCTCTGGCGCAGGAATGGCCGACACGTCCGGTGACGATGGTGGTCCCGTTCCCTCCCGGCGGCGGCACCGACGTGCTCGGGCGCATCGTCGGGAAACGCCTCTCGGAAACGCTGGGCCAGCAGGTGATCATCGAGAACGTGGGCGGCGCCGGCGGCATGATCGGGTCCGCGCGGGTGGTCCACGCTGCGCCCGACGGGTACCAGTTCGTGCTCGGCAGCCGGGCCGACGCCATCAATCAGACCCTCTACAAGCATCCGCTGTACGACCTTCGGACCGATCTCGCCCCGGTCATCCTTATCGCCGATCAGCCGATGATCCTGATCGCGCGCAAGGATCTGCCGGTCAACGGCCTGCAAAATTTCATCGCTTATCTGAGAAAAAATCAAAGCACCTTGCGGTCAGGTTCGGCCGGCATCGGCTCCACCGGCTATGTCGACTGCGCGCTGTTCAACCAGGCGATCGGGGTCAAGGTCCAGGATATTCCGTACCGCGGCGGCGGCCCCGCCTTGGCGGACCTGATCGGGCAGCAATACGATTATTTTTGCACGTTGAGCCCGACCGCGGTGCCGCCTGTGCAGGCCGGTCTGGTCAAGGCCATCGCCATGCTTAGCCGCAAGCGGCTGCCGTCGCTGCCGGATGTTCCCACCACGTTCGAGCAGGGGATGAATTTCGAGGCCTCGACCTGGTTCGGCTTCTTCCTGCCAAAAGGCACGCCGGCGCCGATCATCCAGAAACTGCATGACGCCGCCGCTGCCGCGATCAACACTCCCGCCGTGCAGCAGCAACTCGCGGCAACTGGCACTTTCGTCGTGCCTCCCGAGCATCAATCGACGGCGTATTTGCAAAGCATCATCGGCCCCGAGATCGAGAAGAACGGCGCCCCGCTCAAAGCAGCCGGCATGTCGATTGAATGAGCGCAAATGTGCTAAGCATCCGCCATGCCAGATACTCCACCCGACCGCCTGTCGAACGACCCGAACAGCCCCTACTATGACGCCGAGGCGCTCAAGCGCGACATCGGCGTGCGCTTTAAGGGTGCCGAGAAAACCAACGTCGAGGAATATTGCGTCAGCGAGGGCTGGGTTCGTGTACCCGTCGGCAAGGCCAAGGATCGCCACGGCAATCCGCTGACGATCAAGCTCACCGGCAAGGTCGAGCCGTACTACAAGGATCAGAAGTCCTAGTCAGCCGCAGGCGAGCGCGTAGATGTGCTGCACGCCGGCCGGCAGCGGCGTCTCGCGCCAGGATTCGCCGCCGTCGCCGGTCCCGAATACCTCGCCGTAACGCGCGGCAACGTAGACCTGCTTGGGGTCACTGTGATGCAGGCTGACCGACATCAGCGTGCCGTGCGGCGTCACCTTGTCGAAGCGCTGCCAGGTCTTGCCGACATCGCGGCTGCGATAGAGAGCGCCGTCCTTGGAGGAGGCCGCGACCGAGAGGCACGCGTAAAGCGTACTCGGGTCCTGCGGCGAGACTTTTATGTCGCGCCCATACGTGAACGGCGAGAAGCGGTCCACGCGCAGATCCTCCCAGCTCGCGCCGCGATCTTGGCTGCGGAACAGGCCCATGCGCACCGCGAGAATTACGGCGTCGGGATC
>DATJTL010000033.1:0-3036 GCA_035503415.1 Xanthobacteraceae bacterium
CGCGGTGACGGTGCGGTCGATGGCAGACAGCAGCGAGCCGCGACGCTCGCCGGCAAGCGTCCGGTGCAGTTCGAGATTACCGCGCGTCGCCTGGTCGATCGTGAGCGTCGAGCCCGCGGCCTCGCGCACCGGCGGCGACAGCGGCGGGCGTTTGCCGAGCTGCGTGCGATCCACATAGGTGACTGCGGCGGCCGCCGCCGTCAGTTCGAGGCGCGAGAACGCGCCGAACGCCTCCGTCGTCACCACGGCAAAAAACGCCGTAAGCCGCCGCTCGGCGCTGGCGCCGTCGAACACGTCGCGGGCAACCGGAGTGAGCGGCGGCAGCGCGCTCAATGCCGGCGCCAGCTCAGTGTCGGCGTAAAGCGCGTCGGACACGATGATCTCGCCAGGCTCGATGCGAGCGATCTCGGCGGCAAGCGCGCCGCGCTCGCACTCGGCGACGCGGAACTCGCCGGTGGAGATGTCGATCCAGGCGAGAGCGAAGCGGTCGTCGCCGGCCGAGGAACGGGCGCGCGCCAGTGCCAGCAGATAATTGTTGCGCCGTGCGTCGAGCAGCGAATCCTCGGTGAGCGTTCCGGGCGTCACCAGCCGCACCACGTCGCGGCGCACCACGCTCTTATTGCCGCGCTTGCGCGCCTCCGCGGGATCTTCAAGCTGCTCGCACACGGCGACCCGATGGCCGAGCGCGATCAGCCGGTGCAGATATTCGTCGGCGCGCTCGATCGGCACGCCGCACATCGGAATGTCGCGGCCCTGATGCTTGCCGCGCTTGGTGAGCACGATGCCGAGCGCGCGCGAGGCCACTTCGGCATCATCGAAGAACAGCTCGTAGAAGTCGCCCATCCGGTAGAACAAAAGGCAATCCGGATTGGCGGCCTTGATCTCGATGTACTGCTCCATCATCGGAGTGACGCGGCCGACGTCGTCGCCCGCTTTGGGAGCGGTGCGGCCTTCGGGGTCGGGTGCCGGCTCCGCTGCGTCGGTCGTGATAGGGCGAGCTACATCCATGGTGCGGCGCACGCTAGCAGATGGATTGCCGGCTGGCATCTGCCGGTATCAGACGTCCGTACGACAACAGGGCGATGAGTTTCGGTAATCACCGGCTTGGCAAGTACCGGCAAAGGTGAAAGGATCGCGGCTGCACGTTGCCGACCGGCGAATGAAGCCGCGGCACGTGGCACTCAATACGTGGCACTCACGAAAACGTTCCGCGGCGATCAAGAAGCCGCCGATGCGGTCAATGAAGCCGCGGCACCCGGCAATTCAAAAAGGGGAAATGCCATCGAGAAGTAAGCACAACAACATATCCCAAGGAGGGAACGGCAATGGCTACTGCAGACGATGCAATGCCTCAGCTACCGTGGTGGAAAGAGCCGACCAAGGATCAATGGCTGGCCTTTGGCGCCGCCTGGATGGGCTGGACGCTCGATGCCTTCGACTTCACCATGTTTCTTTTGATCATGGTGCCGATCTCGCAGGAATTCCACGTTCCCTTGACGGATGTCGCCTTCGTGCTGTCGGTTACGCTGTGGCTGCGTTTGCTCGGCGCCATAGGCTCAGGATGGCTCGCTGATCGCGTCGGCCGCAAGATCCCACTGATGATCTCGATCTTGTGGTACTCGCTGTCCAACTTTGCCGCCGGCTTCTCACCGACCTTCACCTATCTGTTCCTGTTCCGCGCGCTGCTCGGTCTCGGCATGGGCGCCGAATGGCCAGCCGGCTCGGCCCTCGCCATGGAAACTTGGCCGGTTCGCTCGCGCGGTTTCATGGGCGGCGTGCTGCAAGGCTCGTGGGGCCTGGGCTTCATGTTGTCGAGCGCCATCTACGGCCTGTTCTATGCCTACATCGGCTGGCGAGGCATGTTGTGGGTCGGCGTACTGCCGGCACTGTCGGTCTTCTACGTCCGCAGGTTCGTCAAAGAGCCGCCAATATGGCTGGAGAACCGGCGCCGCCAGCGCGCCGAGCAGCGCGAGGTTCACGCCCCGCTCGTCTCCATCTTCAAACCTGGCATGCTCGCCAACACCGTGACCGCATGCGTGTGGATGGCCGGCGGCTTTGTCGCCTACTATTCAGTCAATGCGCTGTTCGCGACACATCTGCAAAAGGATCTCGGCCTTTCGCCAGGGATGGTCGCGACACCGATCTTCTTCGCCAATCTTGGCCTGTTCCTGTCGTCGTGCGGCTGGGGCTGGTGGGCCGATAAAGTCGGCCGGCGCTGGGCGATCATCGTGCCGGCGCTGATCGCGCTGCCGCTCGCGCCGCTTTATCTGCTGTCCACCAACTTCCTCTGGATCGCCTTGGGCTTTGTCGCCCAGGGCATGTGCGCCGGCGGCGGCATGCAGGGGCAGTTCGCTCCCTACCTCAATGAGCGCTTCCCCACAGAGGTACGGGCGACGGCGAGCGCCTTCTGTTATCACCAAGCGGCCGTGTTCGGCGGCTTCGTGCCGCTGGTGCTGACATTGCTCGCCGCGCACTTCGGCACGAGCCTCGCCATCATGATGATCTTCGGCACCTGGCTCGGCTGCGTGGCCTGGATCGTGGCGGCGTTCTACGGACCGGAGACCAAAGGCAAGGTGCTCGTTCCGGATCTGGTTCTCGCCTGACGCTACCTCTGCCCTCCCCGCTCGCCGGGGAGGGACACGAGCGCACCGGGCGCCCGCGTCCGGCGCCACCGAGCACATCACACAGGCGGCGGCGTAATGAGATTCCTCCCCCGCGATAGCGGGGGAGGATAAGGCTTACTTCACCAGCTTCTTGCCGGTGACCGCTTCGAGGTTCTTGTAAAAGACCTTGTCCTGGGTCGCCTTGTCCATCTTCAACGAGTCGAGAATCTTCAGCGTCTCGCGCGGGAACATGGTGCCGCCCTCCGGATCGAACGGACAATCGGAGGCGAATACGATCTTGTCGATCGGAAAGAACTCCATGCCGGCCTTGGTCGCCGGCACCGCGGTGAACGCCGCCGTGTCGGCCCAGAAATCGTTCTTGAAGTAATCGAGCGGCCGTTTCTTGAGGCTCTTGCGCAGCGACACGTAGTCG
>DATJTL010000034.1:0-5450 GCA_035503415.1 Xanthobacteraceae bacterium
GAATCGAGAGGGATTGGGGCCCATGGCTGACCGGGCGGCGAGCGGAGCGTTTCTCGCTGTACTGTTGGCCGGCCTGGTACTTGCAGCCGACCGTCCTGCGGCCGCCCCGGCGGCTTTGCCCGACTCATATCCGACCGCGACCGAAGTGCGGCTCGGCGGGGACGATGCCGATACCCGCTTCGTCATGGACTTGAGCCGCAAAATCGACCTGCACGCCTTCACGCTCGCTGACCCTTATCGGGTCGTGATCGACATCCCCGAAGTCGTGTTCCGGCTGCCGCCGAAGGTCGGTGAGGGGGGCCGTGGATTGATCAGGGCCTTCCGATTCGGATTGATGATGGAGGGCGGCTCGCGCATCGTCATCGATGTCGCCAAGCCCGTGCGCGTCGCCAAAGCCTTCGTCATCGATGCCGCGGCGGGCGATCCGGCGCGGCTCGTGCTCGATTTGGTGCCCACCGACCGGGCGACTTTCATGCGCAATATGGCGGCTGAGGACAGGCTCTTGACCTCGTCGACGACGGCGCCTGATCAGCAAGCGGTCAACCGCAGCGACCCACGGCCGCTGATCGTGCTCGATCCCGGCCACGGCGGCATCGATACCGGGGCGCGGGCGCCGACCGGACAGGTGGAAAAGGACATTGTTCTGGATTTTGCCAAGCGCCTGGCCGCGCGCCTGGAGAAGTCCGGCAGGTATCGCGTGCTGATGACGCGCAGCGACGACACCTACGTGCCGCTCGACGAGCGGGTGCGCATCGCGCGCAAGGCCAACGCCTCGCTCTTCGTCTCGATCCACGCCGACTCGCTGCCGCGCAACGAGGGCGACGCACAGGGCGCAACCGTCTATACGCTGTCGAACAAGGCTTCCGACGCGCAGGCAGCCGCGCTTGCCGACACGGAAAACCGCGCCGACGTCATTGCCGGCGTCGATCTGAAGACCGAGCCAAACGACGTCGCCGACATCCTCATCGATCTTGCCCAGCGCGAGACCAAGACTTTTTCGCTGCAGTTCGCCCACGACGTGGTCAGCGACCTGCGCGGCACGGCGCGCCTGCACAAGGAACCGATCAAGTCGGCCGGTTTCCGCGTACTGCGGGCGCCCGATGTGCCGTCGGTGCTGGTCGAACTCGGTTATGTATCGGATCGCGACGACTTGAAGTCGCTGATGTCCGATACTTGGCGCAACCACACGGCCGATTCGATCGCCAAGGCGATCGATTCCTACTTTTCTACCCACGTGGCAGCGACACCGAACGGGGGCAAATAAGTCTCGCCATGCGCAACAGGCCTCAGTTTGAACAAGAAGCGGAGCGACGACAGCCGATGGACAACGGGCTTGCGGGCGCGTTTGCGCTGATGCCAGCAATCCAGGCAATGGCGCGGCGGGGGCATCGTCGACCAGGCGCCGGTGACGGCCAAGAGCGGGCGAGGCGCCGTTCATGAGACTGGTATTGCGTTTTCTCGGCTTTCTCTTTGCCGCCGGAACAATCGTGTTCCTCGGCGGCATAGCGGCTGTCGCCGGCCTGTTGTGGCATTACTCGCAAGGCCTGCCAGACTACTCGCAGCTGCAAGACTACGAGCCGCCGGTGATGACGCGCGTGCACGCGGCCGACGGTTCGCTGCTCGCCGAATACGCCACCCAGCGGCGCCTCTATCTGCCGATCCAGGCGGTTCCGAACCTGGTCAAGAATGCCTTCATCGCGGCCGAAGACAAGAACTTCTACGAGCATCCCGGCATCGACGTCTCCGGCATAGCGCGCGCGGCGCTGTCCTATGTGGAGAACTACGGCAGCAACCGCCATCCGCAGGGCGCTTCCACCATCACCCAGCAGGTCGCCAAGAACTTTCTGCTGGGCAACCAAGTGACCTTCGACCGCAAGATCAAGGAAATCCTGCTGGCGCTAAAGATCGAGCGCACCTACTCGAAGGACAAAATCCTCGAGCTTTACGTCAACGAAATCTATCTCGGCTTCGGCGCCTACGGCATCGCCGCTGCGTCGCTCCTGTATTTCGACAAATCGGTGCACGAACTGACCATTGCGCAGGCGGCTTATCTGGCCGGCCTGCCGAAGGGGCCGAACAATTACAATCCGTTCCGCCGCCACGACGAGGCGGTGGCGCGGCGTAACTATGTGATCGATCGCATGGTGGAGGACGGCTTCATCACCGCCGCGCAGGGTGCGGAGGCGGAGAAGGAGCCGCTGACCGTGACCATGCGGCCGCCCGATACCCACGAATACGCCGCCGAATATTTTACCGAGGAAGTGCGCCGCTACCTGGTCGAGAAGTACGGCGAGAAGAAGCTGTACGAGGGCGGCTTGTCGGTGCGCACCACGCTCGATCCCAAGCTGCAGATGCTGGCACGTAAGACCATGGTCGAAGGCCTCGTCAATTACGACGAGACCAAGGGCTACCGCGGTCCGATCACCAAGATCGACATCAGCGGCGATTGGGGGCTCAAGCTCGCCGACGTCAAATCGCTGTCTGATATCGAGCCATGGCGGATGGCGGTGGTGCTGGAGGCGAACGACCAGTCGGCGCGCATCGGCCTGCAGCCGCCGCGCGATCCCGGCGGCAACGTCGTCAAGGAGCGCGACGTCGGCATCGTGCCGCTCGAAGGGGTCAAGTGGGCGAAGCCGGCGCAGGGGCGGTCGCATGCGATCACGCGGGTCAGCGAGGTGCTGGCGCCCGGCGACGTCGTCTATGTCGAACCGATGGAGCAGAAAGGCGAGTATCGGCTGCGGCAGGTGCCGGAAATCTCCGGCGCCATGGTGGTGGAGGATCCGCATACCGGACGCGTGCTCGCCATGGTCGGCGGCTTCTCGTTCGATCAGAGCCAGTTCAACCGCGCCACCCAGGCGCTGCGCCAGCCGGGCTCCTCGTTCAAGCCGATCGTCTATGCGGCCGCGATCGACAATGGCTACACGCCCTCTACGATCATCATGGATGCGCCGATCGAGATCGACATGGGACCGAGCGGCGGCGGCATCTGGAAGCCGGAAAATTACGGCGGCCAGTTCTTCGGTCCCTCGACGCTGCGCTTCGGGCTTGAGGAATCGCGCAACGTCATGACGGTGCGGCTGGCGCAAGCCATCGGCATGCCGCTGATTGCCGAATATGCGAGAAAGTTCGGCGTCTACGACAATCTGCCGCCGTATCTGTCCTACTCGCTGGGCGCCGGCGAAACCACGCTGATGCGCATGGTCAACGCCTATTCGATCCTCGACAACAGCGGGAGGCGGGTCATTCCCACTCTCATCGACCGCATCCAGGATCGCTACGGCCATACCATCTACAAGCACGACACCCGCGAATGCATCGGCTGCAACGCCAAGGCCTGGAACAATCAGCCGGAACCGACGCTGATCGACCACCAGGAGAAGGTGCTCGATCCGATGACCGACTATCAGATCGTCTCGATGATGGAGGGCGTCGTGCAGCGCGGCACCGGCAGCGCGCTGCGCGCTCTCGGCAAGCCGATCGCCGGCAAGACCGGCACCACCAATGACGAGAAGGACGTTTGGTTCATCGGCTTTTCGCCGGACATCGTCTGCGGCGTCTATATGGGCTACGACAAGCCGCGCAAGATCGCCAACAACGCGACCGGCGGTACCGTGGCGGCGCCGGTGGTGCGCGATTTCCTCAAAGTGGCGCTTGCCGACAAGCCGCCGATCCCGTTCCCGATGCCGCCTGGCATCAAGCTGGTGCGCGTCGACGCGAAAACCGGGATGCGCGCAAGCCCCGGCGACCCGCGCGTCATTCTCGAAGCGTTCAAGCCGGGCACCGCCCCGCCGGACACTTACTCAGTGGTCGGCACCGACACCTCGAACGGCAAGCCGATCACCGATACCGGCACGATGACCGTTTCCCCCGACGCCGATCGCGCCATCGGCCGCAACAGCACCGGGGGGCTTTACTGAGGACGGAGGACAGACGACGGAGGGCGGATTAGCAATTGCGGTATTCGTTCGCTCGTCCTATCTGTCCTGCGTTGTCCGTTATCTGTCAGCAGACCGCCATGCGCGCCGAAATCGCCACCATCGTCGAAGAGATCAAGCAGTCGGCCGGACTGCTGAGGAGGCATCTTTGATGTCGACAAGGCGCGCGTCCGTCTCGCCGAGTTGAATCGGCAGGCCGAAGATCCCAACCTCTGGAACGACCCGCAGCTCGCCAGCCGCGTCATGCAGGAGCGCACCGCGCTTGACGATCAGCTTGGCGCGCTCGCCCGCATCGAGCGGGAACTCGACGATCAGCTGATGCTGATCGAACTCGGCGAGGCCGAGGACGATCAG
The DNA here is from genome assembly GCA_035503415.1 of Xanthobacteraceae bacterium. Lineage (GTDB taxonomy): Bacteria > Pseudomonadota > Alphaproteobacteria > Rhizobiales > Xanthobacteraceae > BOG-931. Next base: position 4,290 of record DATJTL010000034.1, read on the forward strand.
AAGGTGGTGGCCGAGGCCGAAACGGCGCTGCGCAACCTCAAGGCCGAGGTCGCCCGCCGCGAGCTCGAAGCGCTGTTGTCCGGCGAAGCCGACTCCAACGATGCCTATCTGGAGGTTCACGCCGGCGCCGGCGGCACCGAGAGCCAGGACTGGGCCAACATGCTGTTGCGCATGTACACGCGCTGGGCCGAGCAGCATCGTTTCAAGGTCGACTACATCGAAGAGACGCAAGGCGAGACGGCCGGCATCAAATCGGCCACCGTCGAGATCAAGGGCCATAACGCATACGGCTGGCTGAAAACCGAGAACGGCGTGCATCGGCTGGTTCGCATCTCGCCGTTCGACTCCAATGCCCGCCGCCACACCTCGTTCGCCAGCGTTAACGTCTATCCGGTGATCGACGACCGCATCAAAATCGACATCAAGGAAGCCGACGTGCGGGTCGACACCATGCGGTCCGGCGGCGCCGGCGGCCAGCACGTCAACAAGACCGAATCCGCGATCCGGCTCACCCACATCCCGACCAACATCGCTGTGGTGTGCCAGAACGACCGCTCGCAGCATCGCAATCGCGCGCAGGCCTGGCAGATGCTGCGCGCCAAGCTCTACGAGCTTGAACTGAAAAGGCGGGAAGAGAAGGCCGCCGCCGAGCAAGCCGCCAAGACCGACATCGGCTGGGGCCACCAGATCCGTTCCTACGTGCTGCAGCCCTATCAGATGGTCAAGGATTTGCGGACCGGGACGTCCACCTCCAACAGCGGCGCCGTGCTCGATGGCGACATCGATCAGTTCATGGAAGCGGCCTTGGCGCAGAAGGCGTTTGGCGGCGGGCCGGCCGAGGTCGAGGACGTGGAGTAGCGCTCCGGCGCCGAATGACCCGCCGCCACATCCCGCCGCGCGGATTTCTTTCCGATTTCTGTCCGATTTCTTGGCATTTTCTTGCCGATTTCCCTATCCGCTAAGTTGCTTTCTATCCCCCGCAAGATTGGCGCCCTGGCCTCTGTCGCCACACGTTATTCGCGATATACTTCCCGGATTACAACCAAGGGGGAAACGTCCATGAAAATCAAATTTACATTCGTCGCCATCGCGGCGGCCGCGTTCGCTCTTGTGGCTGCGCCGCTTTCTCCGGTGCCGGCTCAGGCGCAGGACATGGCCAAG
>DATJTL010000035.1:0-14118 GCA_035503415.1 Xanthobacteraceae bacterium
GGATCGGGATGTAGCACCAAAAGCCTCAAGAGGGGTGCGTGCATCGATCGGCGCCGTTGCTTCTTCTGCCGTGTTTGCTGACAGGTTGCGCCTGACCTGACCAGACTAGAAGATCAGCGCGCCGCCACCACGACAACGAACGATCGGGGTTGCCGGTCGGCTACTTGGTCGCGGCAACCCCATGAGTAATTGAGCGGCCGTCGACGCCGCGCTGGCGGGCAGCTGCACCCTACCGCAATAGGCGATTGTTGGCGCTATCCGGTTCGATCTTTTGCCAATCCGTATGCTGGGCGGCACAGGTTTATCCAGTAAGCTATTGGCAGAACTTGCGAATGTCCGGATATTCCAAGGCTATCCACAAATTAGCATTATTGCAGTGCAGCACTTGCACAAAGCAGCAATTTGGCTAATCTGTATGCAATGATCGAGCCTCGCCTATTTCGTGTGCACCCTCGGTTATGCCGGTTGCCGGCTTCCGTGCCTGGAAAAGGGCTGGAGCTCGGCCCGGACCGGCACCCTGCGCGGAGGCCATGGTGAGCGCGGTCGAGCCCCTGCTGATGGTGTCGCCGGCGGACGCAGTGCTCAACGCGCTGCCACACCCGGTTATTGTGGTTGCGCCAGACGGCAAGGTGGTCGACGCCAATGCGGCGGCGGAAGCCTTCTTCGAGGTCTCGGTACCGCTGCTGCGCCGTCAATCCCTGCGTGACCTGGTGCCGTTCGGCAGTCCGCTGCTCACCCTGATCGAGCAGGTGCGCGGGCGCGGCGCGGCAGTCAACGAGTACAAGGTCGATCTCGGGACGCCCCGTAATCCCGGCGACCGGCTCGTCGACCTGCATGTGGCGCCGCTGCCCGAGCAGCTCGATTACGTGGTCGTCATGCTGCAGAAGCGTACGATCGCCGACAAGATGGACCGCCAGCTCACCCATCGGGGCGCGGCGCGTTCGGTGATCGCGCTTGCCGCCATGCTGGCGCATGAGATCAAAAATCCTCTCTCCGGCATCCGCGGCGCGGCGCAGCTCCTCGAGCAGTCGGTCGACGACGACGACCGCACGCTTACGCGGCTGATTTGCGACGTAGCCGACCGCATCGTGAAGCTCGTCGACCGCATGGAAGTGTTCGGCGACGAACGGCCCGTCGAGCGCGAGCCGATCAACATTCACGTCGTGCTCGATCACGTGAAGCGGCTGGCGCAATCCGGTTTCGCCCGCAACATCAAATTCGTCGAGGACTACGATCCCTCATTGCCTCCGGTGCTCGCCAATCGCGACCAGCTCGTTCAGGTGTTTCTCAATCTGATCAAGAACGCCGCCGAGTCGATCGGCGAAAACACCGCCGGCGGCGAAATCGCGCTGACCACCGCCTTCCGGCCGGGCGTGCGGCTCTCGCTACCGGGCGCCAAGGCGCGCATCTCGCTGCCGCTCGAATTCTGCGTGCGCGACAACGGTCCCGGCGTCCCCGATGAATTGATGCCGCATCTGTTCGATCCGTTCGTCACCACCAAGCCGACGGGGTCGGGCCTCGGTCTGGCGCTGGTCGCCAAGATCGTCGGCGATCACGGCGGCATCATCGAGTGCGAATCGCAGCCGCGTCGCACGATCTTTCGCATTCTCATGCCCAAATACATCGCCAGCGAGGGCGCCGAGCCGGACGGCGCGCCGCTGCTACAAGGGGATCGTTGATGCCCGCGGGAAGCATTCTCATCGCCGATGACGATGCGGCAATCCGGACCGTGCTCAATCAGGCGCTCTCGCGCGCCGGCTACGAGGTGCGCTCGACCGGCAATGCCGCCACGCTCTGGCGCTGGATCAGCCAGGGCGACGGCGATCTCGTCATCAGCGATGTGCTGCTGCCGGACGAGAGCGCGTTCGATTTGTTGCCGCGCATCAAAAAGACGCGTGCCGATCTACCCATCATCATCATGAGCGCGCAGAACACGTTCATGACCGCGATTCGCGCTTCGGAGCGCGGTGCCTACGAATATCTGCCCAAGCCGTTCGACCTTAAGGAACTGATCGCGATCGTCGGTCGCGCCCTGTCAGAGCCGAAGGAGAAGACGCGTCAGGCCACCAAGGTGGAGGACTTCGAGTCCATTCCTCTCGTCGGCCGCTCGCCGGCGATGCAGGAAATCTACCGCGTGCTGGCGCGGCTGATGCAGACCGATCTCACCGTGATGATTTCGGGCGAATCCGGTACCGGCAAGGAACTGGTGGCACGCGCGCTGCACGATTACGGCAAGCGGCGCACCGGGCCGTTCGTCGCCATCAACATGGCGGCGATCCCGCGCGATCTCATCGAATCCGAATTATTTGGCCACGAGAAGGGCGCTTTTACCGGCGCCAACACGCGCAGCGCCGGGCGCTTCGAACAGGCCGAAGGCGGCACGCTCTTTCTCGACGAAATCGGCGATATGCCGATGGAGGCGCAGACGCGGCTTCTGCGCGTGCTGCAGCAGGGTGAATACACCACCGTCGGCGGCCGCACGCCGATCAAGGCCGACGTGCGCATCATCGCCGCCACCAACAAGGATTTGCGCCAGCTTATCCAGCAGGGATTGTTCCGCGAGGACCTGTTTTTCCGCCTCAATGTGGTGCCGCTGCGGTTGCCGCCGTTGCGCGAGCGCACCGAGGACATTCCCGACCTGATCCGCCATTTCTTCACGCAGGTTGCACGCGAGGGTCTGCCGCTCAAACAGATCGACCAGGTTGCGCTCGACCGCCTCAAACGGCACCGCTGGCCGGGCAACGTTCGCGAACTGGAGAACCTGGCGCGACGGCTTGCCGCCCTTTATCCGCAGGAGACGATCACTGCGGCGGTGATCGATGCCGAACTCTCGCAACCCACCCTCGTCGCGCCGGGCGAAACCGGCCGCGCCGAGGAGAATCTGTCGAACGCGGTGGAACGCTACCTGGCGCGTTACTTTTCCGGCTTCGACGACGGCCTGCCGCCGCCCGGCCTCTACCATCGCATTCTGCGCGAAGTCGAAGCGCCGCTTCTTTCCGCTGCCCTGACGGCGACCCACGGTAATCAAATCCGGGCCGCCGATCTTCTGGGCGTCAACCGCAACACGCTGCGCAAAAAAATCCGCGATCTCGAAATCCAAGTCTACCGCACCAGCGGCGGCTAGCCCGTTGCCCTCGACGGTCTGCTAAGTCGCGGTAGCTATTTACCCAAGAGATTGCCTGCCGGCGGGCGTTCCGTGGGCCACACCCTATTCTCCCGTAAGTTGTAGCACACCGCCTGGTTGAAGCTCGTGGGCGCCGGCTCATGCCGCCCAGGAATTGTCTCAATTGGGCAACATTGTTGTATAAAAGCCGCACTAGGGGGAGGGCAGATGGCCGGGCTCCATCTGACCTGCTGCGTTTTCACAACAGTCCCGTGTCTTGGGCGTTCATGACGACCCTCGATCAGGTGGCTCCCATCGAGGAGGCCGCGGCGACGCCGATGCCGGCCGCATCGCGGCTGTTCGGCGCCATCGCGGTCGGCGTGGCATTGTTGTCGGCGACCGCCACCTTCCTGGTGCTGGCCGGCCTTACCCCGATCCTACCGGTCGACTCCGTGGTCAAGGAGTTGTTGCTCGGCAATGCCGTGACCGGACTGCTTCTTCTCAGCATCATCGGACGCGAGGTCTGGGTCGTCGTTCAGGCCCGCCGCCGCGGACGCGCCGGGTCGCGGCTGCACGTGCAGATTGTCGGCCTGTTCGCCGTGATCGCCGCGGTACCCGCCGTCCTCATCTCCGTGGTGGCGAGCACCACGCTCGATCGGGGCCTCGACCGCTTCTTTTCCACGCGCACGCGGGCGATGATCCAACAATCACTGATCGTGGCCGACGCCTATGTGAACGACCACGCCCAGATCATCCGCGGCGAAATACTGGCGATGGCTTACGACGTGGCGCGCGCCAAGCCGCTGTTCGACCAAAACCGCGATCAATTCCGCGAGTTCCTGACCGCGCAGGCGAAGGGGCGCGGGCTGTCCGCCGCCATCATCATCAAGCCCGACGGCTCGACCGTGGAGCGCGCCGACGTCACCATGGCCAAGCCGATCGTGCTGCCGTCGCCGCAATTGCTCAGTCAGATTAGCGAAACCGAGCCCCAGGTCGCGCTCATTCCCCAGGGCGATCATGTCGCCGCCGCGGTCAAGCTCCACGGTTACGACGACATGTATCTCTACGTCGCGCAAATGCTCGACCCGCGCGTCGTCACCCAACTGGCGGCAACGCAAGAGAGCATCAGCGAGTACGCCAATCTCGAGGCGCGCAAGCTTGGCATCCAAATCGCGTTTGCGCTGATGTTTGCCATCATCGCGCTCATAGTGCTGCTGTCCTCGGCCTGGATCGGGCTCGACTTCGCCAATCGGCTGGTGGCCCCGATCCGCCGGTTGATCGGCGCCGCCAATGTAGTTTCGACCGGCAACCTCAATATCCAGGTGCCGGTGCACCGCTCCGAAGGCGACCTCGCTCATCTCGGCGAGACCTTCAACAATATGACCGCCGAACTGCGGACGCAGCACGAGGACATCGTACGCGCGCGCGACCTTATCGACAGCCGCCGCCGCTTCACCGAGGCCGTGCTTGCCGGCGCCAGCGCCGGCGTCATCGGCGTCAACGCCGACGGCCGCATTACCATCCTCAACCGTTCGGCGGAGCGCCTGATCGGGCGCGCCGAAAGCGAGGCGCTCGGCTGTCCGCTGCGCGAAATCGCCGCCGAAATCGGCGATATCTTCGCCGCCGCCCGCAGCAGCAATCAACGGCTGATCCAACGCCAGATCGCGGTCAGCCGCGACGGACAGGAACGCAATTTCTCCATCCGCGTGACCAGCGAGCAGGCGGCCGAATCCGAACACGGCTACGTCATCACCATCGACGACATTACCGAACTGGTTCTCGCTCAACGCTCGTCCGCCTGGGCCGACATCGCGCGACGCATCGCCCACGAGATCAAAAATCCGCTCACGCCAATCCAGTTGTCGGCCGAGCGCCTGCGCCGCAAGTACGGCAAACTGATCACCGAGGACGTGAGCATATTCGAGCAATGCACCGACACGATCGTGCGCCAGGTCGACGACATCAAGCGCATGGTCGACGAGTTCTCGCGCTTTGCCCGCATGCCGAAAGCGGTTTTCGCCGACGAGGACGTAGCCGATACCGTGCGGCAGGTCGTGTTCCTGCTGCGCGTTGGCCATCCCGACATCGATTTCGAGGTGGAGCTGGAAGCCGACGTGATGCCGGCGCGTTTCGACCGCCGGCTCATCTCGCAGGCGCTGACCAACATCATCAAGAACGCCACCGAAGCGATCGGGGCGGTGCCGCCGGACGAACTCGGCCGCGGCCGCATCGTCGTCAGCGCCAAGCGCGAGGGCAAGGAGGCGGTGATCGACGTCGTCGATAACGGCATCGGGCTGCCCAAGGAGAACCGGGCAAGGCTGCTCGAACCCTACGTGACTACGCGCGAAAAAGGCACCGGTCTCGGGCTCGCTATCGTTGGCCGCATTCTCGAAGAGCACGGCGGACGCATCGAGTTGCGCGATGCCTCCGACAAGGTCCCCGGCGTCCGCGGTGCCTGGATGCAGCTTCGCTTCAGCGCCGAGCCGGTACGTGCGGCCGGAGCGCCGGCGCCAAAGAATGAGGCGGTGAGCTGATCATGTCATCGGACATCCTCATCGTCGACGACGAAGCCGACATTCGCGAGCTGGTCGCGGGCATCCTGCAAGACGAGGGCTATTCGACGCGCACGGCGCACGACAGCGACGACGCGCTTGCCGCCGTGGTGGCGCGGCGTCCAAACCTCGTCTTCCTCGACATCTGGCTGCAGGGCAGCCGGTTGGACGGTCTGCAGCTCCTCGACTCGCTCAAACTCGAGCATCCCGAATTGCCAATCGTGATGATTTCAGGACACGGCAATATCGAGACCGCCGTCTCCGCCATCAAACGCGGGGCCTACGACTTCATCGAGAAGCCGTTCAAGGCCGACCGGCTTCTCTTGGTGGCCGAGCGGGCATTGGAAAACTCGCGCCTGAAACGCGAGGTGAGGGAACTCAAGCAGTTCGCTCCGTTGCCCACCGTGATCATCGGCCATTCGCCCTCCGCCAATCAATTGCGGCAGACGGTCGAGAAAGTGGCGCCGACCAACAGCCGCATCCTCATCGTGGGGCCATCCGGCAGCGGCAAGGAGCTTGCCGCGCGCACCATCCACGCCCACTCGAGCCGTGCCAACGCGCCGTTCGTGGTGATCAACGCCGCCGCAATCTCGCCCGAGCACATGGAAATCGAGCTGTTCGGCGTCGAGTCGACGAACGGCGCGCACGGCCGCAAGGTGGGCGCGCTCGAAGAGGCGCATGGCGGCACGCTGTTCCTCGACGAAATCGCCGACATGCCGCGTGAAACGCAGAACAAGATCCTGCGCGTACTGGTCGATCAGACTTTCCAGCGCGTCGGCGGCAGCACCAAGGTCACCGTCGACGTACGGATTGTTTCTTCGACGAGCCGCAATATCGAGGCCGACATCGCCGCCGGCAGATTCCGCGAGGATCTCTTCCACCGCATGTCGGTAGTCCCGATCCGCGTGCCGGGGCTGGCCGAGCGCCGCGAAGACATTCCCGAGCTCGTCGAATATTTCATGTCGCAGATTTCTCACGCCACCGGCCTGCCCAAGCGCAAGGTCGGCGCCGACGCGCTCGCCGTGCTGCAGTCGCACGATTGGCCGGGTAACGTGCGGCAGTTGCGCAATAACGTCGAACGGCTGATGATTCTCGCCGGCGGCGATCCCGAAGCGGTGATCACCGCCGCCATGCTGCCGCAGGACGTCGGCTCCATGATCCCGAGCATGCCCAACGGCAACGGCGGCGAACAGTTGATGAGTCTTGCCTTGCGCGAAGCGCGCGAAGTGTTCGAACGCGAATATCTGCTGGCGCAGATCAACCGCTTCGGCGGCAATATTTCGCGTACCGCCGAGTTCGTCGGCATGGAGCGCTCAGCGCTACACCGCAAGCTCAAGGCACTCGGGATCGATTGAGGACCGACGAGCTCCGATGAGCCGCATCGCTTACGTCAACGGCCGCTACCTGCCGTTCCGCAACGCCAAGGTCCACGTCGAGGACCGCGGCTATCAGTTCGCGGATGCGGTCTACGAAGTCTGCGAGGTCAGGGCAGGGCGCCTGATCGACGAGCGGCGCCATCTCGACCGGCTCGAACGCTCGCTCGCGGCGCTACGAATTCGTATGCCGATGACGCGGGCGGCGCTCGGTGTCGTGCTGCGCGAAACGGTGGCGCGCAACCGCATTGTTTACGGTCTCGTCTATCTGCAAATCGGCCGTGGCGTGGCGCGGCGCGACCCCGCTTTTCCGCAGCCCGCCGTCGCCCCGAGCGTGGTCGTGACCGCGCGCCCCCTCAATCCCAAGCGCCTCGAGGCCCTCGCCGCCTCGGGTATTGCGGTCGTCAGCGTGCCGGACAACCGCTGGGGCCGCGTTGACATCAAGACTGTCGGGCTCCTGCCCAACGTGCTGGCACGGCAAGCGGCGATCGACCAAGGCGCCCGGGAGGCCTGGTTCATCGACAAAAGCGGCGCCGTCACCGAGGGCGCCTCGGTCAATGCCTGGATCGTTACCCAGGATGGTAAGCTCGTCACCCGGCAGGCCGATCACGCCATCCTCGGTGGCATTACGCGCGCGGTCCTGTTCGACGCCGTCAAAGGGCAGGGCCTGACCATCGAGGAACGCCCCTTTGCCCTGCAGGAAGCCTACGCGGCGCGCGAGGCATTCGTCAGTTCTGCCACCCAAATCGTCATTCCGGTGGTGCGAATCGATGGCCATGTGATCGGCGACGGCAAGCCCGGGCCGGTCGCCACCGCGCTGCGCCGGGCCTTCCACCACTATGCAGAAGCCGGATAACTCGCCATTCGGCTACCTTATTTGAGCGGCCCGCCAACTTGGGCTTGCAACATCGCCCGCCCGGCCCTCTAATGCCTAACTTGGCTTCGCCCGGCGCTGTCGGCGGGCGACGGCACAACATATCTTGTCGGATGGGGGAGCGGAGCTAGACCCCATCATCTCGTAATGCGGCTTACTGTGGGTTTCGCTTCGCTCGGCCCACCCTACTTATAGAAGGCGTAAACAAGGCAACCCGCGGGGCAGGGGCCCGCGTGGCAAGAACGGAAACAACGGCCATGGCAGCCGACCGCGCACAAAATCTACAAGACACCTTCCTCAATCACGTCCGTAAGAACAAGATTCCACTCACCATCTTCCTGGTGAATGGCGTCAAACTGCAGGGCGTAGTGACCTGGTTCGACAATTTCTGCGTGCTCCTTCGCCGCGACGGACATTCGCAACTCGTCTACAAGCACGCCATCTCGACCATCATGCCGGGTCATCCCGTCCAACTTTTCGAAGGCGCTGAAGAAGCGGCGCCTGCGGAAAAGGTCTGATCGGATTGGAGCCGCGTCGCCGCGACGCGCGTGCCGATCACCTGAGTCCGGCGCAAGCGCCGACCTCGGTGACCGGCCGTGCGCTCGTCATCGAGCCGTTCTTGCGCCGCCCGACGCGCGAGGAGGGGCGCGGGGCTAACGCTGGGCGGACGCCGGCGGCCAAGCTCGACGAGGCCGTCGGGCTTGTCCGCGCCATCGATCTTGAAGTCGAGCAATCCGGCATCGTGACGCTGAACGCGTTGCGCCCCGCCACCTATCTGGGCAAGGGCAAGGTCGATGAGATTGCCGGCCTCGTCAAAACGCACGATGCCGGCATCGTGGTGATGGATTGCGCGCTCTCGCCGGTGCAGCAGCGCAACCTGGAAAAGGCCTGGAACGCCAAGGTCGTCGATCGCACCAGCCTTATTCTGGAAATCTTCGGCCGGCGCGCACGGACGCGCGAAGGTGCGCTGCAGGTCGAACACGCGCACCTGACCTACCAGAAGAGCCGGCTGGTGCGCTCATGGACCCACCTCGAACGCCAGCGCGGCGGTTTCGGGTTTTTGGGCGGCCCCGGCGAAACGCAACTCGAAGCCGACCGCCGCATCATCGAGGAGCGGCTGGCCAAGATCGAGGGCGAACTCGCCAAGGTCAAACGCACCCGCGCGCTGCATCGTGAGAGCCGCCGCCGCGTGCCTTATCCGATCGTTGCTCTGGTCGGCTACACCAATGCCGGCAAGTCGACGCTGTTTAACCGCATGACGCGGGCGAGCGTGCTCTCCGCCGACATGCTGTTCGCAACGCTCGATCCAACCTTGCGCGCGGTTGACCTGCCGCACGGCGCCCGCGTCATCGTCTCCGACACGGTCGGCTTCATCTCCGATCTGCCGACGATGCTGGTGGCGGCGTTCCGCGCCACGCTCGAGGAAGTCATCGAAGCCGACGTGATCCTGCACGTGCGCGACCTGTCGCACGAGGACGCCGAGGCGCAATTGGCGGACGTTGAGGCGATCTTAAATCAGCTCGGCATCGATGTGCATAACGATACCGACACCAAGCGTGCGCTGATCGAGGTCTGGAACAAGATCGACCGGCTCGATGCGCCGGCGCAAGCGCGGCTGCAAAATCTCGCCGAACGCCAACCGCCGGAGCGCCGGCCCGTACTCGTCTCGGCGCTGACCGGGGAGGGGCTCGACGCACTTGCCGCGGCCATCGAGGCGCGGCTGTCGGCTGGCCGGGTGCTGATCGAACTGGAACTCGACCCCGCCGATGGTGCCGGTTTGAGCTGGCTGCACCGCCACACCGAAGTGATGCACAAGGCGCTCAACGAAGAAACCGGCCGCATCGCCGTTACGGTGCGCGCAGCGCCTGACAAGGCGAGGGCGGTCAGCGACAAGTTTGCCCGCTTTATCTGCTCTCCCGTTGCGGGGGAGGACGCCGAGCCGCGTGAACGGCGAGGCGGGTGAAGGGTTCGCCCGGAGCGGGTGGCGCACCCGCCAAACAAACTTTCACTCTTGCGTTTTCGCTTCGTCCCACAGCGCGTCCATCTCTTCGAGGGTGGCCTCCTGCGGCGTCTTCCCTCGCGCGGAAAGTGCGCGCTCGATCGAGGCAAAGCGGCGTACGAATTTTTCGTTGGTTCCCCGCAGCACCGCTTCCGGATCGGCGCGCAGATGGCGAGCGAGGTTGACCGCAGCGAACAACAGATCGCCGACTTCGGCAGCGGCGCCGGTCTGATCGTGCTCGAGCGCCGCCTCGATCTCATCGGCCTCTTCGCGAATCTTGCGCAGCACCGCGCGCGGATCGTTCCAATCAAAACCGACTTTGCTTGCCTTTTGCTGTAGTTTGAGCGCGCGCGTGAGGGCGGGTAGACCCACCGGCACGCCGGCCAGCGCGCCCGCGTAGGTATCGTTGTTTCCTCGTGCCGCTTTCTCCTGCGCCTTGATGCGTTCCCACAGGCCTTCTACGGCTTCCGCGTTCTCCGAGCGTTCGTCGCCGAAAACATGCGGATGGCGGCGGATAAGCTTTTCGGTGATCGCCTGAACCACGTCGCCGAACTCGAAGGAGCCCTCTTCCTGCGCCATGCGGGCGTGAAAGACGACTTGCAGCAACAGGTCGCCCAATTCCTCCTTGAGATCGTCCAGGTCGCCGCGCGCAATGGCGTCGGCGACCTCGTAGGCTTCCTCGAGCGTGTAGGGCGCGATGGTGGAAAAATTCTGCGCCAAATCCCACGGACAGCCGGTCTTGGGCGTGCGCAGCGCCGCCATGATGTCGAGGAGGCGAACGATATCGCGAGAAGGGGTCATGGAGGATTCCCGAATGAAGCGGAAACCTACCAGACACCCGCTTCGGCCGCGACTATGCGGCCGCTTCTTGTCGACAAGGTTGGGTCAGTGCCTGGACTCGTCGGCCTTGCGGCTCGCCTCGAACAGGAACCAGGTGCGCCGCTCGGCCTCGTCGATCCAGTTTTCCAACAGGCTTGTGGTAGCGACGTCACCGTACTTGTCGGTGACCTCGTGCGCCGCACGCATGGTGATGACCAACGCTTTGTTGTCGTTCATCAATTCGCGCAGCATGTCGAACGGCGGGACGAAGTCCTGATCATTGTCCTTGAGCGTCTGCAGCTCGGCAATATTTCCGATGGAGCGCAGCGTGGTACCGCCGATCTTGCGCACGCGTTCAGCGATGTCGTCAGTGGCGTCGAAAATCTGCTCGCCCTGCTGGTCGAGCAGGAGGTGATAGTCGCGGAAATGCGGGCCGCTGATATGCCAGTGGAAGTTCTTGGTCTTCAGGTAGAGTGCAAAGAAATCGGCCAACACCACATTGATCTTGGCCGAAATTTCCGCGACCGCTTCGGACGAAAGGTCGGTCGGTGTGTCGAGGGCAGGGGTCACCTTGCGGCGTGTATCGAGGGCTCGGATCTTGCTCACGGCATCACCTCGTGAAAGCTGCTGGGATGGCTATTGGGAGCGCCGCGGTGGCTCTCACCGGCGCGCGGGCTTGCCATTCAACGCTGCCGGAACAACCTTGGTTCCGCGAGTCCTTATGCGGAGGTCTGTGATGCCGCTTTCCGCGTATGTTCAGAGTGTGATCTTCTTCGTGCTGGCGACTGCGGCTTTGTTCGGTTCCGCCGGCACGCTCGGACTTGCGACCTATTGGGTCTATCTCGCGATATTCGCGGCGTGCTTCGTCGCCTCGTTCCTCTTGCTCGATCCCGATCTGGCGCGCGAGCGCATGCGCCCCGGCGGCAAACGGCCGCCGCTCGCGTTATGGCTTTTCACCGGTGTCCTGTTCGCCCATTGGATTATCGCCGGCCTCGATCATGGCCGGTTTCATTGGAGCGACACCGTCCCGACTTGGTTGCAATGGCTAGCGCTCGCTGCCGTCGCGGCGAGCTACGTACTTTGCCTCTGGGCGATGCGCACGAACCGCTTCTTTTCGTCGATCATCCGCATTCAGCGCGACCGCGGCCAAGTGGTGATCACCGCCGGGCCCTACGCCTTCGTCCGCCATCCGGGTTATGTCGCCGGCATCGTGCTCATTTCGGCGAGCGGACCAGCGCTCGACTCCTGGATCGCCACCGCGCTGCTCGTGGTCGCCAGCGTGCCGTTCCTTTTCTACCGGACGATCACGGAAGACCGCGTGCTCAAGGCTGAGCTTCCTGGCTACCGGGACTACGCCGAGCGCGTGCGCTGGCGGCTTTTGCCGGGAATTTGGTGAGTGGCAGCAGGGGCTTGCCTTGCTCAGCAAATCCGGCCCCTGAACCCATGATTCGCATAAGACATATTATGGAACTAGACGTATTACCGCATGCGGGGCGGCCTTAGCGCTCGGTCTCGAATGTCAGCCCGTCGAACGCAGGTTCGACACCGGGCGGCAGCTTGGCGCGCAGGGTCTCGTAGTCGAGATCGGAGTGCAGGTTGGTCAGGATGGCGCGGCGTGGCTTGAGCCGCTCGATCCAGCCGAGTGCGTCGTCGACGCAAAAGTGACTCGGGTGCGGCCGTTCGCGCAACGCATCGACGATCCACACGTCGAGGTCGAAAAGCGCAGCGGCGGACTTCGAGGGGATGCCGCTCAGATCCGCCGAATAGGCCACGCCGCCGAAGCGGAAGCCGAGCGACTCGATATCGCCGTGCGCCTGCCGAAGCGGCAGCGCTGTGATCGGACCTCCCTGCCCTGAAATGGTCACCGGCTCGCCGGGCGCCAGCCGGTGCTCACGCAGGATCGGCGGGTACTCGCTGCCGGGTGGCGATTTGAAGCAGTAGTCGAACCGCATGCGCATCGTCTCGCCGGTGCGTTCGTCGAGATAGACGTCGATCAGCGCGCGCTGCTTGATGAAGTATGCGCGCAGATCGTCAACGCCGTGGGTGTGGTCGGCATGCTCATGGGTGAAGAGTACGCCGTCTAGCCGGTCGGCCTTGGCGTCCAGAAGCTGCTCGCGCATATCCGGCGGCGTGTCGACCAGCACGCGTGTGACGCCTCCGGTAGTGTACCGCTCGACCAGAAACGAAGTGCGCCGCCGCCGGTTCTTCGGATTATTGGGATCGCAGACCCCCCAGCCGAGCGCCGGGCGCGGCACGCCGCCGGACGATCCGCAGCCGAGAATGGTGAATTTCAGCATCGCTGGGAGCTTTGGATCTCAGGCGTCAGGCCGCTGCAGCGGCGGATGGGCGTGGCACCTTGGCGAACAGGCGGAAGAAATTGTCGGTGGTCTGCCGCGCGATCTCATCGAACGGCACGCCGCGCACTTCGGCGAGCGCATTTGCTGTTTCGATCACGTAGGCCGGTTCGTTGCGCTTGCCGCGATGGCGGCCGGGAGCGAGATAGGGCGCGTCGGTCTCGACCAGGATGCGGTCGGCCGGCAGCTCGGCGGCGATGGCGCGTAACGCGCCCGAGTTCTTGAACGTAACGATGCCGGTGAACGAAACATAGTGGCCGAGCGCGATGGCCCGCTGGGCGAGGTCGCGTCCGCCGGTAAAGCAGTGCAAGACGGCGGGGAAGGCGCCCTTCCCCGCCTCCTCTTCGAGAATCCGCGCGGTATCGTCGTCGGCCTGGCGCGAATGGATGACCAGCGGCAGCCCGGTGGTCCGCGCCGCGGCGATGTGGGTGCGAAAACCGCGCTCTTGCGCCTCGCGCGGGGAATTGTCGTAGTGATAGTCGAGCCCGGCTTCGCCGAGTGCCACGATCTTCGGGTGGCGGGCGCGAGCGACGAGATCGTCCGCGCTCACATCAAGCTCCTCATGGGCGTAATGCGGGTGGGTGCCGACCGAGCAATAGACATCGGGAAACCGCTCGGCGATCGAGAGCACCTCGTTGTGCCGATGCACGCGCGTGGAAATCGTGACCATGCGCGCGATGCCGGCCGCGCGCGAGCGTGCCACCACAGCGTCAAGCTCGGCGGCGAAATCGGGAAAATCGAGATGGCAATGGCTGTCGACCAGCATTGTGTCTCTTCTATTGCGCGGCGCGCGCCTCGGGCTCGACATAACGCGGGAAAACCGGCGACGGCGCCGGCAAGGATGTGCCGGCCGCGATCCGCTGAGCACCGCCCAGATTTGCGAAAACGCGCTCGGCCTCTGGCACCGCCAAGAGATCGAGCAATTTGCCCGCCGCCATCGGCATGAACGGCAGCGCCAGAATGGCGACCTGCCGCAACACTTCCGCGGTCACGTAGAGGATCGTGCCTTGGCGCTGAGGGTCGGTCTTGGCCAGCGCCCACGGC
>DATJTL010000036.1:0-2247 GCA_035503415.1 Xanthobacteraceae bacterium
AGGCTGCGGCCGTATTCCTGAAAGACCACGGCCATGGAAGGTGGCGGTCCGACTACCCGCTGGCCTTCCAGGACGATCTCCCCGGAGGAGGGCGCGAGCAGCCCGGCGATGCATTTGAGCAGCGTCGTCTTGCCGGCCCCCGACGGACCGACGATGCAGACCAGCTCGCCCTCGCCGACGCTGAGGCTTACGTTGCGGATCGCTTCGACGGTACGGCTCGCATCCGCATAGACTTTATGCAGCCGTTTTACCTCGAGCATCGGCGTTGCCGCTTTGACCATTGATCCCCCGGATACGATCAGCCAGCGCGCTGCGACTGCCGCAGGCCGTGATACCAGCCGAGCAGCCAGGCTTCGATCGCGCGAAAGATCAGCGACAGCACGATGCCTATGATGCCGAGCAGGATGATGCCGCTCCACATCTCGGGAATGGCGAAACTGCGCTGGTATTGCACGAGCGCAAAGCCGATGCCGTCGCTCGCGGCGTACATTTCGCTGACAACCATCAGAATAATGCCAATGGAGAGCGATTGCCGGAGCCCGGTGAAAATCTGCGGGCTCGCGCCGGGCAGAACGAAATGCCACAGGCGGGCGAAGGCGCCGATCCGATAGCTGCGCACGACTTCGGCAAGCACCTCGTCGAGCGAACGCACGCCGGCGACGGTGTTGAGCAGAACCGGCCAGATGCAACCGAGCACGATGACGAGCGCCTTCATCTCGTTACCGAGGCCGGCGAATAAAATCAGCACGGGAATCAGCACCGGCGGCGGAATGGCGCGCAGGAATTCCAGTACCGGCTCGAGCAGGTTGCGCAAATTGCGCGAAGCGCCGACCGGAATTCCGATTGCTATGCCCAGAAGTGCGGCGGCGATATAGCCGACCGAGAGGCGAAGAAGACTCGGCACCACGTCGTGCAGAGCGTTCGCCGAAAACCAGAGTTTGCCGAACGTCTGCAAAATCGACTGCAGCGACGGAAAATAGAAATTCTGGCTGCCGGCGCTGGTGAACCACCAGGTGGCGACCAGCGCCACCGGCAGGGCGAGCGTGACCGCAGCGCGGCGCAGCGGGCGGGTCGGCATGGCAATCATCCGCCGGCCTCCGCGAGGTCCAGCCGTACCGAGGGATGCCACGCCAGCACGCGGCGTTCGAGCGCGCGGGCGCCAAGATTGACGATGACGCCGATAATTCCGGCGACGATGACGTAGGCATACATGATGGCCACCGCGCCGCCGGATTCGGTGTCGGAAATCTCCTTGCCAAGCCCCTGCGTATCGATGGCGACCTCGCTGGTAATGGCGAGGATGAGCGCCACCGCGGCCGCCAGCCGTATGCCGGTCATCAGATAGGGCAGCGTCGTCGGCCAAACGACATAGCGAATTTGCGCCCATGCGCCGAGCCCGTAGGAGCGGGCCGTTTCGCGCGCCACCGGGTCGACGTCCTGCACGCCGTAGAGCACCTGGATCAGCACCTGCCAGAACGACGCATAGATCACGAGAATGAGGGTCGATTGGATCTGCGAGCCGAACAGCAAGACCGCCAGAGGAATGAGCGCCACGGACGGAATCGGCCGCAGAAATTCGATCGTCGAGTGGGTCACGGTCCGCAGCGCATTCGAACTGCCGATGGCGATGCCGATCACCGTGCCTGCGATCACCGAAATGACAAGTCCGATCGCCCAGGCTTCGAGCGTATCGCTGAGCGCCGTCCAGAACTCGGCGGTCATGATCTCCTTGAAGAGGGCCACCATGATTGCGGAGAACGGCGGCAGATAGAGCGGGGAGACCAGCCCCGTCCGCGGCACGATTTCGAGTAGCGCAGCAAAGCCTACAAGGCCCGCGAGACCCTGCAGCCAGACGATCGTGCGGGCGCTCCTTCTGGCCCGCACGTTTTTCGTTGAAGCGCTCATGCCGCCGCTTAAGGCAACAGGGCGGCGATATCCGCCTTCTTGTTGATCAATCCGTCCTCCAAGGCGTCGTCGGCCAGCGCCTGAATCGATGGGCGGTTGAACTCGCTCGGCCAGATCGGCAGCGTGATCTTGGCGGCGACGTCGGGCGGGATCCGCGTATAGGTCGGGATCATCTGGCGAACTTCGTCAGTGTGGGCCTGAGCATAGGCGAGCGACTCGCCGATCGCGGCCTTGAACCGTTTGACCATGTCGGGGTTCGCATTGACGTATTGCGCCGATGCGAAATAGATCGCGATCATGACTTTGGGCGCGATATCGACCAGCGGCCAGTTCACTACCTTG